>JAFSOQ010000136.1 GCA_017446845.1 Selenomonadaceae bacterium | reverse complement strand
GGCGGTTAATTCCAGTTTTCGCAAGGTAACCAAACGCGGCGCATTTCCTAACGACAATTCCGTTTTCAAATTGCTTTATTTGAGAGTATTAGAGTTGCAAAAAAAATGGGCATCTCGCCCCATCGCCAATTGGTCGCTCGTTCGCAATCAACTGCTCTTGAACGACCGCCTCGCTTCTCTCTTCGACAAATTCGACCGCTAACTTTCTCTACTTACACAATCTGCTTGACACTACCAAAAAAAAAACCTCCGACAATACGCCGAAGGGCTTTTTTTTCGATTGCTTTTTGCATTTATTACTCAAACCGTTTCTTTTGAGGAAGAGATCTTACCCAATCTGCAATATCATCAAAAATATTACCGCCTGCGACCTGTTCGAGTTCCTCGTCGCTCAATTTTTCCAGCTGCTCGTTGAGTCCCTCATTGATTTTCTTGATGTTTTCCTCACGTGTTGCTATTTTTATCAATCTCCTTTTAAATGTTTTGGTTAAATTTTTCTTTCTGTCTCTTATACGTTCAAAATCCGATTTTGCTACAGATTATATTGGAAATTTTTTTGCGTCAAGTTATTCCCGATTGCCGTAAACACTCGCGTACATGACGGGCAAAACCAACAGCGTTAAAACCGTCGCCACGAGCAAGCCGCCCGCGATTGCTACCGCCATAGGTCCCCAAAAGACGCTCAACATTAACGGCAACATGCCGAGTATCGCCGCCGCCGCCGTCAACATTATCGGACGGAATCTCAAAATTGCCGAATCAATTATCGCGTCGTGAAGATTTTCGCCCGCCTTCAAGTGACTTTGAATTTGGTCGATTAAAATTACCGAGTTGCGAATTATCATGCCCGACAACGCGATAACTCCCAACTGCGCCACGAATCCCAGCGGCTTGGATAAAATTATCATCGCGAAAATTACTCCGATTAATCCGAGCGGTGCGGTCAGCAAAGTTAAAATCATTGCCTTAACGTCGTTGAGCTGGAACATTAACAGCGTCATGATTATGAACACGACGAGCGGTAACATTGCTGCGAGGTGCTCCGTAGATTCGTCGCTTTCTTCCAAATCGCCGCCCGCTTCGATTGAGTAGCCGAGCGGTAAATTTTTTTGCAAATCTTCCGTCGCCGCCAATGCTTTGATTGCCGCGTCGTTTGCCGTGCCCGATAAAATATTCGCCTGCACCGTGATTGTCGGTCTCAAGTCGCGGCGAACAATCAATCCGTATTCCGCGTCGTAGGAAATTTTTGCAATCTGCTCAAGCGGAACATAGCCCGCCTCGCCCAAATATATCGGCAAATTTTTCAGCGCGGCAAGATTATTTCTGTCAGCCGCCGCCAATCTCAAATCAATATCAATCGTCCTGTCACCCGTGTAAAATTCGGCAACCTTCGCGCCGGTGATTTCGGTATAGAGCATGGACTTGACCGCTTGACTTGTCAAACCCAACGAACGCAATTTATCTTGGTCGAGGTCAATGCGCACGACTTTTGATTTCTCGTTCCAGTCAAGATTAATGTCGACGGCATTCGGATCTTGCGAAACTATATCGGCGACCTGCGCGGCAAGTTCGTGAACTTTATCGACATCGGTGCCCGAAACGCGAATCATAATCGGATAATCGGCGGGCGGTCCCGTTTGAATCAGTTGGATATTCGTTCGGACGAGCGGGAAATTTTCGTTGAGTTCGTTGCGAATTTTTTTAATTAATTCGTCGCGATAGTCCTTCTTAGCCGTGACGACAAATTTAGCTTGATTGTCGGCATCGTCTTCCGAGGCAACGGTTAATACAAAAAGCGGCGTGTCAGTTCCGACGTAGTAAGCATAATTTTCCAAGTTGTCGCGTTCGGTATCGAGATATTTTGCAAAGCGGGCAGCCTCGGCTTGCGTCGCCGCCATTGACGATCCTTCAGGCAATCGGAACTGTATCAAAACTTCGGGACGAATCGACGGCGGGAAAAATTCCTGCTGAACAAAATCCGATACAAAAATTGTAGCCGCCAATGTCACGATTGTCCCGCTCAACACAAAAATTTTGTTGTCCAAAAAAATTTCCAATACGCGACGGAACATTTTATAAAATTTGCTGTCATAAAGTTCGCCGTCGGATTTTTTCTCGATTTTGATTATGTACGTTCCGAAAAGCGGCGCGACCATGACTGAAACTATCCAAGACAAAATCAGCGCAATTGATACGACCCAAAACATATCGCGGCAAAATTCGCTGGCAATTCCCTTAGCGAACGCAACCGGAATAAAGCCCGAACAAGTTATCAGCGTGCCCGTCAACATCGGTTTTGCCGTGACGTTGAACGCGTGACATGCCGCGTCGAATTTCGACAGCCCGCGCTCCAGTTGTACGCTCATCATTTCCACCGCGATTATTGCGTCGTCGACGAGCAAGCCCAGCGCGATTATCAGCGAGCCGAGTGAAACTTTGTGCAGGTCAATTCCGAGCACGTACATAAAACAAAAAGTTCCCGTCAAAACCAGCGGTATGCAACCCGCTACAACCATGCCCGTCCGCAATCCCAAACTTGCAAAGCTCACGCACAAAACGATTACGATTGCCAAAATCAGCGTCTCAACGAATTCGCCGATTGATTCTTCAACGACTTGCGGTTGGTCGGATACTTGAGAAATTTCCAAGCCCAGCGGCAATTCCGTTTGAATTTTTTCAACCATGTCGTCGAGATTTTTTCCGAGCTTTAAAATATTTCCGCCGTCTTCCATTGCAATCGCAATTCCAATCGCGGGTTTGCCGTTAAAAAACATTTTCGGGGCGGGCGGCTCTGAAAATCGCCGTTCGACTTTGGCAATGTCCGCGAGTCTGAAAATTTTCCCGTTCGCGTTTATCGGCAGATTTTTAATTTCTTCCACGTTGTCGAAAGTTCCCGTCACGCGCAGATAAACATTGTCGCTTGAAGTATCAATCATGCCGGCGGGCGTCATTGCATTCTGCGCGGCGAGCGTGTCTGAAATAATTTGCGGACTTATTCCGAGTTCGGAAAGTTTGGTTTGCTCAATCTCGACGTAAACAATTTCGCTTTGCACGCCGATAAGTTCGATTTTCTTAACGTCTCTGACATCCAAAAGCAAACGGCGAATATCTTCGGCGTATTTGCGAAGTTCCTCATAAGAAAAACCGTCGCCCGTCAAAGCGTAAATCGAGCCGAAAACTTCATCGTAAGTGTCGTTGAAAAACGGACCCGTGACGCCTTCGGGCAAATCGCCTTTAATGTCCGCGCAGAAATTTCTGACGTCACGCCACGTCGGACGGATTTCTGATGTCTTTAAATTTTCGTTGAGTTCGATATAAATTATGGTCGAGCCGGGATAAGTTTTGCTGCGCAGATTATCCAAGTTCGGAATGTCCTGCAACTTCTTTTCGAGCTTGTCGGTAACTTGCTCCTGCATTTCGTAAGCCGTTGCGCCCGGCCAATACGCGGCAATAATCATTTCGCGGATAACAAATTTCGGGTCTTCCATGCGTCCCAATGCAAAGTAAGAAAAAATTCCGCCGACAAATGCGACGATTATAAAATACCAAACGAGCGCGCGATTGTTTAATGAAACTTCCGTTAAGTTCCGCATATCAATCACCCGTCCTGACTTCTTGTCCGTCGCGCAATTTTTGGACGCCCGCAACAACGACCGTATCGCCCGATTTCAAACCGCGCACTTGAACGTTATTACCGTCAAAGGCAGTGACTTCAATTTTTTTTGTCGAGACTTTATTATTTTCGACGAGCCAAACTTGAGCGGCATTGCCCGTCTGATAAATTGCACTCAGCGGCAAAATAATTGCGGTCGTCGGAGTCGCGGACGTCATTAAAACATTAGCCGTCATGCCGAGCTGAATATTTCTGACTTCGGGCAAAGAAATTTTAACCGTGAACGTTCGCGACGCCGAATCAGCCATCGGAGAAATTTCGCGAACGGTGCCGCTTACAGAATCATTGGTCGCCCAAAATTCTACGGTGACATTCTGCCCGATTTGCACATCGGAAATTTTATTTTCGGGAATGTTGACGACGACTTCAAGTTCATTGGTCTGCACGAGCGTCAAAACGGTTTGACCTGCCGCGACGACTTGTCCGACTTCCGCGTTGATAACCGAGATAACTCCGTCGGCATTTGCAGTTAAAGTCGTGTAGTCGAGCGCGTTTTGACTTTGTTAAGCTTGAGCAACTGCGGAATCGTAAGC
>JAFSOQ010000135.1 GCA_017446845.1 Selenomonadaceae bacterium | reverse complement strand
TACATGTTATTCATCGCGCCGAAAGTTTCCCGTTCTTGAGAGTTAAAACCGCCCAAATTGCTCGTGTCATGCGTCGTGACAGTCAAAGTATTTCCGACAATCGCGCCCGTAGCAGAGAGCATTGCCGAAATCGGGAAAGGTTTATCGGAAGGATTTTGGATATTGCCGCTGATTGACTTTGCAACCAAAACCGTAGCGGTTTCATTTGGGAGCATGCTGTCAGTCGTGACGGTTGAGCCTTCAATATTCGCGTCGCCGTTAACGATAATCGAACCTGCCGAACCGCCGCTTACCTTTTGCAAAAAGCCGTCGCTGATTAAGTCGCCGTTGATAACCAAATTCGTATCAGCTGAAGCCGCGCCAATCGTCCCGTGATTGATAAATTTTCCCGTCGACCTGTCCTCGAAGCCTTCAGCCATTCTTGAAGTCATATCATTAAGCGTAAACGACGTGCCGAAAAGTCTTGCCCCGCGCATAACTTCAACGTTCACAACATCCGCCGCGCCCCAAATATTCATCGTGCCGCGGTTGACGTTCAATTTAATATTGTCCGCGCCCGAAATATTGCCGCCGTAATCAAAATTCCCGTTGATGTTCAGATTCGTCACGAGGTCGGGAGCATATTCCGTCGTGTCAATCAATTTGTCGCCGTATTGAATTTTAATCGGGGAAATGTTTCTGGTGGAGTAAAAGCCGTCCGCCGACGTGAAATGTTTCCAATCCGAAGTGATATTTCCCATAATTCTTGCGCCGTCATTGACGTTGATATTTTTCACGAACGCATTTTTGCCGATGTAAATTGCATTGGCACCGCCGCGAATCGTTCCCGACAAGTCGAAATTATTTACAAGCGCGCCGTCCAATTCATTCGGCGAATAGTTGAAGACGCCGTTGGTCATTGTTAGGGGAAGATTAACTGCGCCGGTAATGGTGCCTTCCGTGTCGACATTGCGCAGATAACGCAAGTAAGAGCCGCGATATTCTCCCGCCGCGCCGAGCATGTTTGAACCGAAATTGAATTCTACGCCATTGCCCGAAGCTGAAATTTCTCCGTCCATTTTAAGATTATGTTCGCGTCCGTAAGAAATCAAAACGCCCTTGCCGCGCAGTCCTTCCGAATTAATCATCGTGCCGAAAGGAATCGTAATTCGGTTATCGGTGCCGTCAACGCGAACTCCGACTGCCCCGTTGCCCGTCAATGAAATATCGCCGCTTTGAGTAACGTCATTTCTGTTGCCCCAAACATGCAAGCCGACCGCTAAAGGTTCGTCGCTCATGAAATTTCTGCTATTCTTGACGGTGTCGCCGCTTGAGTAAATCGACTTGCCGTAAAAATTTTTCCTGTCGATACTGTAGCCGATATCTTGGATTGCGGCAAGTTCAAGTTCCGTGAAAGTCGAATAATTTTTGTAAGGCAGGGCACTCATCAAGCCGGGGATGAGAGTTTGAACGCCGTCGAACTCGGAGCCTTTCCAAGGGTTAATCGGAATACCGCTCACGCCGTTAAAAGTCGCGCCGCCCAGCACACGCGAAACATTTTTGCCGACGAAATAAACTCTGTCCGCAACAAAATAATTACTTGCACTGGAGCCGCCAAAATTTGAGCCTGTCACGATTTGTTTGCCCGCCGAAGCTAAATTGCCGTTCGTGTCGACGAGGTGCAAAATCCAAGCGTTGTCGCTGAGGTCGTTGGAAAAATTTCTTGGCGTGTCGAGCAAAACTTCCGCGCCTAAGCCGTGAGCCATTTCCAATCGAAGAGCACCGATTAAATCTGCAGCCTGTTCATTTGTCGGCAGGATTGTATTTTCGTCGACGTTCCAGCCGTGATAAGTGCCGCTGCGAATTGCGCCGATGTTGTCGCCGATTGTCACGACGGTCAATGCCGAATCGTCAGCGGGTGATTTTGTTTGCAGGAAGGTTTGCACTTGCGCCGAAGAAATTTTTTCGTCCGCCAAATTTTGCAAATCAAACGCCGCGAGAATTTTTTTACCCTGCAACATTTGCGCAAGGTAATTGTCCTGAATCAGCGTCGATTGCTTGAAAGAAAAAGTTTTCCCGTCGATAAGCGGTTGCTCACTTGTCGTCAAAGCAATTTGCCACGGCGTGGAATTCGTCTGCAATCCGAGAAGATTTTGCCAATAAGTCGCGCTTGACCTTGCGGCAAATATCATCGGCTCGTTGAAGCTGTAATCGGAGCTGAATTCGCCGGCGTCATAAAAATTCATTTCGATGACGGGTAAATTATCCGAGAAAATATATTCAGTTTGAGAAGCGGCGGCTTGAGCGGTCGTCGCGCCAACGCCGAAGAAAATAGCAACAGCAAAGAGGCGACGCCTCAATTCAAGCTCCTTTTTGGTAATCATCTCCATTTAAAATACTCCCTGTTGATTTTTTCGACTTCCGCCGGAAAATTTTTTCGACAGTTTATCACAATCCGCGGCAAAAAAAAAGATAGGCAACTGCCTCAAAGTGGCGGTTTAGCCGATTTTTAACTAAAGTTTAATGATAGCTACGGTCAGCAGAATTGAATCTGATAAAGTCGGCGAACGTAAGTTCGTAGGTATAATGATATGTGCCGCAGATTTTCCGTAATTTTCTGCTTGAACGATTCGGCGGAATTGTCGTTGCCGATTGAATATTTGATTTCGCCTTCGCCTTGTAGTATATTTTTGCCGGAAGGTTCTTCTGAGCTATGTGAACCGGCGATATGGTGCGTAGTTGAACTTTTAGAACCTGCAGAGGGATTGCCGCCGGTGTGATTCTCTAACTCTGTAGGCTTGTTCAATTCTTGGAGTTCAATATTTTTCGTGCGGCGGTTGTAGCGGAAAATTTTATTGCCATTCGCGTCGACGAGTTGATTGGCGATTTTGCTGACGACGCGCGTGTCAACTTCGCCTAAAAAATTTTTACAAATCCTGCAATAACACGCACGGCTTTTAAATAATTTTTAATCCTTCCTTAATGACAAAGGCAAAAAAAATTTGTAGAATTACTGCAACATAAGGCTTTCAAGGGAGGGATATATATGCCGCTGATATTAGCATTACTCGGAATTATTCTTGATGTCCCTCAAGAACTTGTCGGCGGCTTATTGGCAATCTTCCTGATAGATGAGCTGGCTTGAGGAGTGATTCGGTGAGTAACATTCCGACGGGCATAACTTTCCGTTTATGATTTTGGAAGAAAGGCTTAAATGAAAAATGTCGCCAAAATTTTAGCAGTACTCGCAATAATGATTTTGTTCACGGGCAAAAATTTCAATGCTCTACAAAAATTTTCCCATGATAGTCGCGGCGTTAAAAGAATTTTCGAGCCGTTGCGATTTCCGCAAAGATAATTTCTACAAGGACTGAGTTCAAATGAGAAGGTTAGCGAAAAATTTAATATTGGCGACGGCGACTGTCAGCGCAATATTTCTCGTTGACCTCTCTACCGCCGAAGCCGCAAATATGTACAATGAAAAATTCTCCATCACAGAAAAAATTTGTCCGCTTTATACGGACGACAAGCAATACATAGATTTTTGGTCGAAGTTCCGCGATACGGTTATGCCCGACCCTGACGAACCGCAAAATAACAATCCTCCGAAAGAAATGCCCAATCCTAAGCCCGCCGATAAACCTAAACCTGCCGAAAAACCTAAACCGGCAACTCCGCCGCGTGCAGTCAATCCGCGACCGGCAAATTAATTTTGAATCTTGAAATCACGCTGAACGCGACCAAAACCATTTTCCACATGCAAATAATAGAACGCTTTTTTCCGATAATCGGCGACGGGATCGTTGCCGGTTTTTTCTTGGTAATGAAGCGTGTTTTCGGCGTGAGCAGAGGTGAAGCCGAACAAAATTTTCAGCGGCAGAGTTTTTCCTCGGCGCGGGATAATCGAATCGTCAGCAATGTTTAGCGGATAATAAACGCCGTCGACTTCAACCAGGAGCATGGGCGCAACTCCGTTGACGAAAGTATCATTGGGCGGCATGGCAAGAGGATAATTGCCGTCGGGCAGTGCGACAAGTTTACCGTCTTTGATGTAGCTTAGCGCGTTTGACGGGAAAATTTCTTCGTGCCAACTGGGCGGCGTGTCTGATTTCGGATAGAGCACGACTGCAAATGCCAGCGTCATGAAAACTGCGGCCGCTATGAAATAAAACTTCCGAGAAAATCTTCTGAACTCCGCCCGCTCATCGTCCAAAATTTTTTGAAGTTCTTTTAACTCGTTCATAATTGCGGCGGGAAAATCGGACGGTTTGAGTGTTCGGCAATGTCTTTGATGATGTCTTTATCGGGCTTGCCCAAGACCCAACCGAGCATTTTTATTTCGGCGTGAACGGCAATTTTCTGGTCGCGCACGTCACCGGAAGTGAAGCAAATTTTTTTGTAATTCTCCAGCGAAAGTTTGTAGCGGGCGTTAATCTCCTGCAATGAGCGCAATTTGTTCGGCGGATTGTGATAGCTCGCGATTAATTTCATAACGTCTTCCTGTTCAGCCATAGAAAAATCTCCTTTCTTAGGGATTAGGGAACTGGGAACAGGGATTAGGAAATAGATTTTAACTGTTCCCTGTTCCCTTCTCCCTACTCCCTAACCAGATAAAAATTCCGGCGGCAATCGTGAACGCGACAATGCTCGTGACTTGCGCGGACTTGAGCACGCCGATAACTTGATTGGTATAATCGCCCCGCAAAAATTCCAGTGCAAATCTCGCCGCGGCATAAAGCATAACATAAAGCGTGAAGCATTGACCTTTGACGTAGTTGGTGCAACGGAAAATCAACAGCAATGCAAAAATTACAATGTCAAGCTGACACTCCCAGACCTCTGCGGGGAAAAGCGGTTGATTGCCGTAAGTGCGATAGGCAAGCGTCGTGTCGGGGTAAATTATTCCGAAATTACTGCCGGTCGGAGCACCGAAGGCGTCGCCGTTCAAAAGATTGGCGCAACGTCCCAACGCTTGACCTAAAACAATCGCGGGTGCCATCAAGTCGGCAAGATGAATCACATCAAGATTTTTCGACTTGGCATAAATTGCGCCGGCCGTCACACCGAAAATAATTCCGCCCTGAACAGCCATTCCGCCCTGCCAGACGTTTAAAATTTCGTCGAGATGATTTTGATAATAGCTCCAATCGAAAAAGAACACGTCCCACAATCTTGCGCCGAGCAATCCGAAAAATCCGCCGATTAAACCGATGTCGACGATAAATTTTTCATAGCCGCGCCCGTCAACTTTCGCCATGAAGTATCCGACGCCCGTCGCCAAAAAAATCGACAGCGATAAAATCACGCCGTATGAACGAATCGGAAAGTCACCGATATAAAATAAAAATTGATGCACTCAAGTCCTCCAAGTTTTTTATGAGGATTATACCAGACGACGAAAATTTTTGAAAGGAATTTTAATCACTGCGTCGAAGTCAAAGGCGGCAAAGTAAGGTTTTGTGGAGGGATGATGTTTGGCATTTTTTTTGATAGTGCCGTCCGTCATGATAGTCAGCATTTTGCTGATTCACGCGCTGGCAAATCGGCTGGGGTTGAGAATTTTTTACCCGACGCTTTTTGCAGTGGCGGTGCTGTCGGTCATGGTCAACTTTGCAACGGTATTTTTCACGCCCGCGATAGGTCGCGAATATCTTTTGTTGCTGGGATTGATGATTTTAGCGGCGTCGTGCTTGTTGACATTGGCGAATCAATTTTTGATAAAACAACAGCGTGAGCAGGAAAGAAAATTTGACGAGGAAGTTAAAGCGGCTTACGAGGCTGAAAGGAAAAATCAGCCGGCATCACTCGCTAACGTGGAATGGGAAGAAGTTTTCACTCCACAAAAATACAATGAATCTGAACCAGTCGAAGAGAAAATTTCTGCTGACGTTGAACCTGTCGAAGAAAAAATTTCTGCCGACGTTGAGCCTGTTGAGGAAAAAATTTCTGCCGACGTTGAATCTGTCGAAGAAAAAATTTCAGCTGACGTTGAAGCTGTCGAAGAGAAAATTTCTGCGGAAGTTGAGCCAGTCGAAGAGAAAATTTCTGCTGACGTTGAACCTGTCGAAGAAAAAATTTCAGCTGACGTTGAAGCTGTCGAAGAGAAAATTTCTGCGGAAGTTGAACCAGTCGAGGAGAAAATTTCTGCGGAGGTTGAGCCTGTCGAAGAGAAAATTTCTGCGGAAGTTGAACCAGTCGAGGAGAAAATTTCTGCGGACGTTGAGCCTGTCGAGGAGAAAATTTCTGCGGACGTTGAACCTGTCGAGGAAAAAATTTCTGCGGAAGTTGAACCAGTCGAGGAGAAAATTTCTGCGGAGGTTGAGCCTGTCGAGGAAAAAATTTCTGCGGAGGTTGAGCCTGTCGAAGAGAAAATTTCTGCGGAGGTTGAGCCTGTCGAAGAGAAAATTTCTGCGGACGTTGAGCCTGTCGAAGAGAAAATTTCTGCGGAGGTTGAGCCTGTCGAAGAGAAAATTTCTGCGGACGTTGAATCTGTCGAAGAAAAAATTTCAGCTGACGTTGAGCCTGATAAAAATATTTCGGTCGACTTAAAGCCGCTTGAAAAATCAAAGCAACTTGAAGAATTCCCGCTGGAAGAAGTCTTTAAGCCG
>JAFSOQ010000134.1 GCA_017446845.1 Selenomonadaceae bacterium | reverse complement strand
GATACTTAGGAAAGGACGGTACAAGAAAATTAAAAGCAAGCGGAGACCTTCGGGCGACCGTGTGTGGGCTACTTGGACTAGCCTTTGAGAATAAGGGCGAAAGTCAATCTTCTCATGAATCTCCCGCCTCTTTAGGCGGTGGGTTGTTCAATCGAGGGAAGTGGTCAAAATTAATTTGCAGAAACTGTCTTGCACAGATAAGCCGATGTTCGATAAATTTTTTGGCGCGCGCTATTGCGAACATTCAGGGTATACTTTCACCAATTTTTTTATGTGGCGCAAGATGCGCAATTATCGCCGGGCAATAGAAGATGACGTACTTTATATTTTTTCCGGCAATGAAGAAACTTTCGCGGCGTGGCAGCCGATTGGTGCGCAAGATGAAATGCAGGACGCCATTACGAAAATTTTGCGCGTCGCTGAAGAAAATTTCGGCGATAAAAAATTTATGTTCGTCGTCGTGGAAAAAATTTTTGCCGAGGAGTTGGAACGCTACCCGCATGCAAAATTTAACATCACGCCCGAACGAGATAATTTCGATTACGTCTACCTTGCGCAGGATTTAATAAATTTGTCGGGCAGAAAATTTCACAGGAAGAAAAATCATCTCAACGCGTTCAAAAAGGAATATCCCGACGCAAAATATCTGCCGATTACCGAAGAAATTATCCCGAAGTGCCGCGAGGAGCTAAACGTTTGGGCGGAGATTCATAAGCGTGCTAATCCCGACAACGCATTCATAGAATACGAGCAAGCGGCGATTCACGAGATTTTTGACCACTTCGACGACTTCAATCTAAAGGGCGGCGCGATTCTGATCGATAACAAAGTTGCAGCGTTCACGTTTGGCGAGCGGCTCAATTCCGACACGGCGGTTATCCACGTCGAAAAGGCTGACCCGACTATCCGCGGGAGTTACGCGGCGATTAATCAAAATTTCGTCGAGCATGAATGGTCTGACATGATTTACATCAATCGCGAAGAAGACATGGGCGTTGACGGCTTGCGGCAAGCCAAAGAATCCTATCGCCCGATAAAACTGATTGAGAAATTTAACGCGACTCTTGCTTAAATTTCAAGCGGGAAGAATTTTCGCGAGCGTCTCCATCATCTTTGGAACGTCAATAGGTTTGGCAATGTGACCGTTCATGCCGGCATCGAGCGCATTCTTTACGTCCTCGCTGAAGGCATTGGCAGTCATTGCAATTATCGGAACCTTTGCAAGTTCGGAATTTTCCAGCTTGCGTATTTTTTTTGCCGCCTCGTAGCCGTTCATTATCGGCATTTGAATATCCATTAACACCGCGTCATAATCGCCGGGCTTACTCGCCGCAATTTTCTCTACAGCGTCTTTGCCGTCGGTCGCCGTGTCGACGATAAAGCCTTCGCTCTCAAGGAGCATTTTGGCAATTTCGCGATTGACTTCAATGTCGTCGACGAGCAAAAGTTTTTTATCCGTGAAGTCGACAACCTGCGCGGCGTGCTTATTTTCGGCGGCAATTTCCTCGCGCATTTCGTCGGCAAGCTTGAAACTCAGATTGATGACAAATTCGGTACCCTCGCCCGGCGCAGTGATAACTTTAATGTCGCCGTTCATGAGGTCGACGATACTTTTTGTAATCGCCATGCCCAAGCCCGTGCCTTGAATTTTGCTGACCGTCGAAGTTCTCTCGCGCTCAAACGCCTCAAAAACTTTCGCGGCAAATTCGGGCGTCATGCCGATTCCGCTGTCTTTAACGCGCAATTCGTAATCCGCTTTATCGTCGTGTCTGTCGCCGAGCTGATTGAGTTTGACGGAAATTTTTCCGCCTTCGGGCGTGAACTTGTAAGCATTGCTCAAAAGATTCAGCAGGACGCGATTCAAACGATTTTTATCGCAGATAACAAATTTATCCGTGACGGCGGAGGTGTTCACGTCGAAGGAAATATTTTTGCCCTTCATCTGCGTGGCGAACATATCATGAACTTCATCAAGCGCGGTCACAATGTTCATGCCGTCAAGTTCAAGTTCCATCTTGCCGCTTTCAATTCGGCTCATCTCCAACACGTCATTAATCAGCGCGAGCAAATGCTGACTGGACGCGTCGATTTTATTCAGGAACTCAAACATTCTGTCGGGAATATTATCTTTGCAGGGTTCATTTTGATACAACGGACAAGTCTCGCAAATTTTGTGCAAATCCTTGGCGAGATTGAGATAACCGACGATTGCATTCATGGGCGTGCGAATGTCGTGGCTCATGTTCGACAGGAAAGTTGATTTTGCTTTATTGGCTTCCTCGGCGCGTTCCTTTTGCGCGATAAGTTCGGTTTGCTGACTTTTTAATTGTTCGCTCTGCAATTTTATCGTCTCGTAATGTTCTTGCAGTTGCTGCGTGTAAGCCTCTTGCGAGCGCGTGTATCGAACTTGCAGGAAGGTATAGCCGATTAACAGAATCACGAACAGCACCGAACATAAAATCAGCGCAATCAGCCAAGGACGACTTGTAACCATTTCTTCGAGCGTTATATTTTCGTAGCGATTGACAATCCATTTTCTGTTGAGCGCGTCGAGCCGACCTTCCTGTTGCATTTGAATCAAGACGGCATTGACTTTGACGCGCAACATTGTATCTTCGGGGTGTATGGCAAGCGTGCCGTAGACGTGCTGAACGGCGTAACTCGGAAAAACGTCGTCAAGGTCAAGTTTTTCCACGAAACTGCCGCCGACTTGAATCGGGCAAATCGCAAATTCGTATTCGCCGTTTTTAAGTCCGTTGAAAATTTTCTGATAAGAGTGCACATAGGAAATTTCGTCGTCGAGACCAAGCCCCGGCATTCTGTGGAGCGAGGCAACTCGTCTGCCGTAAAGTTCGGCGACGGAAGAAATATTTTTCCGACCGTAAACGACATATTGCTTTTCGGTCGTCGGGAGCGTCGCGATTATGTTCGGATTATTTATAATCAAATCGCTTTCCATGTTCATGATAATATCTGCGCCGCCGCTTAGGAAAATTTTATTGGCGTCGTTCCAATCCATCAGCGACAAGTCCAAATTCATTTGCAGGCGATTGGCAATCTCGTTTATCATTTCCACATCGTAGCCTTGATATTTTCCTTGTTCGTCGACGTAGGAATAGGGCGCGTAATCAATATCGGTGACGACGTGCAAAGTTTTCTTGAAATTATTTTGCGGCTGAATTTCAACCTTGGGCGGTTCGCGGAAGATGCCGGACAGATTAAAATAAATTCCCGCAAAAATTATGGCGAGAATTATCGGCAGGGCTATTGCCGCCTTTACAAGAAAATTTTTCTTCGGTGCCTGCGTTTCCATATACGTCTTCCCTTCAAGCCGATACAAAAATATTTCACACTCTGCAAACGATTAATTCATATTTTAACGGCGGAATGCAAAATACGCAAGTTAAATAAATCGCAATAAAAAAGACTCGCTCAAGAGAACGAGCCGTTAATTTTTTCAGCTGATTAATCCGAGCACTGCGTTTGGATTTTGATTTGCTTGCGCGAGCATCGCTTGAGCCGTCTGCACCAGCAAATTATTTTTCGTGTAGTTGGTCATTGCCCGCGCCATGTCTGCGTCGCGGATTACAGATTCGGAAGCTTGAACATTTTCGTTGGAGGTCGTCACGTTGTCAGCGGTGTATTCCAAGCGGCTTAAAAGCGCGCCGACAGTCGTGGCTTGATTGAGAGCGTATTCAATCGCGCCGTCGATTACGCGAATGGCAATGTTTGCATTTTCCCTCGTTGTAACAGAAATATCGTCGAGAGTTTTATTTTCCGCCGACTTGAGAGTTACGAGCCACTCCGTTTGTTTTGTGCTGTCGTTGTCAAGTGCGTTGTAGCGGGCAAGGTCGCCTTCTTTGATTAGATTGCTGCCGTTGAAAAGTTTTCCCGTGCCGAGAGATTTTGTATGCATGTCTTCGATAAAAATATTCATTGATTGATTTGCACTGTCGCCGCTTTGAATTCTCAATTCCGGCGAATAAGTTTTGGGTTCGCTTGTTTGAGTGGTTGTTGTACTTGAAGCAGTTGTGCCGGGTTCGGTTTGTGCGACAACGCCGCTTATGTCAAACTCTGTCGTTAAGATATTAAGGTTACCGCTTATGGGACCGAAAGAAGGTGCGCAACTCCAAGTCCAATTTCTGTTTGCAACATCTCCGTTGTATGTTATGGTTCCCGTACTCGAATTTCTGTCTCGTATTGAAAGAACGTCACAACCTATAGCTGTGCTTTGAGTACTCGCTACGTTGAGAACTGCACCGGTTCCGATTGTTATGTTTCCCACGTGCGTATTGCTGTATCCGCCGCCGATAGCTGTACTGCGTTCTGACGAGGCATTGACTGTTGCGCTGTTGCCGATTGAAATATTTCCGATAGTCGAATTAATAAATCCGCTGCCGATAGCTGCACCTTCTGAAGACGTTGCCGTAACGGTGACGGAGCCGCCGATTGTTATATCGCCCGCAGTGCCGTAGGCATTACTGCCGATAGCCGCACCTTCCGTTGAAGTACTTACATTTAAACGACCGTCCCCTGCAATGGTCAAGCCGCCGCCGACGTTAATTGCCGCATGATAACTTGTTGCACTTGCGTTTTGGTTTACAACATTCATGCCTTTGACCGTCAGATAATTTCCGGAGCCTTGGAATTGGATAACGTTTTGATTTGAACTGTTGGCAATGTTTAAATCTTCAATCCAAAGATTGCTGCCGCCGGAAGCGACGATAGAAACATTATCGAGTTGGTTGGCGAAATTTTCTTGCGTGAGTTTGACGTTTTGCGCGTTGATTGTGATTGTGCCGCTGTAGCCGTTCGCCAATGAGTAAACGCCGTCTTCGGTGATTGTATGGTCGCCCGAAGAAATTATTGTCGCGTCGACTGTTTCCGAAGTTTCCGCAGTGCTTGAGATTTGTCCGCTTGCTGTGATTTTGGCACCGAAAAGTTTTTGGGAGTGCGTGCCGTCGAGGAGAGTTTTTCCGTTGTAATTTGTCGTAGTAGCAATGTCGTTTATTGTATCCATCCTCTGAACAAATTCTTTTTGGATAACGCGGCGGTCTTCGTCGGTGTTGGAATCGTTGGCGGCGTTTATCGCCAGTTCTTTGAGCGAGCGAAGTTCTTCGACGATATTATTGATTCCGCCGTCGCCGATTTTCAAGAGGGCTGCACCGTTCTGAACATTTTGATAAGCTTGACTGAGGGCACGAATTGCCACGCGCATTTTTTCCGATATGGCATAAGCCGAGGCGTCGTCTGCGGCGGTGTTGATTTTCATGCCCGTCGTCACCCGTTGCAATTCTTTTTGCGCCTCCGAATTGTTTTGATTGAACAGATTGAGTATGCGAGTCGCTTCAAGATTGTTGTTAATCGTCATTGCCATAAAAACTCCTCCTTGAAAATTTTTCCTATGCAATTAACAATCATTTTATCAGAAGAAATTTTTCTGCGCAATAAAAAATGACCCGCTTTTTATGACGAGTCGTTAATTTTTTTATAGTTGTCCTTCCAACTCCAAGTTTATCAGGTTATTCATTTCGACGGCGTATTCCAGCGGCAATTCTTTGGCAATCGGTTCGACAAAGCCGCGAACAATCATTGCGCGCGCCTCTTCCTCCGAAATTCCGCGTGCCATTAAATAAAATACTGCTTCTTCGGAAATGCGCCCGATTTTTGCCTCGTGCCCGATGTCAGCTTCGTCGCCTTCAATGTCCATGACGGGCAAAGTATCCGAGCGCGATTCGTCGTCGAGCATGAGCGATTCACAGTTGACAGAGCACTTTGCAAACGGAGCATTCTTCGTGACTTTGACTGCCGAACGATAAGTTGCCGAGCCGCCCGACTTTGAAATTGTTCGCGTGTTTATGTTCGCTGAAGTTTTCGGAGCCGCATGAATCACAATCGCGCCCGTGTCAAGATTTTGTCCTTTGCCCGCGAATGTCACGCCCGTAAATTCAGCGCGAGCACCTTCGCCGTGCAAAACACTGCAAGGATAAAGCATCGACACATGCGAGCCGAATGAACCGCTGACCCACTCGACCAACGCATTTTTCTCGACGAGCGCACGTTTGGTATTTAAATTCATCATGTTGCGCGACCAATTTTCTATCGTCGAATAACGGAGCCTCGCGCCTTCCTTGATAAACAATTCGACGCAGCCCGCATGTAAATTCGTGACGTTGTATTTTGGAGCCGAACAGCCTTCGATAAAGTGCAACTTGGCATTTGGCTCGACGATTATCAATGTGTGCTCGAATTGTCCCGCGCCCGCCGCGTTCAGTCTGAAATAAGATTGCAACGGAATTTTTACATCGACGCCTGCAGGAACGTAGACGAAACTTCCGCCCGACCAAACTGCTCCATGCAACGCCGCGAACTTGTGATCCTTCGGCGGTACGAGCGTCATAAAATATTCGCGGACAATGTCTTCGTGTTCGACCAGCGCGGTTTCCATGTCGGTGTAGACGACGCCCAAATCTGTCAGCTGCTTTTGTATGCTGTGATAGACGACCTCCGAATCGTATTGCGCTCCGACTCCCGCGAGCGATTTTTTTTCGGCGTCAGGGATTCCGAGCCTGTCGAAAGTTCTTTTAATATCGTCGGGCACCTGCGACCAATCATCGACTTGCTTGGCGTTCGGCTTAACGTAAGTGACAATCTCGTCCATGTTGAGTTCACTGATGTCGGGTCCCCACTTCGGCAGCTCAATTTTTTTATAAACTTCCAACGACTTCAAACGAAACTCCAACATCCACGGCGGGTCTTTTTTCCGCTCAGAAATGTCGCGGATAATTTCTTCCGTCAAGCCCGCGTCGCTCTTGTAAATCGATTTATCTTCGTCGCGCACGTCGTAAAGTGCCCGCTCAATATCTTGAATATAATTTTTCATAATCCAACCTCGAAGGGCGCGTATCCGTGTTCCGAAACTTCGTTGACGAGTTCCGCGCCGCCGTCCTTGACAATCTGCCCGTTTAAAAAAATGTGCGCGCGATTAACGGGCAAGTGCTTTAAAATCTGCGCGTTGTGCGTGATGATTATGCAGGAATTATTTTCGTTGTGGAATTTGGCGACGCCCGCCGAAACTATGTCAACCGCGTCAACGTCAAGTCCGCTGTCGGTTTCATCGAGCAGCGCGAGTTTCGGATTAAGCGTGAGGAGTTGAAGAATTTCATTGCGTTTTTTCTCGCCGCCGCTGAATCCGACGTTCATATAACGGCTTGCGTATTCGGGCGCGATTTGCAATTCTTTCATGAGTGCAAGCAGTTCTTTATGAAATTTCAGGATTTTAATTTTCTCGCCCGTGACAGCCTGCTTAGCCGTGCGCAACATATTTTCGACCGTGATGCCGGGAATTTCTTCGGGATTTTGGAATGATAAAAAAATTCCGCGACGCGCCCGCTCGAAAGTTTTCAGCGCGGTTAAGTCTTCGCCCACGAAAAATATTTCGCCGCCCGTGATTTCGTATTTCGGGTGACCAAGAATAACATTCATCAAAGTTGACTTGCCGGAGCCGTTCGGTCCCAAAATCACGTGAACTTCGCCTTTGCCGACTTTCAGGTTTAGTCCGCGCAAAATTTCTTTATCGCCCGCCCGAACGTGTAAATTTTTTATTTCAAGCAAAATAATTCGCCTCCCGTTTGGCAATTAGGAATTAGGAATGAGGAATTAGGAATTAAAACCTAAATCCCAAATCCTAAATCCTAAATCCTAACTCCTATAATAGCGGCGTAAAGATTTTTGTCAATGACAGATAATCGCGGCGGGAATTTTGTTTTCGGTCAAAATATTTTCCGTGCGTTCCCTGCCGACTATAAAAGCCGTCGTACTCAAAATATCCGCAAGCGTCGCGCAATTTTCAACGCCGCCGCCGACAATGACGCTCACGGAAAAATTTTCACTCTCGGCGGGCTTGCAGGTTTTCGGATTGATTATGTGATGATAGCGGCGACCGTCGACGATAAAAAATTTTTCATAATCGCCCGAAGTACTCAGCGCGGAATTTTCAAGTTCGACGACTTCGGAAATTTCATCGCCGCGAGGATTTTTTATGCCGATTTTTTTCTTGCCGACCGCAAAAATCGTACTCGTGCCGAAATCAATCAGACCGTCCTTGATTCCGTGTTCGGCGAAAATTTTTCTCGCAAGGTCGACGCCGTAACCTTTTGCCAAGCCGCCCAAATTAATTTTCACGCCGCGTTTGTCCAAATAAACTTTTCCGCCGCGCAGGTGCAGATGATTATATCCGACAAAATTTTTCACGGCGGCAAGTTCGCCGTCGGAAGGTATTCGCGCTTTGTCGGTGCCGATATTCCAAAGCTCGACCGCCGCGCCTATCGTCACGTCAAAAGCTCCGTCGGTCAGCTCGGAATATTTCTGCGCAGTCTCAAGAATTTTATAGCCGTCGGGAGAAATTTTCACGTAATCAATTTCCGCCGCGTCCTCAATTTTTTCAACGTCGGACAAAATATTTTTCTCCAGCTCGGCTATCCGATTGAAACTTTCTTCGACGGCGGCTTGAGAATTTTTTCCTTCCGCCTTGAGCGTTATAACCGTGCCCATAAAAATTTCACTGCGCTCGTAACTCGAATTGCAGCTCGAAATTATAATTGCACTCAGAAAAATAATCGTCGCGAAAAAATTTTTCATATTGCCCCCGAAAATGTTTCGCAAGTCGCGAACTTGTTATATAATCACGTTCAAATTGGAATTGGGAGAGATTTTATTTTGGAAGCCGTTGAACTTTTTGCCAAAGGCGGATTCGTCATGTATCTGCTTTTAATCAGCTCGATTGCCGTCGCCGCCATTGGCATTGAACGTTTCAGATTTTATAACTACGCCGCGCACGACAGCGAAAATTTTTTGTCCGCGCTCAAGGAACGTCTTAAAAATCAACAGGCGGGCGAGCTTTTAAGTTTTTGCAATCGGGAAAATTCTTGCGTCGGATTAATCGCGGCGGCGGGCGTTAAAGCGGCAGTCGCAGATGAAAACGTCGAACTTGCTTTGAACATTGCTTACGATGAAGAGGCAATGAGACTTCGCGCCCGATTGAATTACCTTTCGATGATAGTTACCCTCGCGCCACTTTTGGGACTTTTGGGAACAATTAGCGGTATGATTGAATCGTTTAACATTTTCAGCATACAAGCGGGACAACCGCTCGCGATAACCGGCGGTATCGGCGAAGCTTTAATCGCGACGGCAACCGGGCTTTGCGTTTCAATCTTCGCGCTGATTGTCCATACTTATTTTGCTCAAAAGCTCGACGAAAATTTAACCGAACTTGATAAGACTGTCAACATAGTTTTAGCTTACCTTGGAGGTCAACATGAGACGCCGTGATTTCCGTGAGAAAACTCAACCGCTCGTCATGATTATCCCGATGATTGACATTATGCTTTTCCTGCTGGTTTTCTTCATGATTAGCACGATTTACATGGTGCAGACAAATACTCTGCCCGTAAGTCTTCCGCAAGCGACGGGAGCCGATAAGGAGACGCGACCAAATGTCGTGCCGATAACCGTCTTGGCAAGCGGTGATGTTCTCTTCGACCAAGACAGCGTTCCAAATCAACAGCTCGCCGAAAAAATTCACAAGGCTCTTGCGGAAGATAAAAACGCAATTTTCGTTCTGCGCGGCGATAAATCTGCGCGGTATGAAAGTGTCGTCGCCGTACTCGACCTGCTGAAAAAATCGGGAGCGTCACGCGTTTCAATCGCTACGGAGCTTAAAAAGTGATTGGTGGTTAGTGATTAGTGATTAGGGGTTAGGAATGGAAAATTATTCAGCTCATTGGTTGCCGACAATTTTAGCGGCGATAGCGTTTCATGTTCTGCTGGCGTTGGGATTTTCATACGTCTTGCCGAATTTAACGCCCGAACCGAAAATCGAAGACGTCGCCGAACTTGAATTGATTGACGAAAATTTATTGGTCGACGAGGCAGTTGTAATCGACGCGGAGGCAATTCCGTCGGAGACCGTTCAAGAATCGGTGCCGACCTTCAACGCGCAAGATTTAGTTTTGCCCGAGCTGAAAATCCCCGAACCGATTATAAAACCGATTGAACCGCCGCCGCCCGAAATTAAACCTGTCGAACCGCCAAAACCTAAACCGCCGCCGCAAGTCGTCAACAGGGAAGAACCTAAACCAAAAGTCGAAACTCAACCCGAAAAAGAAGACGCAACTAAAAATGACGGCAGGCAACTCGTAACGCGTCCGCCGATTACCGTCAACGCCGTTTATCCCGAAAAAGGCAGCGGACTCGGTTTCAAAGGTTACGTGGCGTTCGCGGTGAGAATCGGCAAGGACGGCAAAGTTAAATCGTCGGAAATTCTTCAAAGTTCGGGAAGATATTTCGTCGACGAAATTGCTCGTAAGGCGGCTGTTCAGTGGACATTCAAACCCGCGCTTGACCAAACCGGCAGACCTATGGAGTGCGACAAAATTATTACGTTTGACTTTAAAAAGTTGTGATAAAATTTTTGCAGAGGTGAAAGTATGAAGAGAATTTTTTTAAAGGATGTCAGCGGCGCGTTCGTCACAATCGGCGGCGATGATGCAAATCATTTGGCACGGTCGTTGAGAGCCAGACGCGGCGATAAAATTACGGCGGTCGACGGAGCAGGAAATTGCGCGGTGCTTGAGCTGATTGACTTCGATAGAGAAACGATTAAGGCGCGGCGTGTAAGCGAACTTCAGCAAGTCGTCGTTAAGAGAAAAATTATTTTGGCGGACTGTCTGCCCAAGCAAAATCGTTTCGACAACATAATCGAAAAAGCGACGGAATTGGGCGTGGAAAAAATCGAGCCGCTTATTTCCGAAAGAACAATCGCAAGACCCGGCGGCACTCGCACCCAATCAAAACTTGAACGCTGGCAACGAATTGCAAAAGAATCCGCCGAACAATGCGCCCGCGATACCAATCCCGAAATCGAAAATATTCGTGAACTTGCCGATTGGCTTAAAGAAATTTCTCCGCTTAACGAAGATACGCTGTTTTTATTTTGTTGGGAAAGTGAACAGGATACGACCGTCCGCGAAGTTTTGAGCGATTATAAAAATTCGGGCGGCGAAAAAATTATCGTGCTAATCGGACCGGAAGGCGGTTTCAGTGAACGCGAAGTCCGCGAGATAAAAGCGGCGGGCGGTGTCAGCGTGACTTTGGGCAATAGGATTTTAAAAACGGATACGGCTGCCATTTCTGTTTTGGCGATGATTAATTATGAATTCATGTAAAGTTTTCTTTTTAACGCTCGGCTGCAAAGTCAATCAATACGAAACCGAGGCAATGCAAAAACTTTTCGAGGCGGCAGGTTATGAAGTTGCGTCGGACATTTCGGAGGCTCAAGTCGTCGTCGTGAATACTTGCACGGTTACGGCAGTTTCTTCGCAAAAGTCGCGGCAGATGATTCGTCGTGCGGCAAATAAAAATTGCGTGTTGGCAGTGGTCGGTTGCTACGCGCAGAGCGAGCCGGAAGAAATTTTAAAAATTAACGGCGTCGACGTGATAATCGGCACAAAGGACAGAACGCGTGTTGTTGAACTTGTCGAGACGGCTTTAAAAAATCGCGGCGAAAAAATTTTCCAAGTCGGTTCGGTCGAGGAGATTAAAGACTTTGAAGAATTGCCGCACAGTCCGCAGCGCACGCGAGCTTTTCTAAAGATTGAGGACGGTTGCAATAATTTTTGTTCCTACTGCATAATTCCTTACGTTCGCGGGCGTGTTCGCAGTCGCAGTATCAAAAGTATTCGCGCCGAAAGTCTTGCGCTCAAGGCGGCGGGCTTTAAAGAAATTGTCTTGACAGGAATTCATATCGGAGCATACGGGCGAGACTTCCGTGAAAAAATTTCTTTGGTCGACGCGATTAAAACTGTTCTGGACGCGGCAAATCCTCTGCGTTTGCGCTTAGGTTCGATTGAATCGGCGGAGATGACCGACGAGCTGATTGACTTGATAAAAAATGATTCGCGCATTTGCAATCATGTACATTTGCCGTTGCAAGCGGGCAGCGACGAAATTTTAAAAGCCATGCACCGTCCGTACACGACGAAAAATTTTTCGGAACTGACTGCGCGGCTGGTCGAAGAAATTCCGGAAATATCAATCGGCACGGATTTAATCGTCGGCTTTCCGGGCGAGACCGAAGAAAATTTTTCAGAGACGTTAAAATTTATTCAAGCGCAACCGTTCAGCAAAATTCACGTGTTCCCGTATTCGGCGCGGGCAGGAACTTTGGCGGCGACTTTGCCGAATCAAATTCCGTCGCAAATAAAAAAAGCCCGCGCAAGTTCGGCGTTGGAAATTTCACGAGCAAAGGTAAAAATTTTTTCCGAACGATTAATCGGCAAAACGGTCGAGATAATCGCGGAAACTTCGACGGACGGAATTGTTGACGGCTTGACAAAAAATTATGTGCGCGTCTACGTTCCCGATAAAAATATTCAGCTCGGCGAAGTCGTCAAAGTAAAAATCGAACGACTTCACAAGGATGGAGTCTTCGGTGCACTTCAATAAGTAAATTGCAAAAAAAGAGGCCGTCACGGATGACGGCCTCCGCCGCGTTTTTACGTGATGTAAAACTGCGGCGACACCAAATGCGCGTCTTCAGGGCGGCTCAGATCAGGTTTAGACCCTTTTACGCCCCTGCGAGGCGGCTTTTCTTTTTGCTACTTTTTCTTTGGCCGCTTGAATGTACAATGTAAGTGCAACAGATAGAAAAACTCATAGTTTCCTGCTAAGATGTTTATAACTCATACAAGAAAGCAGGAGAGACAATGAGTTACAAACATCTTAGCATAACAG
>JAFSOQ010000023.1 GCA_017446845.1 Selenomonadaceae bacterium | reverse complement strand
ATTGGTGACATTACACGTTTTGCCACTCCTGCCAAACTCGTAGCTTTTGCCGGTCTCGATTCTAAAATTGACCAATCGGGTACTTCTCAGTCAACCGGCAAAATGACTAAACGTGGCTCCCCATATTTGCGCACTGCTCTCTTTCGCGCTGCCCTTGTCGCTTCAAATATAGATCCTGTTTTCAAAGCTTTTACCAAAAGAAACGAGCGGAAGGTAAACATCATTTAAATTGTATCGGTGCCGTTGCTCGTAAACTTTGTTACACTGTTCATGCTATTCTCTCCCAAAATTCTCCCTACGAAATTCTTTCTTGACTTTTTATAGTTGGTCTTTCATCTTTATCAGCTTTTCTCGCAGAAATAATTCGTGTCCTGTCCTCGCGATCTGTGTAAATGACAAATAAAATACCATTAACTTTACCTATAACTTGCCAGCGTTCTTCGTCGTCAGAATGTTCTTCATCTAACTTTTCAACTCTGTTTTCGTCAAAGAATACATTTATTGCCGTTTCAAAGCTGACTTTGTGTTTGCGTTTGTTTATTCGAGCTTTTTCCGAGTCCCATTCAAAAATAAGGTCGCCCGATTGATATTCCACGTCACTCATGCCAACGCGTCACCGCCGCCGACGTAATCTTGAATCGCCAGCGAGTAGACCAATCTTCTGTCGCGCATGAAAGTTAAAACGCGCATGACTTCCCAAGCCGTATCGAGACTTGTAAAGCACGGAACGCCCAATTCGACCGTCGCGCGACGAATTCTGAATCCGTCTTTGGCGACGTGTTTGCCGGGTGCTTGAGTATTAACGACCATGTGAATTTTTCCGAGCTTAATCATTTGAATAATATCGGTGCTGCGCTGATGTACTTTGCCGACAATTTCCGCGTCTATGCCGATTGACTGCAAAGCTTTGGCAGTGCCTTCCGTCGCAACAATTTTAAAGCCGAGTTCGGAAAATGCGCGGGCAAGTTGTTTCATCTCTTCTTTGTCCTTGTCGGCGACCGTGAACAGAATGCAGCCGTTTTTAGGAATGATAATCCCCGCGCCGGTTATCGCCTTGTAAAGTGCGCGCGCGTAGTGATAATCAATGCCCATAACTTCGCCCGTCGATTTCATTTCGGGTCCGAGGGAAATATCAACGTCTTGCATTTTTGCGAACGAGAACACCGGAGCTTTGACGGCAACATAAGGTTTCGGCTCGACCAATCCCGAATAATAACCCATGCCCTTGAGAGTTTCGCCGAGAGCCACGCGCGTCGCCACGTTGACCATTTTAATATTCGTGACTTTGCTGAGGAAAGGAACCGTGCGACTTGAACGCGGATTGACTTCGATAACGAAAACTTTTCCGTCCGCGACAACGTATTGAATATTCAGCAAGCCTTTGACGTTGAGCGCGATTGCCAGACGCTTTGTGTAGTCGGTGATTGTGTAAATGACTTTTGACGGCAAAGTTTGCGGCGGATAAACGGCGATTGAATCTCCGCTGTGAACACCCGCCCGCTCGACGTGCTCCATAATTCCGGGGATAACCACGTCGACGCCGTCGCAAATTGCATCAACTTCAACCTCGGTGCCCTGCATATACCTATCGACCAAAACGGGGTGGTCGGGAGTAACTTTAACTGCGCGGCTCATGTAGTCACGGAGTTCTTCCTCGTTGTAGACGATTTCCATAGCGCGACCGCCCAAAACATAACTCGGACGAACCATGACGGGATAACCGATATTTGCCGCACCGATTATCGCATCGTCAAGATTCGTGACGCTGATTCCTCTGGGGCGCGGAATATTTAATTGAGTCAACATCTCGTCAAAGCGTTCGCGATCTTCTGCGCGGTCAATGTTGTCGACGCTCGTGCCGAAAATTTTAACGCCCGCGTCCGCCAAACTCGCCGCCAAGTTAATCGCAGTCTGCCCGCCGAATTGAACTATAACGCCGTCGGGTCTTTCCTTGTCGATAATGTTCAAAACGTCTTCGGTCGTGAGCGGCTCGAAATAAAGTTTGTCGGAAATGTCAAAGTCTGTCGAAACGGTCTCGGGATTGTTGTTGATGATAATTGCCTCAATGCCCGCCTCGCGAAGTGCCCAAACCGAATGAACGGAGCAATAATCGAATTCGACGCCCTGCCCGATTCTAATCGGTCCGGAACCTAAAACGACGATTTTGCGCTTGCTGCTGACTTCGACTTCATCAACCTCGCCGCGGTACGTTGAATAGTAGTAAGGGGTCATTGCCTCGAATTCCGCCGCGCAGGTGTCGACCATTTTATAAACGGGCAGAATTTTAAATTGCTTGCGCATGTCGCGGACTTCGTTAATGTGCGTGCCGGTGAGTTCGGAAATTGATTTATCCGCCAAGCCCAAAAGTTTTGCCTCGCGCAGAGTTTTTGCATTGAGTTCACCTTTCTGCAAGCGAACTTCCATATCCGTGATATTTTTAATCTTGTCGATAAACCAGCGGTCAATCTTGGTTATGTCGGCAATTTCTTCGGGCGTGGCGATATTTCTGCGCAATGCCTCGGCAATAAGGAAAAGTCTTTCGTCGTCAATGCGGCTGAGACGTTTTTTAATTTTGTCGTCGCTCCAAGCGTCCATTTTATCCATGTGCAAACGATTGACGCCGATTTCCAAACTGCGGACGGCTTTTAAAATTGCGCCCTCAAAACTTCGGTCAAGGCTCATAACTTCGCCGGTAGCCTTCATCTGCGTGCCCAAAGTCGTATCGGCGTAAACAAATTTATCGAACGGCCAGCGCGGGAACTTCACAACGATATAGTCAACACTCGGCTCAAAGCAAGCCTTGGTTTTCTTCGTGACGGCGTTGACAATCTCGTCGAGCGTGTAGCCGATAGCAATTTTGACGCTGACTTTTGCAATGGGATAACCTGTCGCCTTCGACGCCAAAGCTGACGAACGACTGACGCGCGGATTGACTTCGATAACGTAATAATTTTGGCTCTTCGGGTCGAGCGCAAATTGAATATTACAACCGCCTTCAATTTCCAGCGCACGAATAATTTTCAAACTCGCCGAACGCAGAATCTGATATTCTTGGTCGGTCAAAGTTTGAGTGGGCGCGACGACGATTGAATCTCCTGTGTGCACGCCGACGGGGTCGAAATTTTCCATGCTGCAAATCGTTATGCAAGTGTCGTTGCCGTCGCGCATGACTTCATATTCAATTTCCTTCCAGCCCGCGATTGACCGTTCAATCAGAACTTGACCAATCATTGAATATTTCAGCCCGCGCAGAGTAATTTCGAAAAGTTCTTCCTCGTTATTGGCAATGCCGCCGCCCGTGCCGCCGAGCGTGTAAGCAGGTCGAACAATCAGCGGATAGCCGATTTTGTTTGCAAAGTCAATCGCGCCGTGAATGTCTTCGACGATTACGGATTCGGGTATCGGTTCGCCGATTCGTTCCATAGTCTCCTTGAAAAGTTCGCGGTCTTCAGCTTTTTTAATCGCCTCAATCGACGTGCCCAAAAGCTCGACGTTGTATTTTTCAAGTGCGCCGCTTTCCGCAAGTTGAACTGCCAAATTCAAGCCGGCTTGTCCGCCGAGTGTCGCAAGCAGTCCGTCGGGGCGTTCCTTCTCGATTATCGCCGTCAAAAAGTCAACGGTCAGCGGCTCAATGTAAACGCGGTCGGCAATGTTGGCGTCGGTCATTATCGTCGCAGGATTTGAATTGACGAGCACGACTTCCAAGCCTTCCTCTTTGAGCGAGCGACATGCTTGCGAGCCGGCATAATCGAATTCCGCCGCCTGTCCTATGATTATCGGTCCGGAACCGATGACGATTATTTTATTCAGATTTTTTTTCTTAGGCATAAATCTTCTCCTTAGGTTATAGGTTTTAGGTTGTAGGTTTTAGGTTATAGGTTTTAATTCCTAATTCCTAATTAAAATCACGCGGCTTTATTTTCTGTTTGCGGCAAATTGTAATAAGCGTCGATTGCCTTCTGAAAACGTTGCTGCAAATCTTCAAGACGATAAAAACCGTCGGCATTTTGAGTGAGTCCTTTGAACTTAATCGGATAAACCATCGGCGGATTATCCAAAGTCAGCGTAGTTTTATTTCGTAATTGCTCCGTGCTCGCATAAATCAATTCCGTTTTGGCGTAGTCAACACCGTCCGCGCCGCGCCATTTTTCTATGACGAATTTCACGCCGATAGGAATTTTGCCTTCTATGGTTTGCGGCAAAGTATAATCCTCAACACCGAGAGCCGCCAAAACGCTCGCGATATTTGAATCGTGACCGCAGATGAATGTAAATTTTCTGTCGAGGGAAATTTCGTCGTTCATGACTTGCAAAAGAGGATGCGCGATATTTACGGCAACAAGCGGCGCGGTAAAAGCAACATCGCTGTAAAAATCTTTGATTCTTGAAATTTTTTGCCAATCGCTGAAACTCACCTTATGTCCGAACATAGCTTTAACAGGATTTTCTTCCTCGTAATATTGAAGAGCCAAAGTATCTGCCGCCATATTTGCAATGTTCAAAGTTCCGCCAATGCTAAGAATTCCCTTATCGAGATCAAAATTCACCTCGACGGGGTCGTCGCGAAAATGCGTCAGTTTTTCTTCCTTAGCCATTTTGGAATCTTTGAAATCCAAAACTTTTTCGAGCAAGCGATAACTTTCCGTCGGAACTTTATCGGCAAACATTTTCTGTATCTGCTCGTTTGCAAGCGCAATGTATTCGTCATTGACAAGAGTCAGCACCGTATGGAAAACGGGGTCTCGTTTATCCAGTCCGGGATATTTGCGTTCAATGCGAACATTGGCGACGGGGAACATGCCGCTTGAGAAAAATTGCGCGGTCGCTACGGTGCGTTGCATGGAATTGGCATAGAAACGAACTTCGCCTTCCGCAGGAAAATAATTTTCGGTGATGAGATTTTCACTCGCAAGCCACCGACGGAAGTATTGCCCCATAACCGTTTCCATTTCGCCGCCGCGCAGAGAAAGTTCACTCGGAGCGGAAGTCCATTTAAACCATTTATGCGGCGTGATTTTCGAGAGAACAGACATGTTGTACGTAAGAGGCGCGCGAATGTTGTGACGACTCAAGACAACCACACCCGTCATTTTGTAATTATCTGCGGCTTG
This sequence comes from Selenomonadaceae bacterium, assembly GCA_017446845.1. Lineage (GTDB taxonomy): Bacteria > Bacillota > Negativicutes > Selenomonadales > Selenomonadaceae > Quinella. The sequence continues at coordinate 44,189 of JAFSOQ010000023.1, read as the reverse complement.
AGCGTACGCAATATTAACCATAAAGAAAATCGCGACTATCGCAAAAAATCTTTTCATGATTTAAACCTCTTCATATTGTAAATAAATTCGTCGAAGAGGTGAACGCTGTCATTGGGACCGGGCGCGGCTTCGGGATGATATTGCACGGAACTAATCGGCAACGACGTATGACGGAAACCCTCAATTGTGCCGTCGTTGAGTGAAACGTGAGTAATTTTAATCGGCATACCTTGCAAAGATTTCGGGTCGATTGCGTAGCCGTGATTTTGCGCGGTGATTGCAACTTTGCCCGTCTCCAAATTTTTAACGGGCTGATTGCAACCGCGATGCCCGAATTTTAATTTATAAGTATTCGCGCCCATTGCCAAAGCCAAAATTTGATGACCGAGGCAAATTCCGAAAAGCGGACGTTGCCCGATAAGTTTTTTGACTTCGCGAATCACGTCGGGAACATCTTTGGGGTCGCCGGGACCGTTCGATAAAAATATTCCGTCGGGATTAAGCGCGAGAATTGCCTCTGCAGGAGTTTTTGCGGGCACGACAGTAACTTTGCAACCCAATTTGCGCAATGCATCGAGAATATTTTTCTTAACGCCGAAATCCATTGCCACGACGTAAGGCGAATCTTCCGTTCGCGCGTCGAGAGTGTAGCTGACGGGCGTCGTCACCATCTCCACAACATTTTTTCTAATCGGCAACGCCATCATCTCATTAACAGTGCTCTGCGAAGTGTATTCGCTGACGATAACGCCTTTCATGGTGCCCGCCGAACGAATTTTTCTTGTCAAGGCGCGAGTGTCAACATCGTAAAGGCAGGGGATTTTTTCCGCCGTGAGAAATTCCGAAATAGTTTTTTGCATGGACGAGCTTGAAGGTTTTTCACACAGCTCCCCGACGATTAATCCGCCGACAAAACTTTTGCGGCTCTGATTGAATTGTTTTGCCGTGCCGTAATTTCCGATTAGCGGATAAGTCAACGTGACGATTTGCCGACAATAGGACGGGTCGGTTAAAATTTCTTGATAGCCGGTCATGCCCGTGTTAAAGACGACTTCGCCTTCGGTTGTGGCGTTCGAGCCGCCGAACAGTTGCCCGCGAAATGTTGTGCCGTCCGCCAGTATCAATTTCCCTTTCAAAGTCTTCACCTACTAAATCTCAATTTATTTTGTTATACTTACTGCAAAAGTTTATCACACGGCAAGCGGCATTGCAAATAATTTACGCTCTGCCGCCGAATAATTCTGTATACAAAAAAATCCCCGACGACGTTTCCAATCGCGAGGATTTTTTTATACCGTTTTTGTAAATTTATTTCGTGAGCAGGTCAGCGACTTTGTTGGCAAGGTCGGCGGGATTTTGCGGCAAGACACCTTCAATCAACAGCGCGAGTGAATAAAGCGTCGTGCAAAGGTCTTTGAATTCGGGAGCATCTTTGCCGAGCGCGTGGAGATTTTCCAACTTCTTGAATACCGCATGATTCGGATTGAGTTCCAAAATTTGCGTAGCTTTGAACAGCGGATTATTCATCGCCTCGAAAGTTTTTTCCATTGACAACGACGGACCGCCCTCGCCCGTGACCAAACACACCGCGCTTGACTTGAGACTTGAAGAAAGCCGAACTTCCTTAACGTTGTCGCCGATTGCCTCTTTGACGTCCTTGAGTAAATCGCCGTGTGTCTTGGCAATCTCTTCGACTTCCGCTTTAACTTTTTGGGATTCGGCGTCGTCCAGCTCAAAATCTTCGCGGGTTATCGATTGGAATTCTTTTTCGTCGTAGTCGTGCAAAACATTCGTTGTAAATTCGTCGACGGGGTCGGTTAAGTAAATGACTTCCAAGCCGCGCTCGCGAAGCAATTCCATTTGCGGGAGCCGTTCAATCGCCGCAGCGTCTTTGCCGGGCGCGACGTAAATTTTTTTCTGGAAGTCGGGCATTCTCGCGACGTACTCGGCAAGCGTAGAAAATTTTCCTTCATACGACGTTTTGAACAGGAGTAAATCTTTCAAGCTGTCCTTAGCCTTTTGGTCAAACATGCTGTTATAAACGCCGATTTTCAGCGACTTGCCGAACTGCGTCCAAAATTCTTCGTACTTGTCGCGGTCTTCCTTGAGCATTTTTTCAAGCTGCCTGAGAATACTTTTTTCCAAAGCCTTACCGATAACTTTTACCTCGGTACTTTGCTGAAGAACTTCGCGGGAAATATTCAGCGGCAAGTCGGGCGAATCAACCAAACCTTTGACGAAACGCAACCACTCCGGCAGAAAATCTTTGCACTTGTCCATTATAAACACGTGCCGCGAATAAAGTTGCAAGCCGACTTCATAATCCGTGTAATAAAGATTGTGCGGAGCCTTTTTCGGAATGCAAAGCAGCGCGGTATATTCGACGGTGCCTTCCGCTTTAATGTGGAAAATTTCCAGCGGAGCTTCCCACTCGTGCATTTGCTGTTTAAAAAATTCGTCGTACTCTTCGCGAGTAATTTCGGATTTATTGCGCGACCAAAGCGGTTTCATGGAATTGACCGTGCGAACCTCAACAATCGACTCGCCGTCTTTATCGCCCTTAACATTGAAATTCATTTTGATAGGATAGCGCACGAAGTCCGAATATTTTTTTATGAGCTGTTCAATTTGATAAGCGTCGGTGAAATTATATTCTTCGTCGCCGCAGAATTCTTTCTTGAGGTGGAGGACAATTATCGTGCCGTGAGTTTCCTTTTCGCAGTCTTCGATTTCGTATTCGCCCGCGCCGTCGCTCGTCCACTTAACCGCAGAATCGGTGCCCGCCTTGCGCGTGAGGAGTTCGACAGTATCGGCGACAATGAACGCGGAATAAAATCCTACGCCGAATTGTCCGATAAGCTCTTGAGCCGCCGCGCCGCTTGCCTCGCGCAATTTGTCGAGAAAATCTTTCGTGCCGCTCTTGGCTATCGTGCCGATGTTCGTGATAACTTCGTCGCGCGTCATGCCGATTCCGTTATCGGAAATTGTAACGGTCTTGGTAGTTTCATCGGGGATAACAAAAATTTCGCGTTCCTCGTCTTTGGCAAGTTCGGGGTTCGTCAGCGATTCGATACGGAGTTTATCCAAGGCGTCGCTGGCGTTGGAGATTAACTCGCGCAAAAAAATTTCCTTGTTCGTGTAAATCGAATTGACAACCAAATCAAGCAGCCGTTTAGTTTCTGCTTGGAATTCCATTTTTTCAACTGACATAAAAAATCCTCCTGTGTTTTATTTGAGTACAGCATAAATGACGGCAAGCGCAATGCCTATTGTCGTGATGTTGCTGATTTGCCCGTGATTCGACGACGAATCGATTTTATCGGCAAGCTTGTCGATTTTGTCGGCAAGCTTTTCAATTTTCTCGTCTTGCTTATCCATGCGGTTATTGAGTTCGCGGCGAGTGAGGTCCAATTTTTCTTCGAGTTTGTCTTGCCGGTGTTCCAATCTGTCCATGCGCTTACCCAAATCTTTTATCTGCGCGAAAATCAAATCGTTGACTGAAATATTCACCTGCTGTTGTTGTTCCTGAACCTGCGCCATGAGGAATCCCTCCTTGCAAACAAAATCGAGCGAGCACTTTGCCCGCCCGCAAAAATTTTTCAGATGAATTATTTAAACAAGACACTAACCGAGCGGTGCGATTGAATGTTCAAGATAACGTCGCCGATAGCCTGCGCCATGCTCAGCACGGTAATTTTCGGAGATTGTTTTTCGGGCGGCAAGGCAATCGTGTCGGTTATGACAAGCTGTTCCATAACGGAATTGTCAATTTTCTCGACGGCGTTTTTGCTTAGGACGGCATGAGTGCACGCGGCGATAACTTTTTTCGCGCCGAGTCTTTTGAGAGCCTTCGCGCCTTCGCAGAGACTGCCTGCCGTGTCAACAATGTTATCAACCATGAGCGTAACTTTTCCTTTAACGTCGCCGATAATGTTCATGACTTCAGCCTCACCGGGACGCGGACGCCGCTTTTCGATAATGGCAATTTGAGTTTTGAGATAATCCGCCAATTCTCTTGCGCGAGTGACACCGCCCAAGTCGGGCGATACGACAACCAAATCATCACCGAAATTTTGTTCGCGGAAATAATCGGCTAATACGGGAGCCGCTTTGAGATGGTCAACGGGAATGTCGAAGAAACCTTGAATTTGTCCCGCGTGCAAGTCGACAGTCAAAACTCTGCTCATGCCCGCCGCGACCATTAAATTTGCGACGAGTTTTGCGGAAATAGGTTCGCGCCCGCGAGTTTTTCTGTCTTGACGTGCATAAGCGTAGTAAGGCACAACCGCCGTGATTGAGTGCGCCGAAGCCCTCTTGCAAGCGTCTGCCATAATCAGCAAATCCATTAAATTATCGTTGACGGGCTGCGATGTCGGCTGAACGATAAAAATATCTTTGCCGCGAATGCTGTCGCTAATCATAACTTGCGTTTCGCCGTTGTTAAAACGTCCGACGAATGTGTCGAAAATTTTAACGCCAATGTGGTCGGCGATTTTCTGCGCCAATTCGGGATTGGCATTTCCCGTCATCAAACAGAGGTTACCAATCGTGTTGCCGTTAATGCTCACTTTCAACAGCTCCCTTTTTAGGAGTTAGGAGTTAGGATTTAGGAGTTAGGGGTTTTTCTCTAAATCCTAAATCCCAAATCCTAAATCCTGAGTTAGGTGTTAGGAGTTAAGATTTAGGAGTTAGGGGTTTTTCTCTAAATCCTAAATCCCAAATCCTAAATCCTGAGTTAGGTGTTAGGAGTTAAGATTTAGGAGTTAGGGATTTTTATCTAAATCCTAAATCCCAAATCCTAAATCCTTGTCTTTTTTCCGTAAAGCAACAAATCCCAAACGTCATAAGCCGCGACGTCACCTGTGGCAATGCCTTCCGCCGCCTGCAGGAGATTGCCGCCGCAAAGTTTCGGGTCGACGTAAAAGCCCGACTCAAGGTCAGTCTCGAACGGAACAAAACATGCTTTCTTTGCATAGGGCAAGCAGTTAAATCTTTCCAAAACGGCGGGGCTTGACGTATGCATTGTCACGAGAACATTTGACCAGTTAATTTTATTCTTGCGCGCGTTCCAAAGTTCAAAAGCGTCGGCGTCGTTCGTGTAGCCGTTCATAAACCATTGCGTGCCGTCATTCCAGAAAATCGGGTAATGCGTGCCCAAATCGTGATTATATTCCGTACGCTCGAAGTGCAAATCTTTTTTGAGATGCCAACGCGCTTCGGGCAAGAAATTTATAAAACTTTCTTCGTAGGTATACATGCCGATTGTCGGCGACAGTTCGGGCAAGCCGAGTTTGTGATAGGCAATGCCTGCCCACCAGCCCATTGACAAAATCGATAAGTCGGAATGACGAAGTTCCTTATATTTTTCAAGCGTGAACCCCGGAATCAAAACTGTGCGGTCGAGGACAAATTTATCGGTATCCAAGCCGAGTTCTTCAGCCTCTTTTAAAATTGGCGCAAGGTCGACGTCATGTCCCGTCACGAGAACCAAATCGAAATCGATGCTTGCCAAATCTTTTTTGTCAATGACGTTGGGGAGTCTGTTAATCGGCATGGAAACAGATTCGACAATGCCCACGATATTTATTGCGCCTTTAGGTTTGTCGAGCGCGGCGAAGGCGGGCTTTAAGAGACTTTGACCTTTAACTTTGTCTTGCGTGGCAACTGTGTCGTATTGAACCCAGATAACTACATTCATAGAAAAATCTCCCTTCGGTCGATTTTTAGGAACTGGGAACTTGGAACTAGAAAACTCGTTCCTACCAGTTCCCAGTTCCTTGTTCCTCATTTCCTCTTATCGTTCCAGACTTCAATATTGGTTTGGCGAGCGCGAGCGATAGCAAGATTATCTTTGGGAACGTCCTTTGTTATCGTGGAACCTGCTCCGATATACGCGCCATCTCCCACATTGACCGGCGCAACCAAATTTGTATTGCAACCGATAAAAGCATTGTCGCCGATAGTCGTGCGGAATTTCTGTTTGCCGTCGTAGTTGCAAGTGGTCGTTCCGCAACCGACGTTGACGCCGCTGCCCATGTCCGTATCGCCGATGTATTGCAAGTGCGGGAGTTTGGAGCCTTCACCGATATTAGAGTTCTTGACCTCAACGAAATTGCCGATTTTAACGTTCTCGCCAATCGTCGTGCCGGGGCGAAGATGAACGTAAGGACCAAGCGTAACGCCGTCGCAAATTTCCGCCTCGTGGCAATAGCTGAATTGCGCGGTAACTTTATTGCCGACTTTCATATCCGTGAACCGAATGTTCGGACCAATCGAGCAATCCTCGCCAATCGTCGTTTTGCCTTCAATGTAGGTGTTCGGATAAATAATGGTGTCCTGCCCGATTTTCGCGTCGTAATCGATAAAGGTGGTGTTGGGGTCGATTATCGTGACGCCCGAATCCATAAGCTCATGATTTTTTTTCATGCGGAAAATTCTGTCGGCGGCGGCGAGTTGAACGCGAGAATTTATTCCGAGCGTCTCATCTGCGTAGTCAGCTCTGAATGCTCCGATTTTTTCTCCCGCGTCCGCCAAAATCGTCAAGACATCGGGCAGATAGTATTCGCCTTGAGAATTATCGTTGCCGACCTTTTCCAATGCGCCGAAAAGTTTTTGCACGTCGAAACAGTAAACGCCCGCATTGACCTCATTGATTTTTTTCTCAAGCTCGTTGGCATCTTTATCCTCGACGATTTTTTTAAATGTGCCGTCGGTGTCGCGGATAATTCGTCCGTAGCCTGTAGCGTCGGGCATTTTTGCGGTCAAAACGGTTGCCGCGCAGTCTGAATCTTCGTGAGCGGTCGTGAAATTTTTTAAAAGGTTACTCGTCAAAAGCGGAGTATCGCCGCACAGAATTAAAACGGTTCCTTTCGATTCCGCGAAATTTTCTTTCGCCGAAAGAACCGCGTGCCCCGTGCCGAGTTGTTCCTCTTGCAAGACGAATTCGACGTTTGGAATTGCTTTTTTTACCAAATCAGCACCGGAGCCGATTACCACGACTTCACGCGATGAGCCTGCTTTTTTTGCCGCGTCTATTACGTGTTGGAGCATGGGCTTACCGCCGACTTTGTGCAAAACTTTGGGCAATTTACTTCGCATTCGTGTTCCTTTGCCCGCCGCCAATATGATTGTTTCCAAGCTCATAAGCTAACCTCCTTTTTAAGCAGTCTTTCTGAATTTTTTTGCTTTATTTCGTTTCTTCATATCCAAAATTTTTCTAAGCTGCATCAAATCTCCGTAAAGCTCGGTGTCTGCATAAATGTATTGCGCAAAGCTGTTTTTATCCTCAAGCTTAATGTCTTCGAGTTTGCTAGCCTTCGGAATAGGGTCTCCGCATTTTTCCGCGTCCCACAACATCAAATTCAAAACGTCGTCAGCATAATCAATCGCTTCCGATAAAGTGTAGCCAAATGTAAAACAGTTTTCAATGTCGGGAAAGTGAACAGCATAAGTTTTCGACTCTTCGTCCCACGTGAAAACGGCAGGATAAATGCATTTCATTTTGACTCCTCCTTTACTTTATGCCGGCTTGCTTAAAAATGTCTTCAGCCAAATATTTCGGCAAGTCTTGTCCCGAATGACGCGGCACGGTAAATTTTTTACCGGCAGGATTTATCCATTTCTCGTGATTGGAGCCGTTCTTCCAAAATTGACAACCGTGTTGCCGTAAAATTTTTAACAGCTCGGAGCGTTTCATTTGTCTTTTTTCCGCATTGCTTTAAGCAAAGTTTCTTCCGCTTGTTCCATGTGGCGTTCGGCGGCGTCGCGAGCAGCGTCAACATCACCTGCCGCTATTGCCTCGACCATTGCCCGATGTTCCTGCAAAGTTTCCTGCAAGCGTCCGGGATAAGACATTGACAGCGTGCGGAAACGGGCGAGTTGTTCTTTCAAGTTGTTGATTATCGTGACGAGCCGTTCATTGCGACTGACTTGGTAAAGCAAACCGTGGAAGGCAATATCCGTAGCGACGATTTTATCAATGTCGTTGCGTTCGATATGTCCTTCGATTTCGGTGAGCAAAGCGCGAAGTTTTTCCAATTCTTCCGGCTCAATGCGCATTGTTGCCAAGGTCGTCGAAAGGGATTCGAGTGCCGTGCGTATCTCAAAAATTTCTTTTATGTCGTGCACTGATACGTTTGAAACGTAAGTGCCTCTGCGCGGCATCATTATGACATAGCCTTCCTGTTCGAGCTTGCGGATTGCCTCTCTTACGGGTGTTCGACTGATTCCCAATTCCTCGGCAAGCTGAACTTCCATAAGTCGTTCGCCCGGCTCCAATATCCCGCGCTTTATCGCGTCGCGCAGAACTTCGCAAACGGTCTCGCGCAGCGGTCGGTAGCTGTCTATTGTTATCGGTTCCAGTCTGTTGCCCATTGTCATTCATCCTTACTTAAAAAAACTTAGTGGTAAAAATTTGTACGTCTTCGACACTTGCAGCGATTTTTTCGGCGGTCAAGTCATCGTCCGTCAAGGCGAAAACCGTCGGACCGGAGCCGCTCATCAAAGCGACCTTGGCTCCGGCGGCGAGCATTTTTCTTTTGCAATCGGCAATCGCGGGAATTTTCTTAAGCGCAACTCCTTCAAGCACATTGGAAAAATTTTTAAAAGCCGCGTCGTAATTTCCGCGCTCCATCTGCTCGATTATCTCTTGCGTAGGCGGGTGATTTTTGGCGGGATTGTCGTCGTAAGTTTTGTAAGCCCAAGCCGTTGAAATTTCGCCGCGAGGCTTAGCCAAAATGGCGTTGAATTTTTTTACGGGAGCAAGGCGCGTTAAAATTTCTCCGCGACCTTCGGCAAGACACGTGCCGCCGATTATGCAGAAGGGAACGTCCGAGCCGACACGCGCACCGATTTCGCAGAGTTCGTTTTCCGTCAAGTTCATTTCGTAAAGACGATTCATGCCGCGAATAACTGCCGCCGCGTCCGCCGAGCCGCCTGCCAAGCCTGCCGCCGCAGGTATTTTTTTCGTCAGATTTATCGCTACGCCGAAATTTTTTCCGCAGAATTTTTGAAACTCAAGAGCCGCTCGCCAAGCTAAATTTTTTTCGTCCGTCGGAATGTTTTCACCTCCAACTATTCCCGACGCGTTCATATTTAAATTTATTCCGCTCGAAATTTTTTTAAGCTCCACTTCGTCAGCCAGTTCAATCATCTGCAATATCATTTCGACTTCGTGATAACCGTCCGCTCGTATGCCCGTAATGTCCAGCGTCAAATTTATTTTCGCTCGCGCCAATTCTTTCAGCATTAACTCACCACGCCTTTTAATTTTCGGCAGAATTCTAACACGCTTTATTTTTTTTGGCAAGCTGTCGCGAATTGTCAAAAAAATTCCGAAGTCTTTTCAGACCTCGGATAAAATTTTTGCTCGGAAAGGTTAATTTTCTTCCGGTTCGGGCAAGCCAATCAGTTCGTCAATCCACTCGGTAATTTCTTCAGGCGTTTTATTGCAAACGTAAACCAATTCGCTGATTAAAATTTGTCGTGACAAGTCAAGAATTCTTCGTTCACCGCTCGAAATTTTCTTCTTGCTGTTCTGCCTGGATAAATTTCTCGCAACCGCCGCCGCGTCCAAAATATCTCCCGTCTTAAGTCGCTCAAGGTTCGTGTGAAATCTTTTGTTCCAACTGCCTTGGATTTGATCGGTTTCCGCCTTCAAAACTTCGACAACTTCTTCGAGCTGCGCGGGGGTAATGAGTTCGCGCAAGCCGACTTCCTCCACTTTATCGACCGGCAGCATAAGTTTCAAGCTGCCCATTGGGAGGCGAAAGATGTAATAAGAACTGACGACGCCACCGACTTCGTTTTTCTCTATGCCCGTAATTTCTCCGGCACCGTGCATCGGATATACTACTTTATCGCCGATATTCAACTTATGCCACCTCCTGTTTTAGAAGTTAGGATTTAGGGAAAAAATCCCTAATCACTAATCGCTAACCACTTTTTTTACAGTTTATCAAAAGTGGCACGGAATGTAAAGGAATGACGCGACTTAATTATTTTGGCGAATGGCAAAATCAAATTGACCGGGTAAAAAAAATTTTTTCCATAATTTTGGATTTCGTTAAAGCCGTTTTTTCTGTCCTGAAAATATTCTTGCAATCCGCCACAAAAATTTTTTTCAAAAATGTAGGATTACAATAGAAGCGTTACAAAAAAATAGAACAAAAAAGCTCCTTTATGTTATGCTTGGATTAGTACTGAGCAAAACAAAGGAGTTTACAATGGATAGAATAGCACAAGAAAAAAATTTTAGGCAAGCGGTTTTTAAACATGCTGAAATTTACGGTGTGACAAAAGCAACCATTAAATATGGTCTTTAACTTATCTGTAAACAGATTTTGAGCAGCAAAACCCGGAGCAAATATCGTCGTCAAAAGAATTCGCTTTACCAACTTTCATGCAGGTTTTCTAAAATTTATGTACGCATTTAGAAAACTATCGACCCTGTTTTCAAAACCTTCTACCTGAAGAAACGCTCTGAAGGCAAAAGTTGCGTAAGTCAGGCGAAGTAAAAAAAATGAAACGCAACCGCCACTCTTCCGGCAAAAAAAAAGCCGCACAACTGCAAGCCGGTCTACTCGACGCAGGAAACTTTAAAACTCAATCGCATTATCGATGAAAAGCTCGACGGTTTTTCTGGAGCGAAATCAGAATGGCTCATCAAAGCCTTGATTATCATACGTCAAGAGAAATTCATTTTTATCTTTTTTGACCAAACTTATTTTATGGCAAAAATTCGTCTTGACAGTCCGGGGCATCTCAATTTGATTTATGCAATATGCCCTAATCTTTAATTTGCAGTCTACAACAGAAAAATCTTTTTACCACTTTGCATTTAAATTTTTGTAAAGTCTGATACGTTCACTGATCGGACATGTACAGAAATTTTAAGATTGATTGGGTTTGATTAAAAGTTTGCAGGAAGTTTCGACGCCGCGTCGAATTCGTTGTTAAAAATAAGCGCGATAAATTCAAAAGGAAGAATGACAATGAACACAAATTTATTCCAACTCGGCGAAGACTCACCGTTGAGCCGAATCAAAACTTATTTTGACGCCTTGCAAAATTCTGCGGATGAATATCTTTTTGTTATGGACGTGAACACCGGGCAAGTCATGTTGTCGAAAAATTTTGTGCGCGACTTCAACTTCCCCGACAGTCTCGTCGAAGATTTTGCTTCACTGATTACGCCGTTTATCTGGTACGACGACCGCGAAATTTTGGAATCGGCAATGAGCGAACTTGATTCGGTAAATCCCGGCGTCGAAATTTTTGGCGAGTTCCGCTTGCTTAATCGTCACGGAGAATACGGTTGGGTTTCACTTCGCATGACGGCAGGCGCAGATGAATTCGGGCAGCCCGAACTTGTCGCGGGCGTGATTGCTCGCATGGACTTGAAATTAAAAGCCGACCACGTGACGGGTCTTCTCAATCGCAATGCTTTCCACGTCGACTTGATGAAAGAACTCAACAGCTCGCCCGACGCGCGCGGTGCAGTAGTTTTTGTCGGACTGGACAATTTCCAACTCATCACCGAAACTTACGGCTACGAATTCGGCGACAACGCTTTGAAACAACTCGCCCAAGACATCACGAACATTTTGCCGCCCGACATTCGCCTTTACAAACTTGATAACGATATGTTCGCGTTCTTCGTCTCGGATGTTTATCCCGAAGAAATTGAAATTATTTTCTCCAGCATTCAGCTTTGTATGCGTGAGATTCGCAACATTGAAGATACGATTTTCTGTACGGCTTCGGGCGGCGCGGCATTCTATCCCGATGACGCCGACGACGTAATTAATCTGACGCGTTATGCCGAGGTTGCGCTTGAGTTTGCTCGCCAAAAAGGAAAAGACCAAGTCGCTTTCTTCGACAACGAATATTATGACCGTTGGCGGTACGATATAGGCATGCAAAACCTCATGCAGAATTCAATAGCTCGCGGCTGTGAAGATTTCTTCCTTTGCTATCAACCGCAAGTCGACGCAAAAACCGGCAAGCTCGTCGGCGCGGAAGCTCTTTTGCGCTGGTACGACAGAGACGGCTCGGTCGTCGCGCCAATGCAATTTATTCCCCTGCTTGAACGTTCCCGCATGATTATTCCCGTCGGACACTGGATTATTGAAAACGCCGTCACAACTGCAAAACGTTGGCGGGAGATTTTGCCGAACTTTGAAATCAGCGTAAATATTTCCCTCTACCAACTTGAAGAGCACATGTTCTACGAATTCGTTAAAGATTGTATCGAACGTCATCAAATTGATCCGAGCATGTTGGTTTTCGAGCTGACTGAGAGCAACAAAGTTTACGATTGGGAATTCGTCAATAAACATTTCCAAGCGTTCCACGAACTGGGAATCAAAATTGCAATGGACGATTTCGGCATGGGCTATGCAAACCTTGCCTTCCTTAAAAATTTCCGTTGCAACCAAATTAAAATCGACCGCATGTTCGTCGAAGATATTGTCAACAGCGAATATGATCGCCAAATGGTCAAGCATGTTATCATGATGTGCCACGCGGTCGGCATGGAAGTTGTCGTCGAGGGCGTCGAGGACGAGGCGACTTATATTTACTTGCGCGACGTGTGCAATGCTGACGTTATCCAAGGATTCTACTTTGGCTATCCCGAAACCGAGGATGTTTTTGCCAAACGCTTTGAGAAGTGAGTTTTTGGAGGTTTTACTATGAAGTTCAAAAATTTGGCGGCGATTATTTGCGGCGTGATGATTTTAAGTTCGTCGCTGTGTTTTGCGGCGGTCGACAGCGGAAAAATCGCATTGGGAAGAATTTCGCCCGGTATGAGTGAAACCGATTTGATTGACGCTTTCGGACAGCCCATTCACAGAGACGGCGACGATTGGACTTATCAAACTTTTAAAGTCGAAGTCGAGCGCGGCATTGTCGAAGAAATTTCCACGCGCTCCGATACAATCACGACTCCCGACGGCGTTCGAGTCGGGCTGGCGGCGGAAATTTTAAATTCTACTTTCGGCAAGGCAGACAAAGTTGACCGCGACTACAACGACACCGAGTACGAATATTACAGCACCGACCGCACGAAAAAAATTGAATTTAAAGTCGTCAACGGCGTTATTGTGAAAATCACTTGCAAGATTAATAATTAAACGGCTCAAATAATTTTGGCGGATTATTCCGCCGTTTTTTTTTGATGTAACATTAATTTGAGCGGCGCGGCTTGTTTTCGATTCGGCATTGTAGTATATTGACGGGCAAGGTTAGCGATTAGCGATTAGCGATTAGTGGTTAGGGATTTTTCTAATCACTAATCCCCAACCACTAATCCCTAAAAATCGACCGAAGGGAGATTTTTCATGAGGACGAACAGTTTAATCAAGCTGCTTATCTGCCTCGGCGTAATTGTGGCAGTGTTTGTGATTTTTATTCGACCGCTGGCGCACTCAATCCGACAAGGACTTGACTTGCAAGGCGGCACGCACGTCGTCTTACAAGCGGAGGACACTGAAATTGCCAAAGTCGACGAAGACGCCATGCAAAGAGTAGTTTCAATCATGGAAAAGCGCGTCAACGAACTCGGCTTGACCGAACCGATAATTCAGCGCGAGGGCGAGCGGCGTGTCATAATCGAATTGCCGGGTATTAAAGACCCAGACAAGGCTATTGAAACTATCGGCAAAACTGCAATGCTTGAGTTCAAGGACGAGGCGGGCAATACTCTTTTGACGGGCACGGATTTAAAAGACGCGCAAGCCGCCATGAATCAGCAGAACGGTCAATGCGTCGTCAACCTGGAATTCAGCGACGAGGGTGCGCAAAAATTTGCAGACGCGACTTTGGAAAATGTCGGGCGGCAAATTGCGATTTTGCTCGACGGAGAAATTTTAACCAATCCCGTCGTCCGTGAACCGATTCTCGGCGGCAGAGCAGAAATTTCCGGTCAACGCGACTTGGAAGAGGCTCAACGACTGGCAGTCCTCTTGCGCAGCGGCGCATTGCCCGTTAAAGTCAACATCATCGAAACGCGCACCGTCGGACCTTCGCTCGGTCAAGATTCCAAAGATAAATCGGAATTCGCCTTCGTCGTCGGCATCGCGGCGGTTTTGGTCTTCATGCTTTTATTCTACCGCTTGCCGGGCTTTATCGCCGACATCAGCTTAATGGCTTATACTTTAATGCTTTTGGGCACGCTGAAAGGTTTGGACGCGACTTTGACCTTGCCGGGCGTGGCGGGAATAATTTTATCAATCGGCATGGCGGTCGACGCGAACGTTTTAATTTTTGAGCACTTCAAAGAAGAATTCCGTTTGGGTAAGTCGATTCGGCTGGCAATGGACGCGGGCTTTAAACGAGCGTTCACGACAATTTTTGACTCGAACATCACGACGATAATCGCGGCGGGAGTTCTATTCCTGTTCGGCACGGGCACGATTCGCGGCTTTGCAATAACATTGGGCTTGGGCGTTTTGCTCAGCATGTTGACGGCGATAACCTTAACGCAATTCATGCTGAAACTTTTGGTCAACGCAAAAATCGTGGAAAGTCCTTCGGCTTACGGCGCGGACGGCTTTGTCCTGTTTGATTCTTCCAAGGAGGTGAAGTCGTGATGCCGAAATTTGACATTGCCGGACGCGGCAAAATGTGGTTTATTATTTCCCTGCTGGTGATTGTTCCCGGCTTAATTTCTATGGTGACGCGCGGTTTTAATTTCGGGATTGACTTCACGGGCGGTACGATTATCGATTTGAAATTTGAACAGCCCGTTGCGATTGCTCAAGTGCGCGAGAGTTTGAAACCGTTCGGACTCGACGGCGCGACGATTCAACTTTCGGGCGAGACTTCAGACGTTTCTACTTCCCAAGATGTTATGATTCGCACGGTTGACTTGGAAGAAACTCAGCGCAAAGAAGTTATGGCGGCGATCCGCGATAAGGTCGGCGGCTATGAAGTTTTGCGCGAAGAAAAAGTCGGCGCGGTCATCGGCGGCGAATTGATTATGAACGCGGTACTTGCCCTGGTTATTTCTTGGGTGCTGATAATTTTATACGTCGCCTATCGTTTTGAGTTGCGATTCGGTATCGCGGCGGTCGCGGCTCTCGTCCACGACATTTTAATTGTTTTGGCGTTTTTCTCGTTCACGCAGCGGCAAGTTGATTCGTCATTCGTCGCGGCACTGCTGACGGTCGTCGGCTACTCAATCAACGACACAATCGTTATTTTCGACAGAGTGCGCGAGAATTTAAAATTGCACTTCAGACGCGGCGGCGACGTGGTTAATCTCGTCAACCGCTCGATTTATCAAACTCTGACGCGTTCGCTGTATACGGTCTTTACCTGTTTGTTCACGACGTTTGCATTGTTTTTCTTCGGCGGCGAGACAACTAAAGATTTTGCGTTTGCTTTAATCGTCGGCTTCATGAGCGGTTGCTATTCGTCAATTTTTATCGCGGGACCGTTGTGGCTGGAGCTTAGAAAATTTGCCGGAAAAAAATGACACCGCCTGAACGGTGCCGAAAAAATTTTTACTGCGATTGTTCTTGTTCGTCGAGAAATTTTTTGCAAGGTCTTTGTCACCATAACGAACACCTTTAGTCATGACGCAAGACCGAGTAAAGCGTGTAGCACGAAATTCCCAGTGCTGCGAGACCGATAATTAAAGTTAAAATTTGCATGATGTTTAATGATATTCCCCTCCGAAGAAGAGGCGGAGGCGTGAAGTACCGCCACAATCACGCCGCTGATATCGCCCATGTCGTTCACCTCCTTTGCTTTGATGCATTTATTTTATCCCAGCAAAACTATTTGGTCGAAAATTTTTCTGTGACAGAATAAAAACTGCCGCAGATTTTTTTTTGGTGTAAACTATTTACATGGAGTCAACTCAAAATTTTATAATCAATGCAAGAAATTTTGAGGAGGCTTTGACGATGAACATCACGCGCAGAAATTTTTTAAAGCTCGCGGGAACGGCAGGACTTTTATTTTCATTCGGGAAAGTTCACGCCGCTACCAATGAAAAAATTTTAATCGTTTACTATTCGCGCACGGGCGAAGAATACGGCGTCGGCAACATCACAAAAGGCAACACGGAAATCGTCGCGGATATTATCGCGCAGAAAACCGGCGGCGACCTGTTCGAGATTAAACCCGTCACGCCTTATCCCGACAGCTACGAAGAATGTAAAAAAGTTGCAAGCCGCGAGAAGGCGACTAAAGCTCGTCCGCCGTTCGTCGGGGACATCGACATTTCCGGCTACGATATAATTTTCTGCGGTTATCCGATTTGGTACGGAGATGCCCCGCAGATTATTTATACTTTCCTTGAAGGTCACGACTTCGGCGGGAAAAAAATTGTCCCGTTCTGCACACACGGCGGCAGCGGTCTTTCGAGTACCGACCAGACAATTTCTCTGACTTGCCCGACAGCGAAAATTTTGCAGGGATTTGAATTGCGCGGCACGGTTGCACAAAATAATCGTTCGCAAGCCGAATCAACCGTCGCTGAAAATTTAAAACGGCTCGGATTAAATTAAGGAGGAAAAATCATGGACATCAGCAGAAGAAATCTTTTCAAAATGGCGGGCGTTGCGGCAGTCGGAGCGGCGGTCGGTCAATTCAACGTCGCTCAGGCGGCTAAGCCAAAAAAAATTCTCAAACTCAACGCGGCTCCCGTCGTCGGCAGCAAAAACGTCACGGGACAAAAATTTTCGGGCACGGCGGCAAAAGTTTACTTCACGGACAAAATCGACGCGCCGCACCTCATCAAACTTTACAACATGATTAACGGCGAGATTTACGGCAAAGTCGGAATCAAACTTCACACGGGCGAGCCGCATGGTCCGAATATTTTGCCGCGCGACATGGTAAGAGCATTTCAGGCGCAAGTTCCCAACTCAAACATAATCGAGACGAACACGCTTTACAACGGCGCACGCTACACGACCGAAGGTCACCGCGAGACGATTCGGACGAACGGTTGGGATTTTTGCGACGTCGACATCATGGACGAAGACGGCGGCGTCAATCTTCCCGTGCGCGGCGGTTTTCATTTGCAGGAAGTCACTATGGGAAAAAATCTCGTCAACTACGATTCAATCGTCGTGCTCACGCATTTTAAAGGACATGCAATGGGCGGTTTCGGCGGCAGCTTGAAAAATATCGCAATCGGCATGGCGAGCGGGCAAGCCGGCAAAGTTCAAGTTCACGGTTATAAACTCCCCGAAATGCCGCCGCCCGGACCTGTGTGGTTTGATGGCACAATGCCGCTCAAAGAAACTTTTATGGAACTCATGGCTGACAGCGGCAAAGCAACTTGCGATTATTTCGGCAAGCGGATTGTTTTCTTGAATGTTATGCGGCGACTTAGCGTTGATTGTGACTGCGCGGGAACATCTGCCAAAGAACCGACAATGGCTGACGTCGGGATTTTGGCGTCGACGGATATTTTGGCAATTGACCAGGCGTGTTGCGATTTGGTTTACACGGCGACTGACAGCGCGGACTTGCGAGAGAGAATTGAATCTCGTAACGGCTTGCGGCAACTTTCCGCAATGGCTGAACATAAAATGGGCAACACTCAATATGAATTGATTTACGTCGATTAAAGATTTTTTCGGTGCGGTCTGATATAAAAATTTTGGAGGGATTTTTTATGCAGTATTTGAAGTTTGGCAACACCGGCATGGACGTTTCGAGAATTTGTCTGGGCATGATGAGTTTCGGCAAGCCCGGCAAAGAGAACGGCGTTTTTCCATGGGCCAAGACGTTTGAGGACGGCAAAGAAATGTTTAAGCGCGCGATTGAACTCGGCATTAACTATTTCGACACGGCGAACGTCTATCAAATGGGCACGAGCGAGGAAATTACCGGTCGCTACATCAAAGATTTCGGGCTTGACCGTGATGAAATCGTCGTCGCTACGAAAGTCAATTTTGAAATGCGTCCGGGGCGTCCCAATGGTGGCGGCTTGTCTCGGAAAAATATCATGGCGGAGATAGACCACAGCTTGAAGCGTCTGCAACTCGATTATGTCGACGTTTATCAAATTCACCGACTCGACCCGAATACGCCTATGGAAGAAATTATGGAGGCGTTGCACGACGTTGTTAAAAGCGGCAAGGCGCGTTATATCGGTGCGTCGACAATTTTCGCTTGGCAACTCGAACGTTTGCAGAATATTGCGGAGCGTCACGGTTGGACAAAATTCGCGTCACTTCAGCCGCAATACAATTTGATTTATCGCGAGGAAGAACGCGAGATAATGCCGCTTTGCATGGATAGGAAAATGGCGGTTGTGCCGTGGAGTCCGTTGGCAGGCGGTCGTTGTGCACACCCGTGGGGCACGAAGACGGCTCGCAATGCGATTGACGAAGTGTCACCGATGGTTTGGAGCAAGACCGATGACGTTGATAAAGTCGTCGTCGATAACTTGGAGCAAGTCGCAAAAGAAATCGGCTACTCAATGGCGCAGACTTCGTTGGCATGGATGCTCAGCAAGCCGTTCATCACCGCGCCGATAGTCGGCACCACGAACGTTAAACACATAGAAGAGGCAGTTTCCGCACTCGACCTCAAACTCGACGAGGAAACGATTAAAAAATTGGAAGCACCTTACGTGCCGCACATTAAGACGGGCGCATTTTGATTGGAGGTATCAGAATGAAAGAAGTTGTCGTTTTGGTTGGAACAGGTTCAATCGGTCAAGCAATCGCTCGGCGCGTGGGAGCCGGCAAGCATGTAGTCTTGGGCGATTTGAAACTTGAGGCGACACAGGCGGCGGCAGAAATTTTCGACGGCGCAGGCTTTGAAACTTCAACAATTGCAGTCGACATTTCCTCGCGCGAATCAATTTTGAAACTCGTCGAACACGCCCAAAAATTCGGCGCGGTGAAAAATTTAATTTGCGCGGCGGGCGTAAGTCCTTCTCAAGCACCCGTCGAAAAAATTTTGCAGGTTGACTTGTACGGCACGGCAGTTTTGCTTGAAGAATTCGGCAAAATAATTTCTGACGGCGGTTCGGGCGTAATAATTTCTTCTCAAAGCGGACATCGACTCGGAGCACTTACCGAAGAACAAAATTTTCAACTGGCGACGACCCCGACGGAAGAACTTTTGAACTTGCCGTTTATCAAAGCGATAACCGATACGCTCAAAGCTTATCAATATTCCAAGCGTTGCAATGTTTTGCGCGTTGCCGGTCAAGCGACTCCTTGGGGCAAGCGCGGCGCAACGATTAATTCAATCAGCCCCGGAATAATCATCACGCCGCTTGCCGCCGATGAACTCAAAGGACCTCGCGGCGAAGGTTATCGCAATATGTTAAAAGCGTCGCCCGCAAAAAGAGCCGGCACTCCCGACGAAGTAGGTGACCTTGCAGAATTTTTGATGAGCAGTCGCGGAAAATTTATCAGCGGCGCAGATTTTCTTATCGACGGCGGCACTACTGCTTCTTATTGGTATGGTGATTTGCAATATCTTAAAGCCACGCATTGAGAGAATCGCGAATTTGTATCCGACGGTCGCACCATGCTGATTAAAAATTTTTAGAGTTATGACCGCGTCCGTACACAACGATTGCCGAACAGTGCCTGATAAGTTAGTTTCAGAAAAAGCAAATTTCGTGTATAATGACATGGAGATGCTAATAAATTGGCTTTGGAAAGAACTAATCGGTAAAATGGAGGTTGAAAACATGTCGGCAAGAATTTTATACGGAAAAGAATTCGCGGCGAAGATAAAAGAATCTGCGCGGCTTGAAGTTGAGGAACTCAAGAAAAATTTCGGAGTGACGCCGGGCTTGACGGTGATAATCGTCGGAGAAAATCCCGCGTCGCAAGTCTACGTTCGCAACAAGCACAAAACTTGCGAGGAGCTTGGAATAATTTCGGAAGTCGTCGCGTTGCCCGAAGATACGACCAAAGACGAACTCTTAAACAAAATCGACGCTCTCAACGCGGATAAAAATGTTCACGGGATTTTGGTGCAGTTGCCGTTGCCCGCCGCGATTAAAGCGCACTCGGAAGAAATTTTGAATCGAATCGACCCGAAAAAAGATGTCGACGGTTTCCACCCCGTCAACGTCGGCAAATTGGTTATCGGAAGTCCCGCGCTCGTTCCGTGCACGCCCGCCGGTTGTATTGAGATGTTAGACCTTGCGGGCATTGAAATCGACGGAAAACGTGCCGTGATTATCGGGCGCAGCAATATCGTCGGCAAACCGCTTTTGCATTTGCTTATGGCTCGTCATGCCACGGTTACCGTCTGCCACACGCACACGAAAAATTTGGCGGAAGTTGCTCGCGAAGGTGAAATTTTAGTCGCGGCGTCGGGCAAACCCAAATTGGTTACGGCGGATATGATTCGTCCCGGTGCTACCGTTATCGATGTTGGGATAAATCGTATTGCGCCGAAAAAATTGGTCGGCGATGTGGATTTTGATGCGGCAGTCGAAATTGCGGGTGCGATTACTCCCGTGCCGGGCGGCGTCGGACTTTTAACCGTCGCCATGCTCATGAAAAATGTCGTCAAAGCCGCCAAAATGCAATTAGGAATTTAAAAATGTTTATATTAATTGTAGCGGCACTTCTCGGCGGGATAATGGCTCTCGCGCTCGTTTCGATTAAATTTCTTTTCAGCGAACACATTGCAAAAAAATTCTACAAAATCTTCGCGCCGGCAGATTTAATTTTTATCCTGGTGATAATCGGCGGCTGGTGGCTCCGTTCGTTCGTGCCGCAATGGTTTATCGAATTATTCGGAAATTTCGCGACGATATTTTTAATGGCGCAATTAATCTGCAGCGTGATTGTCATATGCGCACTGGTCGCAAGATTTTTCTATCGCAAATTCAATCCGCCGAAAAAATTTGACCCTGCGCGGCGTCGAATATTGGCTTACGGCATGATTTATCCGCTGTTGTCGTTGGCAGTCTCGCTTTACGGCAATCGTATCGAAAAAAATTCTGACGTTGAAAATTTTTACGACGTGCCGATTAAAAATCTTCCGCCCGATTTGGAAGGTTTTAAACTCGCGCAAATTTCCGATTTACACCTGGGCGCGTATTTTTCTCTTGAACGTTTGGAAAGTCTCTTGCAAAGAATTGCCGACGCAAAACCCGACTTGCTCGCGATTACCGGCGATATTTTTGACAGCGTGAACATGAACCCCGCCGCAATTAAAATCGTCGACGCCTTCACCGACAAATTTAAATTCGGCATTTACTACATTCACGGCAACCACGAACACTTCAGAGGAATTTCCGCGATTGAGGCGGGACTTGCTCAGACGAAAATTCATTGGCTCGTTAATCGCGCAGAAAATGTTACGTCGAAACTCTATATCCTCGGCGTTGATTATCCGTCGCGCGCGCCCGTCACCAGCACCGCCGATAAGGAACGCGAAAAAATTTTTGTCGATGCCAGAAAAAATTTCGTCGATAAAGCTATGGAAAATGTTCCCGACGATTCGATTAAAATTTTGCTCGCGCACCACCCCGAATTTATCGACGACGGCGCGGAAAGAAATTTTGCTCTGACTTTGACGGGACACACTCACGGCAGTCAATTCGGGATTTTCGGCGTGCCGCTCTTCCCCGTATTCAAATACACTCGCGGCGTCGTGAAAATTGGCGACAGTTTTGGTTACGTCCACGTCGGCAACGGCAGCTGGTTTCCGTTCAGATTCGGTTGCCCGCCCGAAATTGCTTACTTCACGCTGAAATCAACTCCTAATTTCAGTTAGGAGTTAGCAGTGAGGAGTGAGGAGTTAAATTCGCTTTTCCAACTCCTAATTCCTAACTCCTAACTCCTAACTATTCCTAACTCCTCACTCCTAACTAAAAAAAATTCCCCGACGCGTTGTCGAGGATAATTTTTTTATCCGAACAAAATTTTTCCGTTTTTGTATGTTGCTTAGAAAGCTTTGTTACAGAATCAGAAAAAATTTTTCGGCGGCTGTGATATAATGGCAGAAAATTTTTGGAGCTGATGACTTGGAACGATTGCAGAAGTTGATAGCCCGCGCAGGAATTTGTTCGCGGCGTGAGGCTGAAAAATTAATTGCGGCGGGGCGCGTCACTGTCGACGGAAAAATTATTCTCGAACTCGGAGCCAAAGCCGATTCCAATCAAAAAATCCGCGTCGACGGAAAAATTTTACACTTCGACACGAAAAAAATTTATATCTTGCTGAATAAACCGCGCGGCTTTGTCTCGACTGCCAAAGATGAACGCGGGCGCAAAACCGTTTTGGATTTGCTCGGAGAAAATTTTTCGGAGCGCGTTTATCCCGTCGGGCGTCTCGATTTGAATTCGGAAGGGCTTTTGATTCTGACCAATGACGGCGATTTGACAAATGCATTGATTCATCCGCGCTTTGAAGTCGAAAAAACTTATCGGGCAAAAATTTCGGGCGAACTCACTGAAGAAAAACTTGATAAACTTCGCGCGGGCATTGAACTCGACGACGGCTTGACTGCTCCCGCAGAAATTTATTTGCTCGGAGAAAATTCGGTCGAAGTCACGATACACGAGGGACGCAATCGGCAAGTGCGCAGAATGTTCGCGGCAATCGGTTGCGACGTGAAAAGACTTTGGCGAATAAAATTTGCGGGTCTGACGTTGGAAGGTTTGAAGGTCGGGCAATGGCGAGAATTGACGGCGGAAGAAGTCGCGCAACTTTACAAAACAGGAGACTTTGATTAAATGAAAAAATCATTCCACATTCCCAATTCCCAATTCCTAATTGCAGTTGTCGGCGGCGGGGCGGCCGGGATTATGTCGGCGATTCGTGCGGCGGAGAGCGGTGCGCAAGTCACTTTGTTTGAAAAAATGCCGCAAGTCGGACGCAAGTTGAGAATCACCGGCAAAGGTCGTTGCAACTTGACGAACGCGGCTGACGTTCCCGAAATCGTTAAAAACATTCCCGGCAACGGGAAATTTTTATACAGCGCGCTGAAAAATTTTTCGTCCGCCGATGCCGTAAATTTTTTTGAGAGCTTGGGCATTAAGACCAAAATCGAACGCGGCGGCAGAATTTTTCCCGTGAGTGACGACGCGACCGAAGTTATTGACGCGCTGTTAAAACGAATGGCGATTTTAAATGTCGAAGTCAAAACAAATTCGCCCGTGACGGAAATTCTGACGGAAAATAAAAAAATCGTCGGCGTAAAAGTCGGCGGGAAAATTTTTCATTGCGACGCGGTGATTTTGGCGACGGGCGGTGCGTCATATTCCGCGACAGGTTCGACGGGCGACGGCTTTAAATTTGCACGGCGATTGGGTCACACGGTCACGGAAATTTTACCTGCGCTCGTGCCGCTCGAAACGGAAGAAGACTTCGTAAAAGATTTGCAAGGATTATCGTTGAGAAATGTGCGCGTGAAACTTTTGGCGGAAGGAAAAAAAGTCGCGGAACAATTCGGCGAAATGTTATTCACGCACTTCGGAGTTTCGGGACCGATAATTTTGACATTGAGTCGGCAGGCGGCGAAACTTTTGGCTGAAAAAAAATTCGTGGAGCTTGAAATAAATTTAAAGCCCGCGCTGACTCCCGAACAACTCGACGCGAGGATTTTGCGCGACTTCGACAAATTCAAGCGCAAGACGATAAAAAATTCACTGATTGAACTTTTGCCGACGAAATTAATTCCGCCGGTTTTGGATTTGTCGTATCTCGACGAAAACAAAAAAGTCGACGAAATTACTCAAGCCGAACGTCGACGCTTGGCAGAAATTTTGCGCGGTCTGCCTTTGACGATAACCAAAACACGCCCGATTGACGAAGCGATTGTCACTGCGGGCGGCGTCTCGGTAAAAGAAATCGACCCGCGAACGATGCAATCAAAAATTATCGACGGATTGTTTATCGTCGGGGAAGTGGCAGACGTTGACGGCTTCACGGGCGGATTTAATTTGCAAGCAGCGTGGGCAATGGGGAATGCCGCAGGAATTTCTATAACTTGAAGTACAACGTAAGTGCAACGGACAGAAAAACTCAAAGTTTCAACCATCTTAGTTAGCATAACGGAGCGAGAAATCAAACTGCTTGAAAAACTTGTTCTGTTCGCACCGGTGAAAAAATTTCTACTCAAAAACCGGGACAATTTTGTTGACGCGCAGTCTTTAGAATGGTAAATTATCATAACTAAACGACGAGATGTTTTAAAATGAATAACAAAGGTGATGAACTTGGCACAGCTGATAGAAATTAACGCGCAAGAAAATTCTCCGTTCGAGAGCGAACCGCAACTTTTGGGCGTATATCATTGGAACGAAGGTTTGCGCTCCATGCACAAGCACGACGATCGCCTTGAATTGAATTTTATTTTATCGGGCAACGGTACGCAGGTTGTCGACGGCGAACTTTGCAACGTTCAAGCGGGCGATGTTCTGATTCACAACAGCGGCGTCCTCCACGACGAAAGTTTAATGATTGGTTCCAAGCTTAAAGCCTGGTGCATTGCCGTAACGAATTTGAAATTGCCCGGCTTGAAAACCAATGAACTTTTACCGAAAAATTTTCATCCGCGAATTCCCTGCCAAAGCGTCGCCGGTGAACTCACGCAACTTTATCCGCTGATTCATTTTTACGCCGAGCAATCGAACGGTTATCAAATTGCAAATTCACTCGCCCGCGCAGTTGTGCTCATCGTTCACAAAATTATTTCTTCGACCACGCTTGAATCGACCAAGGAAAAAAATTATATCGTCGAGCGGATTAAAACTTACATTGAGGAGCACTACGCCGAAAATTTGACGCTCACCGAACTCAACGCTTTGATTAATTCCAACGAATATTATTTATCGCACGTCTTCAAAAAAGCGACGGGTTATTCTCCGCAGCAATATATTTTGCGTCGGCGAATCGGCAAAGCGCAATGTCTGTTGATTTATACAAATTTGCCGCTCACGGAAATTTCTGCGCGGGTCGGTTATGATGATTCAAATTATTTCAGTCGGGCGTTCAAAAAAATTATCGGGATGCCGCCGCATGTCTATCGTAAAAAATGGCGCGAAGCTTCAATCGGCTCCGTTCCTTCCGACGTATAAAAAAATCCCCGCCGATTTTTTGACGGGGAAATTTTTTATTTAATGTGAAGGGTTACCTGTTTGTTCAGAAAATGTTTAAAATCGCGACGCTGACCAAAAATCCGACGGCGCAGACGCCCGCAAACAAAGTCACTGCCATTGCATAAATTTGGTCGCCGTCAAAAAATTTGTTTTCCTTTTTCATTTTAAATCGCTCCTTTAAAATTTTTGATTTTTACTTGCTCGGATTTGTTATCCTGTTTACAGTGCGAATTATATCCGAAACGAAATAAATTTCCTTGACAAGCTTGACTAAATTTTTTTTTGCGATTGTTATCGTGACGGCTTTGAAAAATTTTTGTACGCAAAAAACAGGACGATTTTGTTGACGCGCAGTCTTTAGAATGATAAATTATCTGCACTAAGCGACGGGAGGTTTTAAATTGAGCGAAGAAAAAAATCTTGCGGAGGAAACAGTTGAGCGCACGACGATAGCCGACGTGTATCGTGCCGATAAACAACTGGCGGGCATTGTCAAGAAAACAAAATTAATACCGAGTGATTTTTTTTCGGAACTGAGCGGCAACGAAATTTTTCTCAAGCCCGAAAACATGCAACACACGGGCGCATTTAAATTGCGCGGCGCGTATAACAAAATCAGCCACTTGACCGAAGAGGAACGTCAACGCGGAGTAATCACGGCGTCTGCCGGCAATCACGCCCAAGGAGTTGCCTTCGCCGCGCAGAAATTGGGAGTCAAAGCGGTAATCTGTATGCCCGCGACCACTCCGATTTTGAAAGTCGAGGCGACCAAAGCTTACGGCGCGGAAGTTGTCTTGCACGGTGACGGATTCGACGACGCTTATCAGCACAGCTTGGAACTTTGCAAAGCGCACGGTTATGTTTACGTTCACCCGTTCAACGACTTGGAAGTTTTGCTCGGACAAGGCACGACTGCCCTTGAAATTATCAACGAACTTAAAGACGTCGACGCGATTTTGGTTCCGATAGGCGGCGGCGGCTTTGCGTCGGGCGTGGCACTCGCGACAAAAGTTGTAAGTCCGCAAGTCAAAGTTATCGGCGTCGAACCGGAAAATGCGGCTTGCATGAAAGCGGCTCTGGACGCGGGCAAAATCGTATCGTTGGAAAGTTCGGATACTGTTGCCGACGGTTGCGCAGTCAAAACGGCGGGCGATTTAACTTTTGCGTTCTGCAAAAAATATCTTGACGAAATCATCATGGTCAGCGAAATGGAAATTATGTCGGCGTTGCTCTATCTTATCGAAAAGCACAAACTCATTGCCGAGGGCGCGGGCGTCTTGAGTTTGGCGGCGTTGAATAAGTTGGACTTCAAAGGCAAAAAAGTCGTGGCAATCGTCAGCGGCGGCAACATCGACATTTCCACATTGAGCGCGCTGATTGACAAGGCGTTAATCGTTCGCGGAAGAATTTTCTGCTTTGGAGTTTTGCTCGCCGATAAGCCCGGCGAACTTCTCAACGTGTCGCGAATACTTACGGAGGAAAATGCCAACGTCATCAAGCTTGAACACGACCAGGCGCGAGTTACCGACAGTTTCAAGAAAGTTGTATTGGAAGTGACGGTCGAGACGCACAATCAAGAGCACATTGACAGAATCGTTGCCGCGCTGAATCGCAACGGCTACGAAATTGAAAAGATTGACCTGTTAAGATAAAATGAGGATAATCACGGGCAGAGCAAAAGGTTTGCGCTTGAAGACGCCTTCGGGACTTGAGACGAGACCGACGAGCGACCGCGTTAAGGAATCATTGTTCAGCGTATTGAGCGGGCTGATAAATTTTTCGGAGATAAATTCTGTGCTGGATATTTTCGCGGGCACGGGGGCTTTGGGACTTGAAGCAATGTCACGCGGCGCAAGTTCGGCGACATTTATCGACTTGATGACAACGGAAATAATTCGCGACAACGTGACGCGGACAAAGTTCGATAATTGCAAAATTCTGCGCGGCGACTTTGAAAAAATTTTGCGACGACTCGGCAAACAAGATTTGACGTTCGATTTAATTTTCTGCGACCCGCCATATGCAAAAGGACTCGCGCAAAAATCTTTGGAGCTTGTGGCGGAATTGAATTTGCTGAACGGTTTGATGATTGTCGAGCACGGCGCGGAAGAAATTTTAGTCAGCGACTTTGAATTGATAAGGGAAATAACATACGGTCACACGACGACGATAAAAATCTTTAAGAGGAAAATATCATGAAGAAAGCAATTTGCACGGGGAGTTTCGACCCCGTAACCAACGGGCACGTAAATATTTTTGAACGCGCGGCAAAACTGGTTGACGAATTGATTATCTGCGTGTTCATTAACGAGCAAAAAAAATTTTTATTCAACATGCAGGAGCGCGTTGAACTTTTGCGCGAGGCAACTGTCCATATCGATAACGTGACGGTTGACGGTTGCAACGGACTTGCCGCCGATTACATCAGAAAACACGACGTTAATCTGATAATTCGCGGCTTGCGTTCGGCGGCGGATTTTGAATACGAAGTGAACAAGGCTCAAATGATGAGACACCTTATCCCGACCGTCGACACAATTTTTTTATTGACAGCACCGGAATTTTTGTTTATAAGTTCTTCAGGAGTTAGGGAATTGGCACATTTCGGCGGCGACGTTCACGGCTTGGTTCCGGAATGTGTGGAATTTGCACTTCAATCAAAAGTTGGGATTTAGCGATTAGAATTCCTACTTTCTAAAAATCGACCGAAGGGAGATTTTTCATGGCAGTACGCAACACATTGGACAAAATAGAAAGCTTGGTGGCGGGAGCACCGCACTTGCCGCTGACAAACAAAACGATCATCTCGGAAGAAGAATTGATTCGGCTTGTAGAAGAATTGCGGAAAGATTTGCCGCAAGAATTGGAGCATGCCTCGGAAGTCATGAGGGAGCGCGACAACATTTTACAGAACGCGCAAATGGAAGCAACAAACATCGTCAAGCAAGCACAACTTCGAGCCGAACAAATTCTCGACGAAAATGAAGTTGTAGTCAAAGCGCGAGAAAAATCGCGAATGGTATTAAGTCAGGCGCAACAGCAGGAATCAGAAATAATGGAGCGGACGCGGCAAAACTCCAAGCAACTTCAAGAGGACGCCGACCGCTACGCCAATCAAGTTTTCGACCAGCTTATAGCTCACGTGACGAACACTTTCCAAGGCGTTCAGCAAGCGCAAGCAGGTCTTGAACATGCGCGGACAATTTTACAGCAAGCCAAGCTGCAAATGAATCAGCAAGCGGCTCAACAAGCTTACGCGCAATCTTACGGCACTCAACCGACCAATTACGCACAATCATACGACCAAAATCAGCAGTACGCTCAACCGCAGCAATCATACGACCAAAATCAGCAATACGCTCAGCAACCGCAGCAATCATACGACCAAAATCAGCAATACGCTCAGCAACCGCAGCAATCATACGACCAAAATCAGCAGTACACTCAACAGCCGCAGCAATCATACGACCAAAATCAGCAGTACACTCAGCAGCCGCAGCAATCATACGACCAAAATCAACAATACGCTCAGCCTCAACAATACAACCAATCGCAACAATATCCGCCACAAGATAAACGATAAATTTTTAACGGAGCTTTCGGGCTCTGTTTTTTTTGTTATAATCTTTGCAAAGACCGGCTATAAAAAGTCAAGAAGTTAAACGCAACCGCCACTCTTCCGGCAAAAAAAAGCCGCACGACTACAAGTCAGTCGACTCGACGCAGGAAACTTTAAAACTCAAGCGCATTATCGAGGAAATTTCCTCCGGCTTATTTTTTCATTTTAACACTGTCGGAAAGTTTTTTCCGGATTTTAGACAGGCTTTTAAGGTTGTTCTCTGCCGACTTTACCGAGCTTAAGTCGGAATATCAAGGAGAGCGTTTCAAGGCGTTACTTCTTTTTTCCAATCTTCAAGTTATCAGTTCGCTTTTGTCAGGCGCAAAGTCTTCTGATTGCCTTTGACAGAAAATTTTTAATAAAGCAGGATTTTTTTCTCTCGCCATAGAAAATTTGCAAAGGAATTATTTTCTTTCTTGTTTAGTTGGGAGGTCGGGGGAATTGATGTTTCTACTTGCGCTATCGCCGATTTTATGGCTGGTGCTTGCGCTCAGCGTAATAAAAATGGCGGCGTGGAAAGCGTGTTTAATCGCGCTGATAATTTCATTGGCAGCGGGCATGGGCGTCTGGGACATGGAAAGTGTTCGGGCGATTGAATCCGTACTCGAAGGCGTCGCACTGGCATGCTGGCCAATCCTCTTGGTTATCGTCGCGGCGATTTTTACTTACAACTTGACGCTGCACACCAAGGCAATGGACACGATTAAAGATATGTTGACGAGTGTCAGTCACGACAAACGCGTTTTGATTCTGTTAATCGGCTGGGGGTTCGGCGGCTTTTTGGAAGGCATGGCGGGTTTCGGCACGGCTATCGCAGTTCCCGCAGGTATGCTCGCGGGAATCGGCATTAATCCTATTTTATCGGTTTCTGTTTGTCTTATCGCAAACTCGGTGCCGACGGCTTACGGCTCAATCGGCATTCCGCTTGTAACGTTGAGTTCTGTCACGAGCTTTGACGCAATTCAGCTCGCGACGTTTACTTCTTTGCAACTGGGCGTTTTAACTTTGCTTTGCCCGTGGCTTATGGTAATCGTGACGGGCGGCGGACTCGGAGCACTGCGCGGCATGACGATGTTTTGTGCGGGCGCGGGACTTGCATTTTTCCTGCCCGAACTTGCATTATCAATGTTCGTCGGTCCGGAGCTGGCAGTTGTCGCGGGCGCGATTTGCACCATGGGCACGATTGTTTTTATTGCGAAGAAATTTCCCGTCAACGACTCGGAATTCGCAATGAGTGATCAAGCTCACGCAAAAATTACAACCGCGCAAGGTATCAACGCTTGCTTGCCGTTCATTTTAATTTTCTTCTTCCTGCTGTTCACGAGTAAACTTGTCCCGCCGATAAATTCATTCTTAATGCAATTCAAAACGGCAGTTCCGATTTATAACGGCGAGGGCGGCTCACCTTATACTTTTGTCTGGATAAATACGCCCGGCGTGCTGATAATGTTGGCGGCATTTATCGCGGGCAGTAAACAAGGCGCAAGTTTTTCGGAAATGGTCGGCGTCTTGAAAAAAACAGTCAACGGTTTGAAATTTACGATGGTCACGATTATCGCGGTCATTGCGACGGCAAAAGTTATGGGCTACAGCGGCATGACCGGACAAATTGCAGACACGGCAGTTGCGGCGACCGGAACGGCTTATCCGTTAATCGCGGCGTTCCTCGGCTCGGTCGGAACTTACATTACAGGTTCGGCAACCTCAAGCTGCGTTTTGTTCGGCAAGTTGCAAGTCATAGCCAGTCAGGCAATCGGCGCGAACGAAACTGCTCAAGCGTGGGTGGCTGCGGCGAACGCTACGGGAGCCTGCGCGGGCAAAATGATTTCTCCGCTGTCGATAGCAATCGGTTCGGCGGCAATCGGCGTTAAAGGTGCAGACTCACAACTTTTGGCGTTCGCGGTCAAGATTTATATTCCGTTTGTAATATTCATGGGCGCGGTCGTCTACTTCGGACAAGCGATTATAGGATAGAGATTCATTGATTTGTAAAAAAATTGCCCGCCGATTTTTCGACGGGTCTTTTTTATTTTCGAAACAGAATCAATCTTCGATGATGTAAGCTTTAAGAATTTCTCCGTAGCAGGCGACGTGCGGCTCGGAATGTGCGGTGTTCGGCACGTAAAATTTTTTGAACTTACTGCTGATGTCTTTAATCGGCTGAAGTTGACTGAA
Organism: Selenomonadaceae bacterium; assembly: GCA_017446845.1. GTDB lineage: Bacteria > Bacillota > Negativicutes > Selenomonadales > Selenomonadaceae > Quinella. The sequence continues at coordinate 13,344 of JAFSOQ010000023.1, read as the reverse complement.
GACAACGCGGCATTCCAAAGTTAAAGGCAATTCTTTAATTGCGGGCGGACGAACAATATCTGCCTCGACCAAATGAACACCCGCCTGCGCCAGCTTATCAACGTCGCGTCCGGATTTACTGCCGCAAATTCCGATAGCTTTATTTGCCTCTTTAGACAACTCGCCATAGGGAGCGCAAACGGTAAATTCGCCCGTGCGTTCAATCAGCTCGTAAGTAAATCTGCTCGTGCGGACGTAAGCGGTAAAAATCGGGACGCCCCATTCAATGCCGATTGTGCCCCAGCCGATTGTCATGGCGTTGACACAATCTTCCGCCTCGCTCGTCAAAAGAATTCCTTTGGGCAACGCTTTAAAAATTTCGCCCGCGTAATCGAACGGATTAATTTCTTTTTTCAAAATAATTTCCTCCTAACTTTATAATTGATGAGTCGTCGTTTGTAAGATTTTCAAAAAGTCCTTCAGGTTTTATGCGAAAATTTCGATAGGTTTGATAGAAAATTTATTTTTTAGAGGGGATTGATTTTTTGAATACGATTTACACGATAGGATATTCGGGTTTTGAAGTTGAAGACTTTGTAAAAATTTTGTCAAGGTATAAAATTTCTTGCCTCGTCGATGTCAGAAGTTTGCCGCAGTCCGCGTACTTTAAGGATTTTAACAAGGAAAATATTTCCCGCCGACTTAAGCAGAAAAACATTCTTTACAGGCATTATGCAAGAGAATTCGGGGCGCGCCAAACTGATGAAAATTTTTACACAGACGGGATATTGGATTTTTCAAAATTTGCTTTGAGTCCTCAGTTCCTCGACGGTGTGCATAAAATCGAAAAAGGTATGGAATTGGGTTATACGTTCGCATTGATGTGCGCCGAAAAGCGTCCCGAAACTTGTCATCGTTGCATTTTGGTCTCAAGGGAATTTTATCGGCTCGGCTATGAAGTTCGTCACATTCTCGACGGCGGAAATTACATTCACCAAGACGACGTTGAAGAGATTTTACTCAACAAATATTTTCCCGACAGAAATCAAATTTCGCTGTTTGGAGAATTGAGTCGCGAGGAAATGGTTAATCGAAGTTATGCCGCAAGAAATTTGGAAATAGGCTACAGAATAGAAGGAGATAACAAATGAGAAAACTTTTTACGATGGGATTCAGGAAAAAGACGGCAAAGGAATTTTTTACCCTGCTTGAAAGGAATTCTGTTTCGGCACTCGTCGACATCCGTTTGAACAACACCTCGCAACTTTGCGCTTTTACGAAATTTCCCGACATAGAATTCTTTACGAAAAAAATCTTGGGGATTGATTACATTCACGACGTAAATTTTGCACCGACGGAAGAAATTTTATCGGGACATAAGAAAAAGTTTTTTAATTGGCAGGGTTATGAAGAGAGATTTTTTGCGCTCATGGACGCGAGAAATATTTTGGAGCACATTGAAAAAAATTATTCACGGCGCGACAGGATTTGTTTGCTTTGCAGTGAACCGACGCCCGAAAAATGTCACAGGCGGCTTGTTGCAAAAAAATTTTTTGAAGCGTTCGAGGGCATTGAGATTGTCGATTTTTGAATGTGTAATGTGGAATGAAAAAACTTCTAACTCCTAACTCCTAAACAGGATTTAGGATTTGGGATTTAGGATTTTGTCCCCCTAACTGCTAACTCCTAAATCCTAACTGCTAACTCCTAAATCCTAACTCCTAATTGATTACGTGGTAGTCCTCCACAATTAAAATGTATCTCTTGTCATTTACGAAGTCAAGCGGCAATTCATTCCGCCGCCCAAGAGGCGGGGGTATTCTTGCCGTTTTTGGATAAAAGTCGGGAGGGTAAAAATCATGTTTGATTTTTTAAAAAAGAACTTAACGGATATTTTTCATCATAACGAAGACATTCGGACGATTGCGCTTTTTGGTAGAAGTGCCAAGAACAATAATTACTGCGCGGCGGGCATTGGCTTAAAAAGCGGAAAATATGTGCGTCCAATTTCGGATATTCCCGGCTTGAAAGAAGCTGTTCGGAAAGTCGATTATACAGACTTCGACGGCAAAGAGTTTGAGGATTTTGACGTTGTGCGCATTAAGTTTAAAGACAAATTGCCCGCCAATCCTTATCAGCCGGAAAATTTGGTCTACGATGAAAGTTTTCACTGGCAAAAAATCGGAACATGGACACTGGAAAAGATGATGGGTCTGCACCCTTTAGACGAGCGCGAAAATATTTTTTACAATCCCGATCGTTCGGTTGACCCAAATTATATTTTGAAACAACCTGTGCGCGAGTCCCTGCTGTTTACGCATATTCAAAACGTATTTATAAGGGTCGAGATTTACGACGGCTATCCGAAATTTTACGCCCATTTTAATTACAAAGGCAGACGGTATTATCGTTTCAGTGTCGGCGACATCAACACCAGAAAATTTTTTCGGAATCACGCGGCGGGCGAATATCATTACAAGGACAATGCCGTTGCTATACTAAGCTTGACCAATCCTTATTCGTTCGGCGGCAACCCTTCCAAATGTTATAAAATGCTTGCTCAGATTTTTTGAAGCGACCGGTTAACGCTCAATCGAACGTCGGGGATTTTTGTTTGCTCGTCGTGAAATTATTTTTTAGACTTGATATAGTTGATAAGTCCGCCCGCGTCGGCAATTTTCTGAACGAAGTCGGGCAGGGGGTGCGCGTGGAAAATATCGCCCGTCGTGAGATTTTCAATCGTGCCGGTGTCGGTATCGATTTTCAAAACGTCATTGGCGGAAATTTTTTCTACGTCGTCACCAATCTCCAAGAGCGGCAAACCGATATTAATTCCGTTGCGATAAAAAATTCTCGCGAAACTCGCGGCGATAACCACGGGGATTCCCGACGCCTTGATTGCAACGGGAGCGTGCTCGCGACTGGAACCGCAACCGAAATTTTTTCCGCCGACCATGACATCGCCCGCCTTAACGTTCGCGGCAAAAGTTTCGTCAATGTCAACCATGCAGTGCTTGGCAAGTTCGGCAGGGTCAAATGTATTCAGATAGCGCGCGGGGATTATGACATCGGTATCGATATTATTTCCGTAACGCCAGACTTTACCTTCAATTTTCATTTCCAATCACCTCTTCGGGAGTTGAGATTTTTCCTGTGATTGCAGACGCGGCGGCTACGAACGGACTTGCCAAATAAACTTCGCTGTCGACGTGACCCATGCGCCCGCGGAAATTTCTGTTGGTCGTCGAAACGCAACGTTCGCCCGCGCTGAGAATTCCCATATAACCGCCCAGGCAAGGTCCGCACGTCGGACAACTTACGACACAGCCCGCGTCGATAAAAATATCAATCCAATGACAACGCACAGCCTCTTTATAAATTTCTTGGCTGCCTGGAATGATTATGCAACGAACATCGGGATGAACTTTTTTTCCGCGCAGAATGCCCGCCGCAATTCCCAAATCCTCAAGTCTGCCGTTGGTGCACGAGCCGATTACAACTTGATTAATTTTAATTTCGCCGAGTTCATCGACGGGCTTGACGTTTTCGGGCAAGTGCGGCAATGCGACGACGGGTTTAAGTTCGCTCAAATTAATTTCGACGGTCGAGGAATATTTTGCGCCTTCGTCGGCGGCAGCGGGATTGAAAGATTTTTTAACGCGGCGCGAAATGTAAAGCTCGGCAACATCGTCGAACGGGAAGACGCCCGCCTTAGCACCCGCCTCAATCGCCATATTGGAAATCGTCAAGCGGTCGGTCATGGAAAGTTCGGCGACGCCTTCGCCCGTGAATTCCAACGCTTTATAAAGTGCGCCGTCGACTCCGATTTTTCCAATCAACGTGAGGATAACATCTTTGCCGCAAATATTTTTCGGTTTCTTGCCGGTGAGGTGAACGTTAATTGCTTCGGGAACTTTGAACCACGCTTTGCCCGTTGCAAGTCCGACAGCCAAATCGGTTGTGCCGACGCCCGTCGAAAAAGCGTTTACTGCGCCGTAAGTGCAAGTGTGGCTGTCCGCGCCGATAATCAACATGCCGGGCGCGACAATTCCGAATTCGGGCAAGATAACATGTTCAATGCCGACGCGTCCCTGCTCGTAGTAATGCTTGATATTATTTTTGCGAGCGAAGTCGCGCATAATTTTTGCGAGGTCTGCGCTTTTAATATCTTTGGCGGGTTGGAAGTGGTCGGGAATCAGCGCGATTTTTTCTGCGTCGAAAACAGGTCGCCCGATTTTTTCAAATTCTTTTATTGACGGCGGTCCCGTCACGTCATTAGCCATGACCAAATCCAAGTCGCAGATAACGAGTTGACCCGCCTCGACGGTTTCAAGTCCCGCGTGTCGTGCCAAGATTTTTTCACTCATTGTCATTGCCATCAATATCACTCTCCCAAAAATTTTTAATTTAGAAATGCGCTTCGTTCCGGCGCGGTCATGACGTCCGAATTATCAAACGGCACGGCGCGACCATTGGATGCAACGTCACATTGCTCACGTTGCTGTAAACAGATTCAACTGTTTCGACGCATATTTATCTTGAACACTTTTCACGAAGTCGTCAATAGCCTCGGAATCATTCTTCAAAAATTTGTTGATGTGCTCTTGAACATATAACTCACGAACCAGCGGGTCATTTAAATCATCGGGCACACGTTTCATTCTCTCATCAATGCTGTCAAATCCTCTAAACGGTTCGGACAATCTTCTTTTTGACATCTCAACATAGGAAGAATTTATATCGATACCAATGCAATTTCTGTTGAGCTGTTGACAAACGCGCAATGTTGTTCCACTCCCGACAAAAGGGTCTAAAACAGTGTCACCTTCGTTTGACGAAGCCAAAATTATTCGCTCAAAAAGACCTTCAGGTTTTTGCGTCGGATGAGAGCGACGATTTTCGTTGCAATAGTGCACGTGTGAAAATTGCCATACATTACCGGGGTTGGCTCCGCGCATATTGTTTATTGAACGGTAAAATTTTTGCGGCACTCTGATTTCGTCCAAATTAAACGTGTAATTTTTTGGGTGCTTGGTAAAAAATAAAATGTCATCATGCCTCGGCGAAAAACCTTTAGTTTTACCAATGCCTTGAGTGTAGAACCACGTTATCCAAGAATTGAATGTCATCCCCAATTCTTGCTCAAGGACAGCGTAGACGTAGGAGATGTACCTGACGCCCATGAACAGATATATCGAGCCGTCATCTTTTAGTACACGCTTTGCCTGTGTCAACCATTTACGTGAAAAATCCATATACTCAGTGAAATTGAGATTGTCTTGATAAATTCCGTAGTTTTTGTTTAGATTATAAGGCGGGTCAGTAGTTATCAATGCTACGCTTTTATCGGGGAGCTTTGCCATTTCTTCAACAGCGTCACCACAAAGCACAATCAATTTTTTATCCATCTGTGTTTCACTGCCTCGCGATAAAAATCTTCAAATGTTCTGCGTGAACTGCTCAAATACTTTCGGTCGAGTAACTGACACATTTGCCAAGTCGTTCGATATTGAAAAGTTATGTAATGAATATCTTTTACTTGAATCTGTCCCGTCCCCAAAGCAGGATTATAACTTATATCTTCGTCACTGATAAATTTCAAATCATAAGCGTTATAGTCGACAATTTCCATAATGCCGTCCATCAAACCACTTGTTTTATTACGGCGCGAATACACCCGATGCTTAACATATAATACTATAAACATGAAGTCGGGGTCTTTAACATAAGCCGAACGTATTCGTGAAAAAGACGTTATGTTCGGGCTTTTTCCGCTGTTGGGAATATCGTTTGAAGTTGCTTTTACGTCGACGTTACCGGTTAAAACAGATTCATCTTTTTTGAACTGTAAGATTATATCAGCCATTCCGAGGCGTTCTTGAGCTTCGACGTTTATTAGCGAGTAATTATTATTGGAATCATCGCGTATGCCGGCAAAGACTTCAAATGCCCAAGCTTCAATCATCGGACCTGCAATCTTATTAATATTTTCAAGCGGCAAGCCTAATTTCAAATTGGTATTCAAGATTATTTTATTATCGCCCGTAGTTTTCCTTTCGTCAAGGATAGAAATTATTTGCGTTGTGATGAATGCGGAATCTTCGCGATACGTTTTTGATTCTTGGGGGATTTTAAAAATCAAATCGTCATACGTCATCTAAATTCCTCGCGGTTAAAAGTAAAAGCGGCTCGTGCCCGTACTCAAGCACAAGCCGCTAAAATTTTTCAGCAGATTAAATCAATCTTTCGACAAATCGGAGCCGTCTTTGAGCCAGCTCATCATACCGCGCAGTTTTTTGCCGACGGTTTCGATTTGGTGTTCGGCGTGAATTCTGCGTTGTGCAAGGAAATTTGCTCTGCCCGCCGCACGATTCTCGACGAGCCAAGTTCTTGCAAAGGAACCGTCCTGAATTTCAGCCAACGCCTTTTCCATAGCTTTCTTGACTTCCGGCGTAATAATTTTCGGTCCCGTCGTGTAGTCGCCAAATTCGGCAGTGTCGCTTATGGAATAGCGCATTTTTGCCATGCCGCCCTCATAAATAAGATTTGTTATAAGCTGCATTTCGTGGCAGACCTCGAAGTAGCTAATTTCGGGCTGATAACCCGCCGCAACCAAAACTTCAAAGCCGGTTTGAATCAAATGGGTCAAACCGCCGCAAAGGACGCATTGTTCGCCGAAAAGGTCAGTCTCGGTTTCTTCCTTGAAAGTCGTCTGGAGAACGCCTGCGCGGGTGCCGCCGATTCCGCGAGCATAGGCAAGCGCAATGTCGAAACATTTGCCCGAAGCGTCTTGATAAATCGCGAAGACATCGGGAACGCCGCTGCCTTCAACGAATGTTCTGCGTACAAGATGACCGGGTCCCTTGGGGGCTACCATTAGCACGTCAACGTCGGGAGGCGGAATTATCTGCAAAAAATGAATATTAAAACCGTGTGAAAATGCCAACGCCGACCCGCTTTTGAGATTGGGCGCGATTTCGTTTTTATAGACGTCTGCTTGTTTCTCATCGGGTATAAGTACCATCGTTATATCGGCTTGTTTAACCGCGTCGGCGACGTTGAAAACTTTGAAACCGTCTTTTTCGGCGATTGCTTTTGACTTGGAACCCTCATAAAGCCCGATAATTACATTGACGCCGCTATCTTTCAAATTTTTCGCTTGCCCGTGCCCCTGACTTCCGTACCCCAACACGGCGACAGTTTTGCCGTTCAGAATTTCGAGATTCGCGTCGTTGTCGTAATAAACTCTTGCCATTAGACTTAAAACCTCCAAAAAAATCATTATTGAAACTCGCGACAGTATATCACTTGTTGCCGCCGTTTTCAAGTTTTTTCCGCGCCCAAGTTCTTTTATCCAAAAACGGCGAGAAAACCCCCGCTTCTATAAGCGGGGGATGAATCCCCTCTTGACTTTGTAAACCTGAAAAGATATATTTGCAACTGTGGAGGACTACCACGTTAAAAAAGTGTAATTACGACCAACGATTTGAAATAGAATCGTTTTCGAGGGAGCACTAACCCTCCTGAAGTTTTGTCTCTGAAAAGTAGTGCGAAAGAATTAAAAGTAAGCGGAGACCTTCGGGCGACCGTGTGTGGGCTACTTGGACTAGCCTTTGAGAATAAGAGTGGCTTAGGCTATTAAACTTCTCATGAATCGCCCGCAGACGGGAGTAGTTCAATAGATTCTATGATTTTAGCGATTGTTTCGGGCGAGCGATGCTTACCGTAGTTGGGATGATTTTCTCCTTTATTGGCGGCAGATAGTATCGCTTTTTGTTCTTCTGATAAATGCGTTCCTTTGTTGTGCGCAGGCGTTCCCTTTTTAGACGCCGCAATTTTAGCTTTGTGTTCCTCCGTTAAAGGCTTTCCTTTCCTATTCGACGGTTTGCCTTTCTTAGCAACTGACATTCTAGCGCGGCTTTCTTCGCTCATGCTTGTGCTAGTGTCGCCGCCGTTGGTGAGATTGTAGCCGTTTGGAGCCTTGCTGTTGAGCTTGGCAATCCAAAATTTTTCTCGTTCGTTCAACTTTTCTACAGGACAAGTTTCTAAGATTTCGACCGTGAAATTTTCCCAGCGGTATTTGCGAATTGCCGCGTCAACACCAGCCTTGGCTTTTTTGCTGTTACTTTTGTGCTGGCTGATTCGTATGTTCAGTTTTTGGCGCGTTTGCCCGACGTAGGGTCTGCCGGTGATAAGACACGTGATGAGATAGATGACGCCCATTCGCGGTTGACCTTCGCCGCCGCCACCGTTGCCACTGACGACGCTCGCCTGTTGACAACCGCCTTGCGAATTGATAGAATCACTCATGAAAGATTCCTCCTTGCCGTTTGGTTTGTTTCTAGCAACCCAATTATAGCAAGAAGGATTTTTTCATGTCAAGGCAATTATTATAAAAGATTTTTGCTGTAGTATTCGCGAACTTGATGATAGTCGTGAATAGTATTTTCACCGCGCTCAAGAGCAACAAGACCCGTGCGGATAACTTCCAAAATGCCGTAAGGCGCGAGGAGCCGAGTAAAAGCGGTAACTTTTTCGTCGTTGCCGGTAATCTCAAAGATTAAAGTAGTGGGCTGAACGTCGACGACGTGGGCGCGGAAAAGTTCAGCCATTTTGAGAACGTCGAGGCGTGTGCTGTCGTCGGCGGAAACTTTAATCATGGTCATGCCGCGAGTAACTGCAGTCGCCGAATCAAGACGTTGCACCGCTTGGACGACCGGCATTTTCTCCAACTGTTTAATCACTTGGTCGACAAAATTTCCGTCGCCGTGAACGACAACCGTTATCCTTGAAAATTCGGGCGATTGAGTTATCCCGACCGACAAGCTGTCGATGTTGAATTCTCGACGGCTGAACATGCTCGCCACGCGCACCAAGACGCCAGGCTGATTTTCGACGTAAACCGACAAAACGTGTTTCATTTATTTGCAAGCTCCTCTTAAAAATTTTTCGCGGCGAATAATATCACGACTCGCGCAAAGTTTCAACACGAATTATTTTTTATGAAAGTCAACACGCCGCGCGAAAGAATTGCGCCGACAAATCTTGACAGCTCTTCCGCAGAAAATTTGCGTCCGTCGTTTATCCAAAGTCTTACGGCGGAAATTACGGTTATCAAATAAATTTCAGTCAGATATTTTGATTTCAAGTTATCGGGCGGGAGATTGAATGTCTCCATAAAAATCGGAGAAATTTCCGCGAACAACTTTTCGATAAAGCGCGCTCGATTGTTCTGATTCAACAGCACGTCGAAATAATTTGCTTGCTCGCGCTGAATTTTCGTGAACGCCGTCAAAAAAGTTTGCTCGAAATTTTCGGGCGAAATGTTCTGACGAAAATTTTCAGCGACGCCGCTAATAACGACGCCTTCAATCTGCTCCAACACGTCGTAAACATCTCGGAAGTATTTATAAAAAGTGCTGCGATTATAGCCCGCTTTGTCGACGAGTTGGTCTACCGTAATTTTTGACACGGATTTTGTTTTCGCCAAAATACAGAACGCGTCGATTAAATTTTGTCTTGTGATTCTGGTATCGGTTCGCATAAAATTTTCTCCCTACTTTCGACAAACAAGATTAAATTGTCGATTGATAACAAGTTCCCGCCGAATTATACTGTAAACAAAAATATTTGGAAAGGTTGAAGAATTTTTATGAAGACAATTTTTGTAATCGGCGCGGGCAAGGGTCTCGGCAACGGCGTCGCGGAAAAATTCGGCAAAGAAAATTTCCGCGTGATTCTCATGGCTCGCAGCGAGAAAAATTTAAAACATTACGCGGAAGAATTCGCCGCCAAAAATATTGAAGTTCACACGCAAGCGGCGGACGTTTCAAAATTCGACGACTTCGCCAAAATTTTCAACGAGGTAACAAAAAAATTCGGCGTGCCCGATGTTCTCTTCTACAACGTCGGAATCACGACGCCCGACAATAAAAATACTCGCGACGCTCAAACTTTGGTTGACCATTACATTACGGACGTTGCGGGCGCGTATAACTGCATTAAGCTCGTCGACACTGCCGAATTTGCCGAAAAACGCGGAGCAATCTTGATAACGGGCGGCGGCTTGGCGATTCACCCTTACGAAGATTATCTGCCGCTGTCAATGGATAAAGCGGCATTGCGGGCGATGGTCTCGGCATTTGCTCCCGTGCTCAAGGAAAAAGGAATTTATATCGGCACGGTGCAAGTCACGGGCTTAATCGGTTCCAACGAACATTTTGCGCCCAAAACCATTGCCGAAGAATTTTGGAAACTCTACGACAAACGCGAGACGAATGAAATTATTTATTAACGGGGGAATTGTCATGAAAAAACGCAAATTGAGGACGTTGGAAGTCTCGGCAATCGGAATGGGCTGCATGGGTTTCAGTCACGGCTACGGCGAATGCCCGCCCGAAGATGAATCAATTCGGCTCATGCGTTCGGCTTACGAAGATTACGGCTGCACCTTCTTTGATACGGCGGAGGTCTACGCCGCTTACGAGAATGAAATTTTGGTTGGCAAAGCTCTCAAGCCCATTCGCGATAAAATTGTTTTATGCACAAAATTTATGCCCGAAGTTTTTTTACCGGGTCAAGAAATTCCTGAAGGCAAAACTTCGCGGCGCGGCTTACGCAATGCCGTTGAAAATTCTTTGAAGCGTCTGCAAACCGATTACATTGATTTATATTATGAACATCGGGTTCCGCCCAATCGTGACGTGGCAGAAGTTGCCGAGTGGATGGGCGAGTTGATTAAGGAAGGAAAAATTTTGGCGTGGGGAGTCTCGGAAGCGACGCCCGAACAAATTAAACGCGCTCATGCCGTCACGCCGCTCACTGCCGTTCAAAGCGAATATTCAATCATGGAACGCAAAGTTGAATCGGAAGTTCTGCCGCTTTGCAAAGAATTGAATATCGGCTTCGTTGCGTATTCGCCTATGGCGGGCGGTTTCTTAAGCGGAAAATATTCAAGTCAAAGCAAATTCGAAGGCGACGACGTTCGCAGAGTTATCACGCGCTTTGCAAAGGAAAACATGGACGCCAATCAAGCCCTGCTCGACCTGATAAAAAATTTCGCCGCCGATAAAAATGTTACGCCCGCGCAGATTTCTTTAGCGTGGATGATGTGCAAAAATGATTTTGTAGTCCCTATACCCGGCATGAGACGCGACGAACGCCTTAAAGAAAATTTCGGCGCGGCGGACGTTACACTTGATAAAAATGAACTTGCCGAACTCGAAGACGCTTTATCCAAAGTTAAAATTCACGGCGACAGAAAAGATAGCGACATTCAAAAACTCGGCACGATTAAAACCGTCGCCACTCACTGAAAAATTTTCCGACAACAAAAAATCTCCCTTGTTTGTTAAGGGAGTTTTTTTATTGCAAAAGATTTTTTAACTTGTCATTCGCTTGGCGAGGTCGGCGGCTTCTTTACTGAGGTCTTGCACCTGATGAATTTTTTCTTCCGCCATTTTAATGGTCGCGGGATTTTGGTCGTCCATCCATTTTGCGTAGTCCTTCGCGGCGGCTATTGCCAAGTCGCAAATTCGCATGTAAAGATTTTGCAAAGGTTCGGCGTCCTTGGGAATTTTCAAAGAGAAAAGCTCCTGCTTGCGAGCTTCCCAATCTTTTTTGAAGACGTCGTTAATCAAAGTCTTGAGTTCGGCGCGAGTCTTATCCTGTGCCAGATTGCCGACCGCGAGAATCATGCCGTATTTTTGTTCCGCTTCACGGACTATCGATTCATGCCGAGAATTTATTTCGCTTGCATTAGCCAAATATTCATCCAACTTCGCCCGACGTGCCTGCCCTATTTTTTCGACGTAATCTTGGAAATTTTGTACGCGAGAGACTTGCCACTGATTATCCTTGCCGCGCGTCAAGATGAATTGCAGAGGAAATTCTTCGTCAAGTTCCGGCTGATAAATTATTAAATCGGCAAAGGCTTCGTTCTTGTCGGCGTCGTTTATCTGAATATCTTTTACGTCGCGAATCTCAGCATCGTTAAGCCCGGTTTTTTCCAACAGCTCAACCACGCCGCCATTTTTTTCGACATTGAGATCACCCGTGGCAATGTAAGAATCAATCGCCGACTTCAAACTTAATATCATGGGACCGCGGAGCATTTGCATAAAACTTTTGACTGATTCTTTTGATTCGGGGGTCAAATTATTTTCATTGACAGTCAAACCGTTGACAAAGCCGTCGTAGCCCGAATCAAGCACGCTTTCCAAATTAACCGCGCGGTAGAAAGATTTCGTGTCGTGTTCGTCGAGGGATTCTTGAATCGTCTTTATCGCAAATTCGGGCGTATCGCTACTCACGTGGAAATGATAATAGCCGCCGCCCGCCACGACTACTGCAAGTGCGGCAATTCCCGCGCCCGCCGCCATTTTAAATTTTTTGTCCAATCTCGTCGCCTCCGATTTAAGTTTTGTTTTTTGATTCTGCCAGCGCAAAAATTTTCCTGCTAAAATTTTCTGCCGCGCAGAGCCGCAAAAATTTGTTGGCGAACTTCAGAATTTTTGCCAACGTTTCGGATAACCACATCGGCGCGCGAGCAAACTTCTTCTCGCGACATCTGCGCATTTATTCTTGCCAACGCTTGCTCTTTAGTCAAATTGTCGCGCCACATGAGCCGTCTTTTCTGAAGTTGGCGTTTCGTGTACACCGCCCAAATTTCGTCGAATAAATGTTCCCAACCGGCTTCAAACAACAGCGGTACTTCCAACACGACCAAGCCTGCTCCGATTTGCGAACACTCAACAAAAAAATCTCGCGCAAGATTCAAAAGCATGGGGTGCGCCACCGAATTAATCCATTCGCGTTCGGCGGGGTTGTTGAAAATTATTTCGCCGATTAATCGTCTATCCAAGACGCCTTCGTCGGTGACGATTTTATTGCCGAAATGTCGAACATAAATTTCAAAAAGTGCGCCGCCCGGCTCCAACAGCCAACGAGTAACTTTGTCTATGTCAAGAGTCATTGCTCCGGTGATCCGTCTTAATTTTTCCGCGACGGATGATTTTCCGCAAGCAATACCTCCCGTCAATCCGATTATGTACAAAAAATTTTTCTCCCTTCCGTGCTGTATTAAAATAAATTGAAACTAAACAAACTTAGAAGCCGTCATGGATGACGGCTTCCGCCGCGTTTTTACGTGATGTAAAACTGCGGCGACAACGACTTAAAAATTTTTCAGCGGCGAGGGCAACGAACATTACGCCCCTGCGAGGTGCCCTTTTCTTTTGTAACTTTTCTTTTGGGCACTTGAATAGTCAAGCTAAGTGCAACATAGTGGAAAAGTATACTTCTGCCGATGTTCTATAACCCAAACATTTTCTCGGTCGCCGATTCAGTTGCTCGACTACCCTTTGT
>JAFSOQ010000133.1 GCA_017446845.1 Selenomonadaceae bacterium | reverse complement strand
GTCGAGCGCGTTTTGACTTTGTTGAGCTTGAGCAACTGCGGAATCGTAAGCGGCCTGCGCGGCGTCGAATTGAGTTTTGTATTGGTCGAGGACGACGGCGGCGATTGCCTCTGCTTTGAAAAGTTCGGTGTAGCGTTCGAGATTCGACCTTGCGAGTTGAAGTTGAGCACGCGTCGAAGCAACTTGAGCGTCGGCACTCCTTGACTGTTCGGCAATATCTTTCGGGTCGAGCGTCATTAAAACTTCGCCCGCACGAACCAACGAACCGGCTTGAACATCGCGAGAAATTATTTTTCCGCCGACTTGGAACGATAAATTTGTTTCGTAGCGACCGCGAACAACGCCCGAATAATTTTCTACCTGCGCGGCGTTCGATAAACTTATTTTCTGAACTTTAACGACGGGCGGCTTGGGTACTGCTACTTCTTCCTCTCCGCAACCGATTAACAAAAAATTTATGGCGAGAACTCCCGATAAAAATTTTTTCTTCAACAAAACCACCACCTGAAATTTTTTCCCTAATCAATCAAACAGCGAGCCGAGTCAACGTCATGAAGTTCAGGAAGTCGAATTTTTTTTTGACGGCAGAAATTTTTTCTTCGACGCGCAAATCATCTTCGCGGAAAAAAATTCCTGCGACGGTTCCCGAATGCGCGACGTTGACGGCGACCGCTCCCAAATCTTTTGAAAAATTCATAAGCTCTTCAAGTCCGCGTTTGAATAAAATTTTCTGATTGGCGAGCGCGGATTTTTTTACGACTTCAAAATTAATTTCGTCGTCGAGGGTCGGGAATTCAAAATCACTGCGGCGATTAAATTGGAGCGTATCGACTTCGCCGCCGTAATCGAAGACCGCAATTTGAAATTTTTCTCGCGCCCGAATTTTTTTAATCAAGCGACCTGTCAAAGGATTCATAGCGACGACGCCCGAATAAAAAATTCCGTCGGTCGGTTCGATTTGAGTACACAACTTGCCGAGTTCATCGGGCGAAAAATTTTTCCCGAACGATAACGCGACGGCTTGAGCGACTGCCGCAATGTCCGCAGAAGATGATGCCATGCCTTTGCCGCGAGGAAGTTCCGAAATTAATCGCACGCCGAATTTAAAATCTTCCGCGCCGAAAATTTTTAAAACTTTGTCGAGCATTGCCAGCGATTTTGAGCCGAGACCTTCGACGCCTGCAAATTCGTCGGAGAGAATCGCCGCTGAAAATTTTTCAATCGGGCAAGTTATCAAAATCGGTTCGCCGCGAAAAAATCCTTGAGCCAACTCTCCGCACGTCCCGCGCATTTTTACAGTAATTGTCATCGTAAATAATTTCCGATTACCAAGAAAGTTATCAGCACGAACATTTCTGATAAAGTCGTTACTGCGCCGTAAATGTCGCCGGTAACGCCGCCGATTTTTTTCATTGCGAAGTTTGCAAATTTCACTGAAACCATTCGTACAACTACACTTGACATTCCCGCGCTGAAAAAAAGCATTACGCTGATTAAGTTGAGCGGCAGAATTAATAAAAACATTCCGCACCATGAAAAAATATGCGTCCGTTGTGTCGTGAATTGTGCAAACGCCTTGCCCATGCCTTCAGGTCGAGCGTAGGGAAATGAGACGATTAGCAAAACCATTATTTGTCGGGCGATTATCGGCGCAGAATAAATTGCCGCGCACAGCCACCACGTCGATAATTTTGCAAGTTCAGCCAACGCCGAAATTTCCAACGCCGCGACCAAAATCATGCTCACCACGCCGAATGAACCTGCGCGGGAATCTTTCATTATCTCCAAAATTTTTTCTCGTTCGCGACCCGAAAATAATCCGTCAACCGAATCCATCAATCCGTCGCAATGAATTCCGCCCGTTAAAATTATCAGCGACGCAAATCCGACTGCACCCGTCAACAGCGGCAAATTTAAATAATTTACCAATCCGACGACACCCGCGCAGATTATTCCGATTACCGCGCCGACTGCCGGAAAATATTTCACAGACTCGCCGAAATCTTTTTCAGTCCACACACTCTGCTTGACGACGAAAATCCGCGTTAAAAATTGCAATGCGATTAAAAATGATTTCATAAAAATTTTCACCCGCCGTTAATGATACAAAAGAAAAAATCGATTGTACAGCGCGAGAAAATTTTTTTGTGCTTTTCGACAATAACTGTTATAATCTGCGCGAATAAAAGTTGTTAGTGGTTAGCGGTTAGTGATTAAAAAAATTCCTAACTCCTAACTCCTAATTCCTAATTGATAAAAGGGAGGAACTTTTTCTGATGGAGAATTCTGCGTTGTCAATGCTGCCGCCGATTATCACGATAATTCTCGCGCTTGCGACGAAGGAAGTTTACACATCTCTGATAGTCGGAATTTTTGTGGGCGCAATGCTCTTCACGGGCGGCAATTTCTTGGAATCAATCGTGACCTTTTTTGAAATAATGGAGAGCAAAGTCGGCGGCAACGTCAACATTTTGGTTTTCCTTGTAATCTTGGGCATATTGGTCGCGATAATCAGCAAATCGGGTGCGACGAAGGCTTACGGAGAATGGGCGCGTTCGGTCATTTCGGGTAAACGTTCCGCGCTCGGCTTGACGGCTTTCCTCGGCATGCTGATTTTTATCGACGACTATTTCAACTGCCTGACTGTCGGAACGATTATGCGACCCGTCACCGACAAATTTAAAATTTGCCGCGCGAAACTCGCTTACGTCATTGACTCGACGGCGGCTCCTGTTTGTATCATTGCTCCCGTTTCGAGTTGGGCGGCGGCAGTCGGCTCGTCACTTCCCGAAGGTTCACTCGTCGACGGCTTTATCCTTTTCCTGCAGACAATTCCTTTTAATCTCTACGCAATCCTGACGATGATTTTTATGGTGTTCATTATCGTGACGGGCAGAGATTTTGCGACGATGGGCGCGGAAGTTCGCAAGAACAATGAGCATTTTGAAATTCCCGACGAATACAAAGACGCCGTTTCCGAAGAACAAAGTACCGGCGGTCAAGGAAAAATCGTCGATTTGATTTTGCCGCTTATCGTTTTGATTTCCGTCTGTATTTACGGCATGCTTTACACGGGCGGCATTCACGAGGGCAAAACAATTTCGGACGCCTTCGCAGACTGCGACGCCTCCAAAGCATTGGCTCTCGGTTCGTTTATCGCGCTGATTTTTATTTCCCTGCTTTACTTGCCGAGAAAAATTGTAAACTTCGCCGAATACTGCGAATGCTACTCGCAAGGTTTTAAAGCTATGGTTCCTGCGATTTTTATTCTGTGCTTGGCTTGGACGTTGTCGGGCATTTGTTCTGACAGCTATTTGAATTTGGGCGGCTACGTCGGCGGCATTGTTCAAGAAAATGCCTCGCTCGCGATGTTCCTGCCTGTGATTTTCTTTGTCGTGTCAATGGCTCTTGCGTTCGCGACGGGCACCAGCTGGGGAACGTTCGGCATTTTGATTCCGATTGCAATTTCCGTTCTGGTCAATCTTCCCTCAGAGCAGGCGGCAAATCTTTTGGTCATTTGCGTAGCGGCGATTTTGGCGGGTTCGGTCGGCGGTGACCATGCCTCGCCCATTTCCGACACGACGATTTTGGCTTCGGCGGGTGCGCAATGTCATCATATTGACCACGTGTCGACGCAGGTGCCTTATGTTTTGACGGTTTCAAGTTGCTGTGTGGTCGGTTATCTTGTCGCGGGCGTCACTCAAAGCGGCTGGCTCGGTTTAGGTGTTTCGCTTGCGTGTCTTGCCGTCGTTATGGTTATCGTTCGCGCAAAAGTTCCCTCAATCGACGTCTGATTAAGGAACAACTTTTTTAATTCCTAATTCCTCATTCCTAATTAACAAGGAGGGTAGCTTATGGAGAAAAACTCTGAGTCTCGGAAATTTCTTGACAATATTTTTAACGCCTTCACGATAATCGGGCGCGGCAATTACGTTTCGGTTTACGACGTCAAAAAGGATATTTCGCGTTTCAGTCCCGCCGTCGTTGAGTTATTCGGTTTGCCCGGCGAATATATTCCTTCCGGCTATGAAGTTTGGAAGAATTACATTCACCCCGAAGATAAAGCCCGATACACGCGGACGATGAAGGCTCTCATTTCGGGCGAAAAGCGCGGCTACGATTCGACATATCGCACGCACCTTAAGGACGGTTCCTATGCTGTCGTTCGCTATGTCGGCTCGACAATTTTCGACGCGGACGACAAGCCGGACGTTATCGGCGGCATTATGATTAACGAGGGCGTTACTGCCGTGACCGACCCCGTGACTTTTTTGCGCAATCAGTACGGATTCTTCCGCGATTTGGTTGCCGCCATTGAGCTTAAAAGAAATTGCGTCGTCGTGTTATGCGGAATCAATCGCATGAACAGCATCAACGAGGAGCACGGTTATTCGTTCGGCAATTCCGTTTTGCAACAGACGGCTTGGCTCCTCCAAGAAGTTGCGGGGCAGGAAGGCACGGTTTATCGCATGGAGGGCGCGAAGTTTGCATTTTTGACGGAAAGTCTTTCGCCCGAAGAAGTCGCCGTCAAATATGAAAAAATTCGGCGCGCCGCGCTGGCAGGTTTGCCCGTAGAAAATGTTCGGCAAGTTCTTTTGATTAACGGCGGCATGATTCATTTTGACGGCGGCAAATATGACGAACGGACAATTCACGCCGCGTTGAATTTTGTTTACAACGAGTCGAAATTTTATCACAACGGCAAGCTGGTCAACTACAACGGCGCAATCGGCATGAATAATCATGAGTCGCTGGAATTAATCGCCGAAGTTCGCAACGATATTTTAATGGACTGCGAAAATTTTTCTCTGCGCTATCAACCCGTGTTCGACGCCGAGATCGAAAAAATTACCGCGATAGAAGCTTTGCTCTGTTGGCACAGCGAACGCTTTGGAGATGTTCCGCCGTCAGCTTACGTTCCTGTTTTGGAGCGCGATTTTCTGTTCGAGGAATTGGGCTATTGGATTTTGCGTCGCGCCATGGAAGACGGCTTAAAAGTTTTGGCGATAAATCCGAACTTGATGCTGAACGTAAACATCTCGCCCGCGCAGATTGTCGATGATTTGCTGTTCGAGGAAATTGATAAAATTGCAAACTTTGTCGGCTTCCCGCTGAAAAATCTTTGCTTTGAATTAACGCAGAGTTGCCGATTGATTGAGCCGGATATTTTACGTCGAATCGTCCGCGCACTCAAACGCAAAGGAATTCTCTGCTTGATTGACGATTTCGGCAGCGGCGTCGCGTCGATTGACTTTCTGCGAGACCTGGCTCCGAATTTTATCAAACTTGAACGAGATTATATTTTGCACATCAAAGACCGCCCCGGCAATTTGCAAATTGTTCAGCACTTGTCGGAGCTGGCAGTTGACTTGGGAACGAAAGTTTGTTTGAAGGGCGTGGAAGATGCCGAGATTCGCAAGACAATTAAAGATTTGCCGATAACAAATATTCAAGGCAATTTCTACGCCGAGGCGATACAGCTTGAAGAAATTATTGCAAAATATCTGAGCTGAAAAATTTGGCGATGAGCTTTAAAAAGTTCACCGCCTTTTTTTATTTGTTAGAAATTGGGAATTAAAAACGATTGTATATATGTTATATTTTTTCACAATTTTTATTGAGATTTTAATTTGTGTCTGATATATTTTATAAAAAGGAATGGAGGGCGAACTGTCATGTTTATAAAAAGAATTTTAGCCGCAATGTTCGCGGTTTTGATTATTTGTTCAGTGAACGTAAGCGAAGCGGCAAAAAAAATGGTGGCGGTTATGCCGCTGGAAAATGTATCGGGCTATGACGAAGAAAAAGTAGCGGAGATAATGACGGAGCAATTAATAGTGGCAATTCATTCGAGCGGCAATTATACTGTCGTGGAACGAATACAAATGGGCACGATACTCCGAGAGCAAGGCTTTCAAAATATCGCGGTTGACCCAAGTAAAGCGGTTGAGTTAGGCAAATTGAGCGGCGCGGATTATTCAATGCTTGGCAAAGTTACAATGGCGACGGTTGAAAATAATCCTACGGCAAGTGCAGTGGAGCAAATAAGCGGCATTTTCGGTTTGGGCGATCTGGGAGCAATGGCGGGCGATTACGTCCACAAGTTCAAAGGCAGAATCGAATTGGAATTTCGTTTTGTAGACAACACGACGGGCGAAGTTGTTTTGGCGAATACGGTTACGGGCAGCAAGAGCGGTTCAAATGTCGGCGACGCCTTCAACAACGCCTGCAAAAATGCTGCGGAAAATTTTCTTAAGCAACTGAACGGCATTAATCCTTTCCGCGCCCGAATTGTCGGGATTAACGCTTCGGACATCTACATTGACCAAGGTTCGGATTCGGGAATTCGTTACGGCGAAACTTTGCTTGTCGTCCGAGAAGGTTCGCCGATTGTTGTAAACGGCAGAACTGTCGCCATGAAACAAAGTGAGATTTGCAAAATAAAAGTCGTCGAAGTTAATTCGGATTACGCGATTTGTCGTCGGGCAGAAGGTATGGCGAGCGGCACTATTCACGAAGGCGACATTGTTAAGAGGAGTTAGGAGTTAGGAGTTAGCAGTTAGGAGTTAGGGTTTTGTCCTCTAAATCCTAAATCCTAAGAAGGGAGTTGAGGCAGATGAAAAAATTTGCAATAATGATTTTTGCTTTGTTGATGATTTTCAGTGCGACGGCATTGGCAAAAAATGTGACGGTGACCGGCACGGGCATGACCCCTTCCGAGGCGGAAAACGATGCGTTGCGTGCGGCGGTTGAAAATACTTTGGGCGTGCTCGTCGATTCGGAAACGCTCGTTCAGAACAGCATGTTGATTAACGACCAAATTTATACGCAATCGCGCGGCTTCGTCAATGATTATTACGTCGTGAGTCGCGAGGAATTCGGCGGCGGTTGGCGCGTGACGATTAACGCTACCGTCGACGACCAACCAAATTCAAAGCTCATGAACGAATTGACGCGGCTCGGAATTATCAACGTACAACTGCGCAATCCGAAAATTGCTGTTTACGTCCCCGAACAACATTTAAATTACAACGTCGGCGGCGCGGGCGGTGAAACTGCCATTGTCAAAACTCTTTTGAACGCGGGCTTTAATTTTGTGACGGAAGTCGGCACGGGTTTAAATTATCAAAGCCCGATGTCAATGAACGTCGCGCAGATGAAGGCGGCGGCTGAAAAATTCGGCGTGGACATTATGATTGTCGGCGAAAGTTTTTCGGAGGGCGTCGGCGATTTGGGAAATTATCTGCCGGGCAATCAGCGAACGAATATGCAAGCTTGCCGTGCTCGCGTCGAAGCAAAAATGTTTATCGTGAGGACGGGACAAGTTATCGCGGCGGACGGCAAATACGGCTCGGCTTACGACAACTCGGAGGCTGTCGCCGCAAAAAAAGCTCTCGCCAAGGCGGGTGAGGAAATGGGCAATTATTTTGTCGAGCAGATAACCGGCATGTACACTTCCCGTCAAGGCGTCGAGGTCATTGTTTACGGCGCGGACTTCTCAAAGATAAATCTCGTGCAAAGTGCGCTTGGCAAAGTCAATCGCGTCAAAAACGTCAACCTTTCGAGCTACGACAACGGACGCGCGGTTTTTACCGTCATGTACGGCGGCTCCCCGCAAACTCTCTTCAATGAACTTCAAGCCGTCACGACTGCCAATTTAACTTTGCAATCGCTGGCTTACAACACACTGACAATTTATGTACACTAAAAATTTCGGAGGGTGAAAAGTGAGTTTTAAATTTGAATTGACCGACGAAGTAACTTATGTTAAAGGGGTCGGACCGCGACGGGCAGCGGCTCTGGAAAAATTAAACATTTTCACGAAATACGACCTCTTGACGCATTACCCGCGAACTTATGAGAATCACAGCAGCTTGACGAAAATTGGCAAAATCTTGGAGGGCGAAACCGTTTTGGTCGTCGGGCGAATTTCAAATATAACTTCGCGCGAAACTTCAAACCGCTTGACGATTATTAACGCGACACTTGTCGACGAAACCGGCTACATTCAGCTGACGTGGTTTAATCAAAAATATTTGCTGACGAAACTCGTCAACGGCATGAGACTTTTGGTAATCGGCAAAGCAAAATTCGATTCGTGGTCGGGCAGATTGTCGCTGAATCAAATTCAAAGTTTCACGATACTGGAGCCGGACGAAGAACCCGAACTCGGAATCATGCCGATTTATCCTTCGACCGCCGCGATAAGTCAACAGGTCTTGCGCACGGCGGTTAAAAATCTTTTGGCGACGATGCCGCCGCTCAAAGAAATTTTGCCGCAAGAATTAATCGAGGAACAAAATTTAATTTCGTTGGACGAGGCGGCGCGCGCAATTCATTTCCCGAAAGATTTTTTGGAACTGGACAGGGCGCGGCGACGTCTGGCATTTGACGAATTATTTTTGATTCAATGCGGACTGATGCTGATAAAGCGTCAAACTCAAGATGAACGGCTCGGAATAAGTCACAAAAAAAACGGAGCACTTGTCAAAGCCGCGCTGGAAAAGTTGCCGTTCGATTTGACGGGCGACCAGAAAAAAGTTTTCAAAACAGTCACAAAAGACATGGAAAGCAAATTGCCGATGCGCCGATTGATTCAAGGCGACGTGGGTTCAGGCAAAACGGTAATCGCATTGTTGGCACTGCTTAAAACGGTCGAGAGCGGCTATCAGGGAGCATTCATGGCACCGACGGAAATTTTGGCGAGTCAACACTATGAAAAATTTTCGGCGTTGCTGACGGATTTGGGAATTCGCGTCGGACTTCTGAGCGCAAAAATCACACGCTCCAAAAAATTAAAAGAAGACCTCTATCAAAAGATTTCCGCGCACGAATTGGACATAATAATCGGGACACATGCGCTGATTCAAGAAGGCGTGCAATTTGCAAAGCTCGGACTTGTCGTGACTGACGAGCAACATCGATTCGGCGTGATGCAACGAGCGACGCTTGAAAAAAAATCCGACTTCGTGCCCGATATGCTCGTCATGACAGCCACGCCGATTCCGCGTACAATGACTTTGACAGTTTACGGAGATTTGGACGTTTCGTTGATAAAAGAACTGCCGCCGGGTCGCAAGCCGATTAAAACCGAGTCAAAAAGTATTCGCAGCCGAAAAAAAGTTTATGAGTTCGTCCGCACAGAAATTTTGGCAGGGCGTCAAGCTTACGTGGTTTGTCCGCTGATTGAGCGTAGTGAATCCGAAATGCTTGCCAACATTGAACCCGCCGAAGAAATTTTCGACATGCTGAGCAACGGAATTTTCCGCTATATACCTTGCGGACTTCTTCACGGGAAAATGAAACCGCGCGATAAAGAAGACATCATGGAAAAATTTCACAGCGGCGAGACAAAATTATTGGTGTCGACGACAGTCATTGAAGTCGGAGTCGACGTTCCAAATGCAAGCGTCATGGTCGTCGAACATGCGGAAAGATTCGGACTTGCACAACTTCATCAACTGCGCGGACGAGTGGGACGCGGCGCGGCTAAATCGTATTGCATTTTAATTTCCGACAGCAAGGCGAACGTTGCCAAAGCACGCCTGGAAACAATGGAGGCGACAAACGACGGCTTCAAGCTCGCGGAAGTGGATTTAAAGTTGCGCGGCCCCGGACAATTTTTCGGAGAGGCTCAACACGGTTTGCCCGATTTAAAAATCGCCGACGTGTTCCGCGACGTGGAAATTTTAATTCAGGCACGCGACGCCGCCGAAAAATTCATAACCGACGACGAAAATTTAAATTACTTTGCCGGTCTGCGTGAAAATCTTGCGCTGGCTTACGGCGACAAATTCGGGCAAATCACTGCCAATTAAAAAATCCCCCGTCAAATTTCGGCGGGGGAAAATTTTTGTGCAAAATTGGAGCCGGCAACGTAACTTCTTTAGGGTGCGTTTATTGACAAACTCCCCACGAAAGGGATTCTGCTATCATTAACCAATGCTTCTAATGAAAGCGAAGTCTTACAAGGTCTCCTGCATGAACCCTGTGTTCTTACGAACTTTTCTTTTTAAATTTCTTTTCTACGCCGGAGTGCCGCTATTACAGCCTTTTCTTTGCCCCTCCATCTAGGCGTTGTGGCGAACCTGCGGAGGCGTGGCGACTTCTTGACCACAGCTCACCAAAAAGATAGTTGTCCGGGTTGTCTTCCTGACACCTTTACCCGCTATTCGAGTTTTATTTCTCGCCTCGCACTAAAGATTTTTTCATATTTTACCGCTCAATATTTTTATTGGCAAGAATTTTTTGCGCCTTATATGCTCTTACGGCGCGTATGATAAATTCATAACCAACGAGCGAAATGAGACCGCCATGGACTTCTATCAGTTAGGAGTGAGGAGTTAGGAGTTAGGAGTTAAAAACACCACAAGCAACTACAAACTCTTAATTCCTAACTCCTAACTGAAAAACGCCCCTGCGAGGCGGGCTTTCTTTTTGCTACTTTTTCTTTGACCCGAACAAAGAAAAAGTTGATTCTAAACACAAAAATTATTTTTAAACTCAATCGAAGTAAACGGTTCTGCGTAGTCCACTCTTTTGAAAAGAGGGGACGACCCGACATGATTTAGCGGCGGAGCTTTTGAACTTCTTCCATGAGATATTCGTTTTTAATTTTAATGTAAGTGCCTTTCATGCCGAGAGATTTCGAGTCGATAACGCCCGCCGATTCAAACTTGCGCAAAGCGTTGACGATAACCGAACGAGTGATTCCGACACGGTCGGCAATTTTCGAGGCGACGAGGAGTCCTTCATCGCCGTTGAGTTCGTTCAAGATGTTGATTGCCGCTTCCGCTTCCGAATAGCTGAGAGTAGCCAGCGCAATTTGAACGGTTGCTTTCTTGCGTGCCTCAATCTCAACTTTTTCCGTGTGGTCGCGTAACATTTCCATGCCTACGACCGTCGCGCCGTATTCCGCCAAAAGTAAATCGTCGTCGTCGAAATTTTCTTCGTGGCGAGTGATAATCAACGTGGCGATTCTGCGCCCGACGCCGTAAATCGGAACGATTAAAAGATTTTTCCCGTCATCGGATTTTTTCGCACCGCTGTAACTTTTGGGATTAACCTGAGTTTCGTCGAAACGATTGAGCCATTTGACATAGGCGTCAGAAAATTTGCCTTCGCGAATGACTTCTTCAATGTCGGAATAGTTGTCCTCTTCGTCGGCGAGCGCGTAACCGTAAAGCTTGCCCTTCTTGCCGGCAATGCAAATGTTCGCCTTGAGGACGTTGCTCAACACCCGCGAAATTCCACCGTACTCCACATTTTCGGAACGCTGGAGCAGCTTATTAATTTTCCTCGTTTTCTCCAAAAGCGTCATAATGTAACTCTCCTTTTTTGGGAACTGAGGATTAAGGATAAGAGACAAGAGTTTTGACTTGTTCCCGTTTCCCAAATTCTTGTTCCCGAAATTTTTCTTGCTCAATATCCTACGTTTATACTAACACGTTTTTTTATAATGTCAATTTAGTTTTCAGAATTTTTAATGCAGTTTTTGTCGGCAGCCGAAAAAAATAAAATCCCCCGTTCAAATCGAGCGAGGAATTTTTGAATAAGTCCTTTAATCGCGATGTTTCATGCGGACGACAGTGATTCGCGGGTCGGAGCTGCGTTCCAATTCCATAACCATGAAGGAACCGCGAGTATCGTCACGCGGACGAGAGGCACTTCCGGGATTTAAAATGACAGGCGGACCGATAAGATATTCAACGATGTGAGTGTGTCCGTAGATTGCTACATCTGCGTTTTGAGATTCGGCAGCCTCCATGATATATTCTTGCGTATAGCGCACGCCGTAGTTGTGTCCGTGCGTGATAAAAATTCTGTGGTCTGCAACGTCGATAATTCTCTCGTATAAAGTATTGGGCGTCGGCCAGTCGCAGTTGCCCGCCACGCCGTAAACAGGAACGCTAACCAATGATTGCAAATATTCTGCGTCGGGCGTGCAATCGCCCATGTGCAGCCACATATCCATATTTTGCGCGATACTGACCGCTTGGTCAATCGACGACCAATTTCCGTGAGTATCGCTTATAAGTCCAATTTTCACGGCGGGTGCCGCGCAGGTGTCATGCGCGACTATCCTCCTTTCGTCCTTGTTGCGCCTTACAAAAATCTTTCTTTTAACTTTAAAAACATCTCCTTTAAAGCCGCACCTCTGTGGCTGATTTTATTTTTTTCGTCGACGGGAAGTTGAGCCATTGTCCGCTCGTCATCAAGATAAAAATACGGGTCGTAGCCGAAACCGCCGTTGCCCTTGGCGACAATTTTAATTTTGCCGTCAATCTTACCTGCAGTCAAAAATTCGGTGCCGTCGGTGTCGACGAAAGCCAACGCACATCGATAAGCCGCCGCAGATTCTTTTATGTTAATTTTCTTGAGTTCGTCCAAAAGTTTTTGATTATTGGTCAAGTCGTCGGCGTGCCAGCCTGCGAATCGTGCGGAGTGAACACCGGGCAAGCCGCCGAGCGCGTCGACTTCCAGTCCGGAATCATCGGCAAGACAGGCAAGCCCCGTTTGTTCGCGGAAGAATTTTGCTTTGATTAGTGCATTTTCCTCAAAAGTCAAGCCGTCTTCCACGGCGTCGGGCAAATTTTCAAAATCGGCGAGTGATAAAATTTCAAGCGGTAAATTTTTGAGGACAAGGAGCATTTCTTTTACTTTATCCGAGTTCTTCGTCGCGAGCACAATTTTTTTCATTCCTAATTCCTCATTCCTAATTCCTCATTCCTAATTGAACTACCCGATTCTTCCGACGCGCCAAACCAATTCTCTGCCGAGCGCATCTTTTTGCAGGGAGATTAATTCGTTGATACCGACTTGCGCCAAATCCAAAAGGTCATTGAGTTGCGAGCGCGTGAAAGGATTTTTTTCTGCGGTTATCTGAACTTCAACGAGTTCGCCCGCGCCCGTCATGACGACATTGCAATCCGCCGCCGCCGTCGAATCTTCTTCATAGCACAGGTCAAGAATTTTTTCGCCGTCTTGAGTAATGCCCGCCGAAATTGCCGCGACAAAATCTTTCACGGGGAAGACGCCGCCGACTTCATAAATAGTTTCGCAAGCCTCAACCAACGCGACAAATGCTCCCGTTATCGACGCAGTACGCGTGCCGCCGTCCGCTTGAAGAACATCGCAATCAATCACTATCGATCGTTCGCCGATAACAGTTAAATCAGTCACGGCTCTCAAGGCTCGACCGATAAGTCGTTGGATTTCCATCGTCCTGCCGCCGATTTTGGAACGTTCGCGAGCAATTCTTTCCGAAGACGCGCCCGGCAACATGGAATATTCCGCGTTGAGCCAACCGGTGCCCGTGCCCTTCAAAAACGCCGGAACTTTATCTTCAATCGTCGCCGCGCAGAGAACTTTTGTATTGCCGATTTCAATCAGTGCCGAGCCTGCAGGATATTTTTGCGCCCGCCGTTCTATGAAAACTTCGCGCATTTCGTTCGCACGCCGCTTGTCAATTCTCAAGCTCTCACCTCCCGTCGTTTAACAAAACAGCTGATATATTGTACACAAAAAACTTTCAAGCCGCAATGTTTTGGGAAAATTTTATTGCGCCGATTGACGAGTTTTAACCGCTGTTGTAAAATTCTTTCCACAAATACTTAACAGGACGGTCGATTAAATGTCGATATATTATTGGGCGTTCGGAATAGCAATGCTTGTCGCTCTGATTGCAACGCCGCTGGTGATTTTGCTGGCAAATAAAACCGGCGCAATGGATAAGCCCGACGCCCGAAAAGTTCACAAGAAACCAATCCCGCGAATCGGCGGACTTGCGATTTACGCGGGCTTTACCACGTCGATAATTTTCATGGCGATAAAATTCGGACTCGACGGCGAACAGGTTAAAGAAACTGTCGGATTGGTTTTATCGGGCAGTTTAATTGTTGCGCTCGGACTTGTCGACGATTATAAAAATCTCCCCGCAAAAGTAAAATTACTCGGACAAATCTGCGCGGCGGCAGTTTTGGTATTGTTCTTCGACGTGCGGATAGATTTCGTGACAGACCCTTTCGGCGATTACATTTATCTTGAGTGGTTCGCGATACCCGCGACAATGTTTTGGCTCGTCGGATTGACAAACACGGTAAATTTAATTGACGGGCTGGACGGCTTGGCGGCGGGCGTTGCAGCGATTGCCTCGTTTACAATCATGTTAATCGCGCTTGAGCAAGGTTTTGTTTTGGTCGCAATCATGACGGCGGCGTTGGCGGGCTCGGCAGTCGGCTTTTTAAAATACAACTTCAACCCCGCAGAAATTTTCATGGGCGATACCGGTTCAATGTTTTTGGGTTTCATGCTCGCGGGAATTTCTGTGACGGGTGCGGTTAAATCCGTGGCGACGATTGCATTAATCGTTCCGATTTTCGCACTGGGCTTGCCGATACTCGACACGACTTTTGCAATCGTCAGAAGATTGCGCGGCGGCGTTCCGATTTTCAAGCCCGATAAAGGACACTTGCACCACAGACTTTTAGGCGTCGGTTTCACGCAACGGCAAGCAGTTTTGTTAATGTATGTGATAAGCGCGTTGTTCGGGCTGAGTGCGATAGCTTTGACGGCGGTCAGCTATCAAATTGCGGTGTTGATTTTGTTCGTCGTCATCGTTGCGATTTTCTACGGCGTAAAAAAATTGGGCATTGCGCGACCGATTAATTAGCTGATAGCTGATAGGTGATAGCTGATAGGAGTGATTAGCCTATAAGCTACAAGCTGTAAGCTATAAGCTAAAAAGGGGAAGACTATGGAAAAGTTAAAAGTAATGGCAGTATTCGGCACGCGCCCCGAAGCAATAAAAATGGCTCCGGTGGTGTTGGAATTGGGCAAATATCCCGAAATAAAATCGCTCGTGGCAGTCACGGCGCAACATCGGGAAATGCTCGACCAAGTTTTAAATTTGTTCGACATTCGCCCCGATTTCGATTTAAATATCATGTCGGAAGGTCAAACGCTTTTTGACATAACAAGCCGCGCGCTTTTGGGTTTGGATAAAGTTTTGACTCAAGCCAAGCCCGACGTGGTTTTGGTTCACGGCGACACCACAACGACTTTTGCGGGAGCATTGGCGGCGTACTATCATCAAATCGAAGTCGGACACGTCGAGGCGGGACTTCGCACGCGCAATAAATTTTCGCCCTACCCCGAAGAAATGAACCGTCGCTTGACGGGTTCGCTTGCCGATTTAAATTTTGCCCCTACTGTCACCGCCAAAGAAAATCTCCTGCGCGAGGGCGTCGACGCCGATAAAATTTTCGTCACGGGCAATACCGTTATCGACGCACTTTATCAGACTGTCCGCGCAGATTTTAATTTTCCCGACTTCGACTTCAGCAAAAGAATTATTTTGGTGACGACACATCGCCGCGAAAATTTGGGCGAGCCGATGCGTCAAGTTTACAAGGCGTTGAAAGCTTTGGTTGAAGAATTTTCCGACGTCGAAATAATTTTCCCCGTCCATAAAAATCCTAAAGTCCGCGAAGTCGTCAACGAAGAACTCGGCGGGCTTGAAAGAGTTTGTTTAATCGACCCGCTTGACTATGAACCGTTTGCAAATTTGATGAATCGCGCGACATTGATATTGACTGATTCGGGCGGCGTGCAAGAAGAAGCTCCCGCGCTCGGCAAACCGGTTTTGGTTTTGCGCGACACGACAGAACGTCCCGAAGCAGTCGACGCGGGCACCGTTAAGTTAATCGGCACGAATCAAGCCAAAGTCTACGGCGCAGCGAAATTGTTGCTCACGGACGCGACAGAGTATAAAAAAATGGCGGAAGCCCGCAGCCCTTACGGCGACGGACACGCGGCTGAAAGAATCGTCAAAGCACTTTTGTGGCGTCATGGAATTTTATCCGCTCGTCCCGAAGAATTTGGCGGCTACACGGAAATCAATTTTGAAAATGATATAATGAAAGCATGAAAATAATAAAACTGTTCAATGTAATTGTGTCGGCGAATTTTTTTATTGACAGAAAAAATTTTTCGCGTGATAATCGCCACAAAACTTTAATGAGGCGATTAGATGCGGCACCAAAAATATTTAACAATCACGGCAATGATAGCGTACATCACGTTTATAAACATGTTTATCCCGCTTTCAACCGATTTGTATTTGCCGGCACTTCCCGAAATGGGCAATTATTTTTCTGCGAGCGAATTTTTGGTCGGCTTGACGCTGACGATATTTTTTTTCGTCTTCGCAATCAGTATGATTCTTTTCGGACCGCTCAGCGATAAATACGGGCGGCGACCGATTTTGATTTTCGGGGCGGCGATTTATACGGCTGCATCATTTGCCTGCGCGGTCTCGTCGAATATTTATTTTTTATTGGCGGGAAGATTTTTTCAAGCAGTCGGGTCGGGCGCAGTCATAACGGTTGCAACGGCTCTGATAAAAGATTGTTTTCGCGGACAAGTTATGCGGAAGATTTTGGCAATCACGCAAGCCTTGGGAGTAATCGCGCCGATGGTTGCGCCGCTGGTCGGAGGAATTTTGCTGACGTTCATCGATTGGCGCGGCTCGTTTTATTTGCTGACAATTTTGGGCGCGATAAATTTAACAGTGGCTTTTTTATTTTGCGAAACTTTATCCGAACGAAAACGCTATCACGGAGGAATTTTGAATTCCTTGACGCTTTTGCTTGAGGTCGGACGGAAAAAATATTTTATGTCGTCGCTGGTGATGTTTTCAATATTGTCTGCGCCGTACATGGCGTATCTCAGTGCGTCGTCATTTATCTACGTGGAATTCTTCGATTTGACCGCGCAGGAGTACAGTTACTTTTTTGCAGTGAACTCGGCGGCGTCAATCGCGGGACCGATTTTATATCTCAAGCTGAAAAATTTAATATCGAACGTCGGGATTTTGCGATTGATATTTTTTGTATCGATGTTGAGCGGAGTTTTAGTCTTGAGCGTCGGACAAATGCGGGCGATAATGTTTTTGCTGGCGTTCTTGCCGTTCACAGCAATCGGAGCAGTCGTGCGCCCGTTCGCAATGGAAATTTTATTGCTCGAAGCCAAAGAGAACATTGGAACCGCCTCATCAATGATAAATTTTGTTCCGACATTATTCGGGAGTTTGGGCATGATGTTGGGAACGTTGCCTTGGAGTAATTTTGTCGACGGACTCGGAATAATCATGACGACCGCGACAACTTTATCAATCGTGCTGTGGATTTTGATTAAGCGCGGGAAATTCGGCGCAGCTCGACAATCGGCGAGCGATATAACTTGACATAAAGCTTTATCGGCAATTAAAATGAATCAACGCCAATCGAAAGACCAACTATAAAAAGTCAAGAAAGAATTTCGTAAGGAGAATTTTTGGAGAGAATAGCATGAACAGTGTAACAAAGTTTACGAGCAACGGCACCGATACAAGTTAAATGATGTTTACCTTCCGCTCGCTTCTTTTGG
>JAFSOQ010000132.1 GCA_017446845.1 Selenomonadaceae bacterium | reverse complement strand
GGCTTGAGCAATTCTCCTGCCGGGTGTGTCTCGATTCTTTCTTTTCATCTCTTTTTCTCTCCTATATCAAAAAAATGGATTGTGCTCTCTTACTTACACAATCCATTTTACACTACCGCAAAAGTTGCGATTGGTTGCTTAGTCCAACTTTTTGTCCGCACCCCCGATATGATAGAATACTTTTTGAAAGACAAAATTGGCATTGAAGCGGACATAAGCGTTGGTGTAATAGGAATAGGTAAAGCTTTGAGGTAATCTCTGCCTTTTCCCCTCCTCAAAACCGTGCGTGCACGTTTCCGCGCACACGGCTTGCCATCTGTTTTTCTTACTTCAAGTGTTTACGGTACTTTTCAAATCGTCTGTCAAGGTCTTTATCGTGATGAATCAAGTAGTGTGTTTTTGAGGTAACCAAAACCAGATTATCCAGATAATTTGAGCCGCCTTTTGATACTGGGATGATATGATGAATTTGAGCGTCGAATGGGTCTAAATTTTCTTTAGTGATTGCATCTTTGCCCTTCTGCTTAGCCCAGAGACTCCAAAGGTATTGGAAGGCTCCATGAATCGCTTTGTCACTGTCTCTATATTTCAACAGTTCGCGCTTTTCAAGCCATTTACTACCTATGATGTATTCTTTATACGAGGTTCTGGTTGTTTTGCGCAGGGCATATATGTCGATAATGGTTTTCTCTTTACCCTCGCCATACTCATAGACATTGTTCACCTTTGTTATGACGCCCCTTTGATTTCTGCGATATAATCGTAGTGATACCGTATCCAAGAACTCTCCCATATCGTTGACCATACCTTGGAACGGGGTTATTCGACAGCAGTAACAGCTACAAAGATTTGCGCAACGGCGGCAGAAGCATTTCTCACTCCGAAGTTCTCGCAAGAATCAAAGCGTATACCGGTTGTTGAATCTCCCACCGGGATTCATGAGAAGTTTAACTGATTCTCAAAGGCTGGTCCAAATAGCCCACACACGGTCGCCTCTGAAGAGCCTTCCGCTTACTTTTAAGTGTTTCGCACAATTCGTGCAAACATTTTTTAGAGTGGTCGTCTTCCACTGACACGTTGGTTTTTACAGCAGAACGATTTAACTGCCAACTGTCACTCGCCGAGTTTTTGCACTCTAACAGAAATATTTTGGAAAGTCAACATTGCGTGGGCGATTCATATTATTCTCGCCGTTTTTGGATAAAATAATCTGAGACCAAAAAAGCCCTTCGGCGAAATGTCGGAGGTTTTTTTATTTGTGAGCGCGATATATTTTGTCATCAACTTTATCTTCCAAGTGAGTGATGATAAAAGCAGAAGTAATATTGCCGACGACGCTTTGAGCAGTGCCGAACATGTCAAGAATTGGTTCAATGCCAATAAAATGAGCTGCAGCGGTCGGAGGAATGCCAAAATCATTCAACATCGGCGGCATAATTATCAAACCAATGCCGGTGAGAGCCATAAAAAATTCTACAAGAAAAAATGACAGTAAAAATTCGGCGTCCATGTTAATTCCAAAAGTTTTAGCCAACATCATTGAAATAACAGCGACATAACAGGCGGTTCCGTCCATATTGAATTGCATACCGACAGGAATTGTAAATTTAGTAAGTTTTTCGTCCATGCCGAGCTTTTCCGAGCAAAAAGAGAGCGTCGCCGGCAAACAAGCATTGGAACTGCTCAAAGAAAAAGGCAGAATACTAAATTTAACAGCCTTTTTTATGAAAGGTATCGGCAAAATTTTACTTATAAGCGCGATAAGAACGGCAGAAATCAAAAAACGAATCGGAAGACCGAGTGCAGAGGTTAAAATCAGCCCAAAATAAGCAATAAGCCCGTTTATACCGACATTTATCATAAGTTCCGCCATAGAAATGCTGACGAGAAACGGAATAACCAAACTCAAAACGCCGATAACGTCAATGGTAAAACGACTATAAAAATTTTACGCCGTCTTTAGCCCAAACGGCATATTCGCCCGCACGATTTAACATAACTCCGAAAAAACAAGATAAAAAAATCAATTGCAAGATATTATTTGTGCTGAAAGGAGCTGATTGACGCCGCCGATTATAACATTTGCGTCCGAAAGTTGCGTATCGACGCCGTGCAGGGTAAAAGTCTTGCCATAGGACTTGAAATTATTCAAAGTAACCTTTCCGACCTTATCAGTTGTGAATTCGTAATTCATATTAACCGCCTCGCGCACATTTTACTTGACTGCGCAAAAAAATCAAGTAAACTTGTAACGAAATCCGAAATCAAACGTATATCGAAAAGATCGCAGGCGGATACGTTATAAATACCGAGGATTATAAGAAAAATCCTTACGAGGTCGAAGAAGGTAAGTTTCATACCAAAAGCGAAGCCGGTAAACTCTGATTCTTGACAAATACAAACAAAAGCCCTTCGATAGCGCGTCGGAGGGTTTTTTCGTTGACTGCGGAAAATTTTTTTGCTAATGTATGTAACGAAATAGGATTTGGAACGTATAAGCTACAGAAAACAAAATTAACCTAAAGGAGAATGATAAAAATGGCAACACGAGATGAAAACTTTAAGAAAATCAACGACGAACTCGAATTGATGAGCGATGACAAACTCGATCAGGTCGCGGGCGGCACTTGGGAAGATATTGTTGAAGATGTAAACAGATTTAAACGCGATTTTGGAATTGATTTTGCGTCGAAGTATTTTA
The DNA here is from genome assembly GCA_017446845.1 of Selenomonadaceae bacterium. Lineage (GTDB taxonomy): Bacteria > Bacillota > Negativicutes > Selenomonadales > Selenomonadaceae > Quinella. The sequence continues at coordinate 3,711 of JAFSOQ010000132.1, read as the reverse complement.
ACGATGACATTGATTATTATGTTCGGAGCGATTTGATTGACGCATTTAGAAAGTTTGGCATAAAATTGGAATTTCATAGCGAATCGGCGAATAAATATTTTATAGACGGTAAAGAAGTCACTCGCGACGAAGCTTTTAATCAAGTTAAAAATAAGTTAGGCAGATAAATAATCAAAAAAGCCCTTCGGCAAGTGTCGGAGGGTTTTTTTGTTGATTGATTGAAAATTTTAATAGCGAATTTGCAGATAAAGATTGTTCATACCGAGCGTTGAGTTGAATTTATATTTTTCAATGGCATTGCAAGATTTAATCAGTGAAATTGCGTCGTCATTCGTGGAGAAATCAAATAAATTCCCAGTACCGCGCAAAGTTAAACGCAATTTATCATCGCGGAAAATGTGGACGGCTAGAAAATCATTTTTGCCCGTGTCACTGAATTTTTTTAGCAAGTTCAGCCAATCGCTTAAAAAGTTTAATATTTCCGGTGTCAAAAATTCTTTGAGGCGTTCATTTTGCTCGGAAATGAATCCAACTTTGCGGTCGGCAACGATAAACAACGACGGCTTAAAAAATTCTTGCACTGGCAATAAAATCGTTTTGAAATCGCCAAATTTCCTAATTAAAGTTGAGCCAAAGAATAAAACTGCGGCGGCAACGACTTCAGCAAATAAAAAGCTCCAAAAAACATTTTCGTGCGCGGCAAAAGTCAGGAAAAAAATAATGGCGACGATAGAACGCGAAAATTCCGCCGCGTTGGATAAAATTTTATGGTCGGTACTTAGGTAAATCGTGATGAAAATAGAATTTATCGCCGCCAAAACGACCGAGAAACTGTAAGTTTTAAGCGCGTCGGCGGCAAAAGCGTAATCGGAAGGATTTAAACTTGATTGAGTAACTAAAAACTCTGCGCCGAAGAAAATCACCACTGCGGGCAGAGTCGCAAACATCAAAGCACGTTGAAAACCGTTTTTGAATATCAACGACATCGACGAGACGTTTTTGTCGCCGAATTCCATAGCGAAAAGCGGCGGCACAGGTTGCCAAGTAACTTGCGCGTGAAGTCTGCAAATTCTAATCGCGACTTGCAGGACGGCAAAGACCGCAACGCCCGATTCTCCGTAAAAATGCAGAAGAAATACATTGAACAGATAAACCAGAAATAAATTATAAAATTTCCCTGCGGCAGGACTGCTGCCGGCGTAAATTAAATTCCACGCGGAGTTTATCGGCTCTTGAATCTCGGCGAAAAGATTCGAGTGGAAACTTTTATGCAGTAAAACGCCGCTGAAAATCAGAATAAAAATTTCCGCAACAATCATGCCGATAACCAGAGAAATTATCCCCAATGCAAAAATTTTTTCGCAAACTATGCAGGCAATCACGTTCACGACCATAATCAGCACGTAAATTCGGCGGATTCTCTGTTGCAAGCCGACAATTTTAACGAATTGCCAGGCGTATGAACTTAGAATCAAAAAAAATCCGGAAACCGCCAAAGCTTTTCCGTAATCATTCGCCAAAAGTTTCAAGGAATCGGGCACTTCCAATATTTTTAGCAGGTTATCGAAAAAAATCAGCACAACAGCCGCCAAAATTATTCCGACGATGATTGAGAGTGTCAAAGCCAATTTGGAATACGAACGCGCCCGCAAAGTTTGATTCTCGCTGATTTCTTCGAGCGTTTTGATAAGTCCGCCGTAATTTATCCAATAACCGAGCGTCTCGAACAGAAAATAAATCGGCATGAAAAGCGAAACGACCGCCAAGCCCGATTCGCCGAAAAAATATCCCGCCAAAATTGTATTGCTCACGATTAGCGGAATTTTGTCGGGCGGGAACATGTAGCCTTTATAAAGATTTTGAATATATTTTTGTTCCATAATTGAGCCTCGCAAAAAAATTTCCGTCGTCTGCAATCAGGCAACGGATTTTTGATGAATTTACGATTTAAAAGCCGGGTTAAACATTTCTGACTGCTTTAATGCGATATTTGCTGTTCAAACGGTCGGCATAGTAGCCGTCGTAAGCAAAAGTCATATTGCAACCCCAGTTAAACATGCCGTTGAAAGTTTCGCGGGCAATAAAGAAATTTCGCGGCGCGTCGTAAATGTGCGGGAACAATTCGGGGTCGAACCACTCTTTATTTTTATCGGAGCGGCGCACAATCGTCGAAAGTTCCTTCATTTCGGGGATTCGCCAATCGTTGTAGCCCGCGATTGTGTTTTCAGACAAATATTTATCAAATTCAGCCCAAGTCATGTTCGGCAACTCGTCGCGCATCCACATCAGCGAAGTATATTTGTCGATAACGTATTCATCGGCGATTTCGTAGCGAGATTTGCTCCTGTCGGCGAGATTTTCATAACCGCCTGTGAATGCGATACAACCGCACCGCTGATTTTTATCGACGGGCACGGCGCAACCGAATCCGAAGTAAATCGCCCAATTTCTTTCGCCGGTCATCGCGGGATATTCTTCAGCCGTCCAATAAAAGTCGGGACGAACGCGGCAAGCGAAAATATTGAAGACTGCGGGATTTTTTTTGCTGTAATCGACGATAAAACGGAGTTCATCGACGGTCGGCAGTCTCCAAGAATTTGTTCCGCCGAAAAATGTTGCGTTTAACTGATTAACATGCTCCTGCGCCTCTTCGAAAGTGTACGCGGCATCTTTTTTAGGCTTTTCGTGAGTCAAACCGCTGCGCATGTCCCAAATATAGTCGTCCATTTCGCCGAAAGCACTTTTCGCCAGTTCGGCATTGATTTTAATCACATTTCCGTTGGCGTCGAAAATTTCTTCCTGCCCGCTGCAAGGCATTTGGAAAGTATCATCGGATTCAGTGAGCGAACGCACGAGCCGATAGCCCAGCCCGATAGTTTTTTCAGCATAATAGCCGTCGTAGCCGAAATAAAAGTTGATGACCCAGAGATAAGTGTTTTCAAAAGTGTTGGTGGTTATGTAGTGAGGAATTTCGTTGCTGTCGAAGTAATCTTCAAAAAACCAGTTGCGATTTGAGTAGCTGTCATCAAAAATGGTGCTAAGCTCGTGCATGGTCGGCAAACGCCAATCACGGTACCCGCCAAGCTCGAAGTTGGAGAGCATTTCCATAACTTGCGCATAACTCGTCCGCTCGTTAGCTCCTTTTTGCCACATGAGCTTTAAATAGTTGTCGGTGATGGTGCCGTCGCCGTTATCTTTGAATCTTTCTTTAGGCGGCGGAAGTTTTTTGCCGCGAACGGCGATTCCGTGACTTAAAAGCGATTGATTTTTGGCGGTAGTGGAGCCGATATTGAAATTTATGACCCAAGCGCAATCGGGTCTGGGTCCGAAAGGCTCTTCGCCGCACCAATAATCTTGAGGCACTAAGGTTTTGAAAATTTCGGGCTGATACGCGGGATTGATACCGGAATAATTAATCAAACTGCGCAATTCGTGCTTTGAAGGGACGCGCCAATCAGAAAAGCCGCCGTAGGAAATTTCATTGAGATAATCGACGTAACTTTTAAATTCTTTCCAAGTCATGAGCCGTTTGAAAAATCTTTCGTTGCCCGGCTCGGAAGATTTAACTTCCCAATCCAAATCCGTTTGAGAGTCGCGAATAACGGTAATTTCTTTGCACTTGCCCTCGCTGCAGCTAAGAAATTTACCGTCCGCGTTTAAAAATTTGTAACGCATAATGTTTTCTCCGTTCAAGCAGGGTTTCCGTCGGGC
>JAFSOQ010000131.1 GCA_017446845.1 Selenomonadaceae bacterium | reverse complement strand
TATTGTCTCATTCCGACAAATAAAGGTGCAATGATAGCCCATTGCTCATCTGTCAAGTCTGTCGGATAACTCGCTCGTTCTAAGTATTCTTTTTTCATACTGTCATTATACAACTTTTCTACTGTGAAAACATCTTCTAAGTATTCGCCCGACGTGTTGCCCGTATGATTTTGACCGGTGCCACGAACATAACTCGGGTCGCTTATGCCTCCTGCCCACAAATTCGGCTCGTCTATCTTCCAATCATCATACATAACATTTCTCTCCTTCCGTGAACAAAAAAATTTTTATCGTCTTGTGCATTATAATAATTGTTTTTTTTTTGGTCAATTCCTTATCGCATATTTTTGCAAAAAAAAAATTGAGCCGTCCGACGGCGCAAATGAAGTAAATTCAAACTGTCAAAGCCCAAATAATTGCGCTGCTTCTGACTCTTGAATAACCCGCGATGTAACAATATCAGCATTTTTTAACATCGTTTCAACTTTTCCTGAAATAACTTTGGCGATAAACGCATCCGGGTTTATTCCTCGCATTTGGAAAAAATATATCGGGTTGGTATCCAACCGCACACCGATTCCGAAAAGTGCGGCGGCTACGTGTTTGCACATAATTGCCGGGTCGGGACAACTGCAATTAAAATGAATTTCGTCCGGCGAAGGAAACAGCCCGTCCTTCTGAAAAAATAATTCTTTTAATTCTTCGGGGAAAGTTCCGCTCAGTAACGCTTCAAGGTTTTGAATTTTGCCTGCCGCTTGTTCTTCTATTTGGCGGCGTTTTTTTTCGTCAATCGGCTCTATCGTAATTTTTACTGTGTAGGGAGTTTTTCTGCTGCCTTGAACTTTGGCATAGATTTCGCCGCCGTTTATTTTCAAATCGACGACATTGCCGTTTCGTACATAACTTTTGCCGCGTCCGATTCTGTTTTCCCAATCCGCATAACGTTCAAGATTTCGGCACCAAGCATCGCTCCACCAACTCTTACAAATTTTGCGGGAATTGCCTTCAACGATAACAGGCTCGTAATTTTTATTTTTCGACAAAGTTTCTTTAGCCATTTGCCGAAGTTCTCCGACAGACGGCGTATCATAATAGCCGTAAAAACTCGCCATGTTCTTTACCTCCGTTAAATTTTCAATCTCATCATGGCAATAATTTCTTTGTCGGTGAGTTCGGTTATCCACTGTTCGCCGGAACCGATAACGCTTTCGGCAAGCGATTTTTTCTTTTCGATTAGTTCGTTAATGCGCTCTTCGATTGTTCCCCGCGTAACGAATTTATGAACCATGACATTTTTTTCTTGTCCGATTCGGAAGGCGCGGTCGGTCGCTTGATTTTCAACGGCAGGATTCCACCAGCGGTCGAAGTGTATAACGTGATTTGCCGCCGTAAGATTTAAGCCGACGCCCGCCGCTTTCACGGATAAAACCATGTAAGGAATATATTTTTCCCCATTGAATTGCTCGACCATTTCCGTGCGCTTTTTGATTTTCGTGCCGCCGTGCAAAACAAATCCTTCACGGTGAAAAATTTCTTTCAAGAATTCGGCAAGATATTCGGTAATTTCTCTGTACTGAGTAAAAATTAAAACCCGTTCGCGCTTTTCGTAAATCGTCTCGCAGAGTTCTCGCAAGGTCTCAAATTTTCCGCTCTCCGCCGCTTTGTAAGAAGCTAAGCCCAAAAATTGGTCGGGGTGATTGCAAATTTGTTTCAGCTTCGTTATCGTCGCCAAGATTAAACCTTTTCGCGAAATGCCGTCAACATTTGCAATCTGTTTTTCCAAATCACTGACTTGCTTGCGATAAAGGACGACCTGCTTTTTGCCAAGTTCGACATAATTGACTTGCTCCAACTTTTCCGGCAAGTCTGAAATAATCGTCTTGTCGGTTTTAAGTCGACGTAAAATGAACGGCGAAATCATTTTTCTCAGGTATTGATAATTCTGCGGCTTCCTCTCCAATTCGTTTGCGTAGTGTTTAAATTCCTCTGCGCTGCCCAAGAGTCCTTTATTGAGAAAATCGAACAACGACCAAAGATTTGATAAATTATTTTCTATAGGCGTCCCCGTCATAGCTATTCGCAACGTGGCGGGAATTTTTTTTATGCTCCTCGTCTGTTTTGTGCCGGGATTTTTTATTGCCTGCGCTTCGTCCAAAATTACTGCGTCCCAATTAAATTTTTGAAGCTCTTCGATTTTCGCCGCCATTGTGTAAGTCGTGATTGTTAAGAAAGAAATTTCTTTGCGGAGTTCTTCGGTCAATTTTTTACCGGTCTTGCCGTGCAAAATTTTCAACTTAATTTCGGGAGTGAATCGCGCAATTTCTTTTTCCCAGTTGCCGAGGAGCGACGCGGGAACGATTAATAAAGTTTTTGCATCATCTTTTTTGGTACGCAGGTCGTCAAGGAAAGTTAAAACCTGCAGAGTTTTTCCAAGTCCCATGTCATCGGCGAGGCATGAACCTAATTTTAAATCAGCCATTGTGCGCAACCAGGCATAACCGATTTTTTGATAAGGTCGCAAGTCGGCATGAACGGTCGCGGGAATTTTCGGTTTGTCGATAATTTCAGGACAGCGAATTTTTTTCATGAGTTCTGCGAGCCGATTGTCGTTCGTGTAGACTAAATCTTCGTCCGAATCGTCGAAAGAACTTTCCGAGCGGCTTTCTAATCTCAAAGCTTCGAGGAAAGAAATATCTCCGCCGATTTTATTCATCTTCTCAAGGAGTTCCTGCAGCTTTTTCTTGTCGACTTCAATCCATTTGCCTTTAATCTGCGCCAGACCTGCCGTTTCCGTTAAAAGTCGGTTGATTTCTTCTTTTGTTAAAGCCACGCCGTCAACTGTAAGCTCGGGTTGCATTTTTATGACGGAGTTTAATCCCGGCAGTGATTCCGATTCCTGCACAAATTTTACAGACAACCGAACAGATGACGCCGAACGACGTTTCCACCAATTTGGTATTCGGCATAAAATTCCCTGTTCTTCGAGCAGAGGTATGGACTTCAAAATTTCAAAAGCTTCATTTATCGTCAGTTGCAAAGGGTGAAACATTTCTCCACTGTCGACGAATTCATTTATTAAAGGCGAAACATCTGCCGCCCTGTTCAAGCAACTCAAAAGCGTGATGAGTTTTTGTCTGTCGCCTTTAAATTCTTGCAGAGCGTGAATCAACGGCATATGTCTGATTTTCCCGTCAGCGTCTTTAGTCGCGTAAGTCGCGAGAAATGCAAAGGGATATACATAATCGCCTTTTTTCTCCACCAGATGAAAAAAAACTCTTTCGGCAACTTTTAAGTCTTGGCGTTTTTCCGAAAGATACTTTATAACAGTTCCAATATGTTGAGCAATTTCGCGACGGAAAATTTCTATCCATTTGTCAAAAATTTCGTCCAGCCAATCGCCGTCAATATATTCCGAGCCGAGCGCAAAGGGAACAGCATTTAATAAGCGCGCTTTAGTTGTCTCGTCGATAGTGACCGATAAATTTTCACGAGCAATTTCAAGTTCGGGACGCGCAGTTAAAATTTCCAAAAAATTTTCCGACAAGAAATGCAAAAATCTGAAAGAAGGACTCTCGTCTTTGTAAACATTGTCGAAACTTAAATCGTACAATGCTTGAAATTTATCCGTGAGAAAATTTTTAAACCTTATTTTATCCAAATTATCAAAATTGTTTGCGCCGACCTCGTCAACGTAAAAAGACTTTCTTGAAAAAATAATTTCTAACTTCTTGTAAACCATAATACGCCTCTATTGATTGAATTCTTCAACGTTAATCATAAACTGATTATAGTAATCGGTCACTTATTTTCGCAAATACTTTTGGTCTCAATGTGAAAATCTTTGATAGAGAATTCTCTCCCCATCTTTTTCTTAATAAGCTGCCTAATATTACCCATTCTTAAGTTTTGATGTCAACAGCAGTTTATTCCGAGAAAAAAATTTCGACGTTATCAGGTGCAAAGATGCTTTAATCGACTCAAATTGCGCGATTGAAAAATTATTCGTTGCGGGCAAGTGTAAAATTGCCGCCGATTCGACAGTCGGCGAGACGATTCGCACATAAAAATTTTTTGGAGTAATTCATTATGAAGTTTTTGGTCAGATCCATTATGCTCAAAAAAATTGTTGCAACGTGTTTTTGCGGCAGAGATTGCACGTGTCATACTTTTTCACTGTCACTATTTTAAAAAGTCTCGTTGATAAAAATTTTTTCCCGTCGTGAAATTTATCGGCGGGATTTTTTATTGAAAAATTTTTGGTGCGTGATATAATCAAAGAAAAAATTTTGGAGGCGAACGCTATGAAATGGGTTTGCAACATTTGCGGCTACGAGTACGACGAAGAAAAAGGCGACGTCGATAACGGACTGGAACCCGGCGTGAAGTTCGAAGACTTGCCGGAAGATTTTGTTTGTCCGTTGTGCGGCGTCGGCAAAGATGACTTTTCAAAAATCGACGAGTAAAAATTTTTTCTCAACCTGTAGCAAATTATAATCGGTTATGTTACAATAAGTGCAGTAAATTTTTTGAGGAGGCAATTTTAAATGAAAGTAACTGTAGTTGGTTCGGGTAATGTCGGCGCGACCGTGGCGAACGTCCTCGCGACCAAAGGTTTTGCCAGCGAAGTCGTCCTTATCGACATCAAAGAGGGACTCTCCGAAGGCAAAGCAATGGACATTATGCAGACTTCGCACATGCTCAACTTTGATACGACGGTTGTCGGCGTGACCAATGATTATGCGGCGACGGCAGGCTCGCAAGTCGTTGTTGTCACCAGCGGCATTCCGCGCAAACCCGGCATGACCCGTGAACAACTCATCGGCACCAACGCAAAAATCGTCAAGAGTGTTGTCGATCAAATTCTCCAACATTCGCCCGACGCAATTTTGATTATCGTTTCCAATCCTATGGACGCGATGACTTATCTCACGCTCAAAGATACGAAACTCCCGCGCAATCGCATAATCGGGCAGGGCGGTATGCTCGACAGCAGCAGATTCCGTTACTATCTTGCCGAAGCTCTTAAAGAAGCCGGCTATCCCGCAACGCCGACCGATATTGACGGCATGGTTGTCGGCGGACACGCTGATAAAACTATGGTTCCGCTCGTCAGTCTCGCAACTTATCGCGGCATTCCCGTTACCCAATTCCTCAGCGAAGAGGCAATTCAAAAAGCTGTCGAGGCAACCAAAGTCGGCGGCGCAACTTGCACGAAACTTTTGGGAACTTCAGCTTGGTATGCACCGGGCGCGGCGGCTGCGGCTCTCGTCGAAGCGATTGCTCTTGACGCCAAGAAACTCATTCCTTGCTGCGTCTATCTCGACGGCGAATACGGCGAAAAAGATCTCTGCATTGGCGTTCCCGTTATCCTCGGCAAGAACGGCATTGAAAAAATCGTCGAAGTCGAATTCTCCGACGCTGAAAAAGCAAAATTCGCTGAAAGCGTCGCGGCGGCTCGTGAAGTCAACAGCAAAATTGCCGGCGCACTCGAATAATTTAAACTTAACACTGAAAATTAAAAAGGAACTCTGCCGTAAAAGGCGGAGTTCTTTTTGATTTAAGGAGGTGATAATTTTAAACGATAATGTTGTTGAAGGACGCGAACAAAAGTTTTCCAAGGAGGAGAGCAAAATGACAGAAAGAGTTGAAAAAATTGCACGGGTTGCTCGCGTCAACGGCGTCGCTCACGACAACAAACACCGTTTCAACAGCGGACGCGGACGCCGAGAGGAAACGAACAGTTTCGCCGAAGAATTGCGGCGCGTAATGAATAAAAAAGCAGCACCCGTCAAAAAAGTCGAAGTCCCTGAAGCTTACAATTTGGAGCTGACAAGTTGCGGGACGCATTCGTTATTCTACGCCAGCGGCTTAAGTCTGGATATGTTGCTTGCGTATTGAAAAATTTTGGAGGATTGATTCATGACCGATAAAAATTTTATGAGCCTCGCGCTGGAGGAAGCGTTGAGGGCGTATCACGAAAACGAAGTTCCGATAGGTGCCGTTCTCATTGACGAGGACGGCATTTTGATTTCCGGCGAACACAATCGGATTGAACAGCTAAACGACGCGACTGCTCACGCCGAAATTTTGACATTGCGGGCGGCAAGTAAAATTTTAAATCGACGGCGATTATCGAACTGCACGCTTTATTCCACGGTCGAGCCTTGCGCGATGTGTGCAGGCGCGTTGGTTTTGTGCAGAGTTAAAAGATTGGTCTACGGCGCGACTGATTCAAAATTCGGGGCGGCTGAATCAATTTTTAACGTCGTGAACAATCCCGCGCTCAATCATCAACTTTTGGTGACGGCGGGCGTATTGGAAGAAGATTGCCGCGAACTTATGAAAAAATTTTTTGCCAAAGTTCGGACGTGTTGAAAAAATTCTTGACAAACAGCGCGCTTGTTTTGATAATGATTTATCTTTTGGAAGATTGGAGCAATGAACAATGATTTTTGATTCACATATGCACACGAAATTTTCTGCTGATTCGGAAATGTTAGCGACCGACGCTCTTGCCAAAGCTGCCGATTTAAATTTGGGCGTCGTCTTCACGGAGCATTTCGATTACGGCTTGGAAGTCAACGGCAAAGAATTCGCATTTAATCCCGCCGAATACATGAGCGAATATAAAAATTTGCGCGGAGAAAAAGTTCGGCTGGGTGTTGAAGTCGGCTTGAGAAAATCTGCGCGGGCGGCTAACGAAAATTTTATCGGGCAAGCGGATTTTGATTTGGTTATCGGTTCAATTCACCTCGTGGACGATTTGGATATTTACTACCCCGAATTTTTCGCCGACAAGGATAAAGAGACGGCTTACAAAAAATATTTTCAACAGATGGCGGAAGAAACGGCGGTTGCAAATTTTGACGTGTTGGGGCATATCGATTACATTTGCCGAACTGCGCTCTATGACAATCCCGAAATTGATTACGCGACGTTCGCGACGGAGATTGACGAAGTTTTAAAAATTGTCGTCGAGCGTGGAAAAGTTTTGGAGCTGAATACTCGTCGCTTTGATAAATCCCGCGCAGTTGAAGAGCTTATTCCCGTTTATAAAAAATATCGCGAACTTGGCGGGAGATTCGTAACGATTGGTTCGGACGCCCACAGAGTCGCGGCTGTCGGGAATTATTTTAATCGTGCTTTGGAATTCGTTCGCGAACTGGATTTAGTGCCCGTAACTTTTTGCGAACGTAAGCTTGAAAAATTTTTCGGCGTGTGATATGATTCGCTACGCTAAAAAGACAATTTTAATGGCAGGCAGTCGATGCCGGGACGTCGGCTCCTTCCTCGTTAGTAGATGCTGTAAGAGTTAAACGATTGGGGAGCCGTCGTGGCGGACGGCTCTTCACTTATTTATTCTTGCCGAAGAACGTCAGCAACGCGATGATGAACGTCCCGACGGTGGAGATATGATCAATCCAGTCGAAGAAATCCATACGCGTCACCTCCTTCCTTCGAGGAAGAAAGCCGACACATCAGACTACCTGCCAGAAAAAACTATAACATAACTTCATAAAATTTTCAAGACAAAAAATCAACCGCTCAGGTATTCTAATCTTGAGCGGTTTATAGTTTGGGAGGGAGCATTATGAAAAAATTTTTGGCAAGACAAAAGCAGGACGGATTTTTTTCGATACGATTTAAATCGGCGGCAGGTTCTTTGACGACGGCGCAACTTTTTGCCATTCACGAGCTGGCAGAAAAATTCGGTGAAGGTTATGTTACTCTGACTTCGCGGCAGGAAATTTCAATCCCGTTCGTGAAGAAAGAAGACTTCGACGCAATGGAAAAATTTTGCGCGGAAAATAATTTAACAATTTCTCCCGTCGGCACGATTTTTAAAATGGCGACGGCTTGTCAAGGAACGCGAACTTGCCCGGCAGGGATAATCGATTCGCCGAAAATTGCAATGGAAATCGAAAGTCGGCACGGCGGACGCGAACTCCCGAATAAAATTACGTGCTCGGTGACGGGTTGCCCGAATAATTGCATGAAGGTCGACGCTAACGACATCGGGATTAAAGGCGCGGTCGAGCCGCAATTTATTCGTGAGCATTGTATTTACTGCGGGGCATGTGTTAAAATTTGCAAAGTCGGTGCGATTGAAATTGACCGTGAAAAAAAAGTTTGGACGATTGACCGCGACAAGTGCATTAATTGCGGACGATGCGTCAAGGTATGCAAAAAATCTGCTTTGCGCGGTGAAATCGGCTTTAAAATTTATTTTGCGGGAAAAGCTTTTCTTCCCATGATTCGTGACGAAGAAAAGCTTTATAAAATTATCGACGCGGCTCTGAAATATTTCGACGAACACGCCAAGCCCCGCGAACGTTTGAGCAAAATGTTTGAGCGGCTCGGCGCGGAGGATTTTAAAAATTTTGTAGGGAATAACTGAAATGAAAATTTTTTCTTTGGGGCAAGACGGTTCCTTTTTCGCAATGTTGCAACGTTTCGGCAAGGCATTGATGTTGCCGATAGCGATATTGCCGGCAGCGGGACTTTTACTCGGCATAGGCGGCACGCTGTCAAATCCAAACACTTTGCAAGCTTTCGATTTCCTGAATATTCGATGGCTGCAAATTATTTTCATGCTAATTTCTTCGGCGGGCAGCATAGTTTTTGACAACTTGCCCGTATTATTTGCCGTAGGCTTGTCGACGGGTCTGGCTCGTAAAGACAAAGGAACGGTCGGACTGACCGCAATTTTGTCAATGCTGATAATGAACGCGACGATACACACCGCGTTGAAAATCACGGGCAAATTGGCGGAAGAAAATATGTCCGGCGTCGGACAAGGCATGTGTCTCGGAATACAAACGTTGGAAACGGGCGTTTTCGGCGGAATGTTGGTCGGGATAATGGTTTATTGGTTTCACGAAAAATTTTACAGGACGGAACTGCCGTTGTATTTGGGATTTTTCAGCGGCTCGCGTTTCGTCCCGATAATCTGCGCGCTTGAGTCAATTTGTCTGGGTGTTTCGCTGTACGTAATCTGGCCGGGCTTTCAGCTGATTATTTTGGAATACGGCGGTTTATTTAAAGACACGGGATATATCGGCACGCTGATTTACGGATTTTTATTGCGTATGCTCGGAATCTTCGGACTGCACCACATTTTTTATCTGCCGTTCTGGACGACGGGTTTGGGCGGCAGCGAAATTATCAACGGACAACTAATCGAAGGCACGCAAAGAATTTTTTTCGCGCAACTGAGTGATCCGTCAACGGTAAAATATTACGAGGGCATTTCGCGATTCATGTCGGGCAGATTTATAACGATGATGTTCGGACTGCTCGGAGCCGCCTTCGCCATGTACAAAACTGCCAAGCCGCAAAATAAAAAAATTGTCGGCGGTATGCTTTTTTCAGCCGCGCTGACATCATTTTTGACGGGAATAACCGAGCCGCTCGAATTTTCATTTTTATTCGTCGCGCCCATGCTTTACGTTCTGCACGCCTTCTTTGACGGTTGCGCGTTCATGATGGCGCACATTTTCCAAATAACAATCGGGCAAACATTTTCGGGCGGACTGATTGATTTTATCTTGTTTGGGATTTTGCAGGGCGAGGACAAGACAAATTGGATTTATGTCCCGCTAATCGGTGTGCCGTGGTTTTTCCTGTATTATTTTTCGTTCAAGTTCCTGATTGAAAAATACGACTACAAGACGCCCGGCAGAGAAGATAATTTGCTTGAAGAAAAAGTTTTGAGCGACGCCGAACAAACTCAACTGATTATAAAAGGACTCGGCGGCAAAGAAAATATTGTCGACTGTGATTCTTGCATAACTCGGTTGCGCGTTACGGTTAAAGATTCTTCCGTCGTCGATGAAAAAATTTTGACGTCGAGCGGCGCGCAGGGCATTCTTACACAAGGCGTCGGCGTTCAAATTGTTTACGGCTTGCAAGTCACCAAAATCAAAGCCAATCTCGACGAAGTGTTGAAATAATTTGTACTCCCTCAAGCGTCGTCGCGTGCCAACAAATATTCGGCGGGCTTGCCAAAAAATTCAACCATCTTTGCAATCTGTTCATTCGTGAAATTTTGTTTGCCGCGCATTTTGAGGGAAATATTTGATTGCGATAGACCTAAAAGTTTTGCGAATCCATGATACGATAATTTCCGTGCGTCAAGCTCATTCAGTAAATTTTTATAAGGGCTGACGTGGCGTTTCGTTACAGAAAGTTTTGCATTCCGTTCTTCTTTTGATAATATTTCAGTAAGTCCGTCGTCACGTGCCAGCAAATATTCTACAGGTAATCCAAAAAAATTTTCGAGCTTTGTACTCTGCTCTTTGGTGAAATTTTTTTTGACGCGCATTTTTAAAGAAACAGCCGTTTTCGTAATACCTAAAATCTTTGCTAATCCCGCATATGAGAGATTGTGCTCGCGCATTTCAGCAATTAAATTTTTGTAGGGCGTTTCGGAACGGCGTGCTATAGAAATAAGTTTTGCTATTGTCTCCGGCGTCAAACTTTTTCCTTTACGCGCTGCAGAAATTTTTGCTTTTGCTTCAGGAGGTTGTTTTTTTCCTCGTTCCGATGCTCCGATTTTTGCGCGGTGTTCGGGTGATTTTTTCTTACCTTTGCCCGCCGCCCCGATTCTTGCGCGTACTTCGTCGCACGGCTTGCCACCTTCGCCGCCCTCTGTGAGATTATAGCCATTGGGCGATATGGTATTGCGTGCCTTTATAAAATATTTTTCCCAATAGTCGAGTTCCTCTTGACTGTAGCAGATTTTCAAAATTGCCGTTGCAAACAAATCTGCACCACGTTTTTGAAGTACGCGGTCAATGTACTGGTCACCGCGCATATGCTGACGAAAACGCGCTTTAAATGAACGAATTGTCTGTCCGACGTACTCCAAATCGTTTGTACCGTCGATGAGAAGATAAATTATTCCGTAGACTTCCATAAGAATTTCTCCTTTCGTTTGACTTCGCGGCGCGAGCGTGTTAGAATTTAAAAGCTTTTAGACAGCTCTGTCGTTGTTTGTGGTTGGTGTTTGTAGCAACGCAATCATAACACGCAGGGCTTTTTCTTGTCAATCGAAGAGAGTTTTTGACTTAGAAAAATTTTTCGTGTAAAATTCCTTCCGTAATCTTGTTTTGGAAAGGAGCTATCTATGAAAGATTTCTTTGAATTGAAAGAGCGCGGCACCGATGTTAAGACAGAAGTCATGGCGGGAATTACGTCTTTTATGACCGTCGCGTATATAATGGCGGTAAATCCCGTTATACTAGGTGCGGCAGGTATGGACACGGGTGCGGTGTTCACAGCGACCGCTTTAGCAAGTGCTTTCGCCACTTTTTTAATGGCACTCTTGGCAAATATGCCATTCGTTCTCAGCGCCGGTATGGGATTAAATGCATATTTTTCTTATACAGTGGTTATAGGAATGAATTATACTTGGCAACAGGCCTTGGGAGCTATTTTTTTTGAAGGTCTCATTTTTATTTTTTTGTCGTTGGTAAATATTCGCGAGGCAATTTTTAATGCAATCCCGCCGTCGCTGAAAATTGCGGTTTCAGTCGGCATCGGGCTTTTTATAAGTTTCATAGGACTGCAAAACGCGCACATAGTTGTTGAGGGTCCGACGCTCGTCACGCTTTATTCGTTCAAAGGCTCGGTCGAAAGCGGAGCATTTCAATCGGAAGGCATAACGGTTTTGCTTGCGCTGATTGGTTTGCTGATAACGGCATTCCTGCTGATAAAGAACGTCAAAGGCTCGGTACTGTTCGGGATAATCGCGACGTGGGGTCTGGGCATGATTTGTCAAGCGACGGGTTTTTACGTTCCCAATCCCGAAAAAGGTTTCTTCAGCTTATTTCCGAACGGAATAATTTCAATGCCGGCGTCACTTGAGCCGACATTCATGCAAGTTGATTTCAGTTCGGTTTTCTCGTTTGAATTTTTCTCGATATTGATGGCGTTCCTCTTCGTCGATTTATTTGACACAATCGGCACGGTCATAGGTTGCGCGACGAAAGCAAATCTCCTTGACGAAAACGGCAAACTTCCCAAAGTCAAGCAAGTTTTGTTGACGGACGCAATCGGCACGACGGCGGGTTCATTATTGGGCACGTCGACGATAACGACATTTGTAGAATCTTCGACGGGCATAGCTGAAGGCGGCAAGACAGGTTTAACTGCATTGACGGCGGGCGCATTGTTTTTACTGGCATTATTCTTCTCGCCGATATTTTTGGCAATCCCGGCATTCGCGACGGCTCCCGCGCTGATTATCGTCGGATTCCTCATGATGCAACAAGTCGCCAAAATCAACTGGACAAGCGACGTACTCACGGCGGTTCCTGCTTACATAACGATTTTTTCCATGGCGTTCATGTATTCAATCTCGGAAGGAATTTGTTTCGGCGTCATAAGTTATACGCTGTTGCATGTCGGCACGGGCAAAGGCAAAGAAGTCACGCCGCTCATGTATATTTTGACGGTACTGTTTATTTTGAAATACGCGTTGTTGTAGGTGATAGGTGATAGGTAATAGGTGATAGAAAATCCTAACTCCTAACTCCTAAATCCTAACTCCTAAATCCTGACACCGGAGGGATTCATAATGACGAAAGCTGAGTTGAAAAATTTAATCGACGCGGCGGCGGGCAGAAGAAAAGCCGACTTCGTGATAAAAAATTGCCGAATTGTCAACGTGCTCAGCGGCGAAATTTATTTGGGCGAAGTCGCAATAGCTGACGGAAAAATTGTCGGCATGGGTAAGACAGAATATGACGGCGAAAAAATTTTTGACGCTCAAGGAAAATTTCTCGCTCCGGGATTTATTGACGCGCATATCCATATTGAATCATCTTACATAAGCCCCGAACAACTCGGCAGAATAATTGTTCCTTGCGGCACCACTTCGATTATTGCCGACCCCCATGAGATTGCAAACGTCTGCGGGCTTAAAGGTATTCGTTACATGCTCGACGCCGCGCAGAGGACGAAACTTAACATAATTGACGCAATGCCAAGTTGCGTACCTGCCACGCCGTTTGAAGACGCAGGCGCGATTCTTGAGGCGGCAGATATGCTTGAACTTATTGACAACGAAAATATTTTCGGACTCGGAGAATTTATGAACGTGCCGGGAATTGTCAACGCCGATGATAAAGTTTTGGATAAAATTTTGATGGCAAAAAAATTCGGCAAACTGATTGACGGACACGCTCCGAACGTCAGCGGAAAAAATTTAAATGCTTACATGTGCGCGGAGATTGTCGGCGATCACGAATGCCGCACGCTCGACGAAATGAACGAACGCATTGCAAAAGGCATGTACGTTTTGATTCGTCAAGGTTCGGCTTGTCACGATTTGAAAATTTTGATTAAAGGCGTGACACCTGCCAACAGTCGCCGCGTTTTACTTTGTTCGGACGATTGCCAGCCCAAAACGATTTTTGAACGCGGACACATGAACGGCAATTTGAAACTTTGCGTTGAGGAGGGAATTGACCCGATAACCGCGATTCAGCTTGCGACGATAAATGTTGCCGAAGCGTTCAGACTTCACGACCGCGGCGCGATTAAAATCGGTGCCCGCGCAGATTTGGTTTTGCTTGACGACTTGGAAAATTTCCGCGTCGCCAATGTTTGGATAGGCGGAGAACTTGTCGCCGAGGACGGAAAGTATCTTCCCGAAATTCTTCCCGCAGATATTTCAAGTGTTCGCGGCTCCGTCAAAGTTAAAAATTTTTCCGTCGACCGATTGAAACTGAATTTGACGAGCGGCAAAGTTAATGTCATTGAAATTGAGCCGGGCGGCGTCGTGACGAAAAAAATTGTCGCCGAAGTCCAATTCGACGAGACGGGCGATTTTATTTTTGACGCCGACAAAGATATTTGCAAAATCGCGGTGATTGAACGACATCACGAGACGGGCAAGGTCGGACTCGGACTTTTGAGCGGCTACGGAATTAAGCGCGGCGCGATTGCAGTTTCGGTTGCGCACGATTCTCACAACATCATAGCGGCGGGCGTCAACAACGAGGAAATTTTCTGCGCGGTCGAAGCTCTGATAAAAATGGAAGGCGGCATGGTTTTGGTTAAGGACGGGAAAATTATTTCGTCGATAGCGTTGCCGATTGCCGGACTTATGAGCGACATGACAGGCGAGGAACTTAAAGAAAAACTCGACGAACTGCACGAAAAAGCCCACGCCGAACTTGGAATAAATAAAAACGTCGAACCCGTCATGACTTTAACTTTTATGTCGTTGCCCGTTATCCCCGAAATAAAATTGACCGCGCGCGGACTCTTCGATTACAATCAGTTCAAATTTGTTTCAATCGAGGCTTGAAATTATTTGCGAGCAGAAGAATTTTCGACGTCAATAATCTTGACGTTTGATTTTTTTTTAAATATACTTGCGCCGAAGTTTTAATGTTACAAAATTTTTTTGGAGGTCGAGTAGTTTGTTCTTTTCAAAAAAGAAATTTAAATTGGCGTCGATGATTGCTTGCGGAATTTTGGCAAGCGCATTGTTCACGGGTTGCGGCGGCGGAGATTCAGCCGGCGGTGGCGATAAAAAAGCTGCTGCAGGTGACGAAATTGTTATCGGCGCGAACTTCGAGCTGACCGGCAACCACGCACAATACGGCGCGAATGCCAACAACGGTCTCAAGCTTGCGATTAAGGAAGTCAACGACGCAGGCGGCATCAACGGCAAAAAAATTAAAATCGTCGAGGCTGATGCCAAATCCGAGGCGGCTGAATCCGTCAACGCAGCAACAAAATTAATTTCCGACGACAAAGTTATCGCGCTTATCGGTCCGGCAGTCACAGCAAACGTCATTGCCGAATCGCAAGTTGCGACGGATAACATGATTCCGATTATCGCGCCCGCCGCGACCAATCCCGATGTCACCGTCGAAAACGGTCAAGTTAAAGCGTTCGTCTTCCGTTCCTGCTTTATTGATCCGCAGCAAAGCGAAGTTATGGCGCAATTCGCCGCAAAAGATTTGAACGCGAAAACCGCAGTGCTTTATCTTGATTCCAGCTCCGATTACTCCAAGAGTCTCGGCAAAATCTTTAAGGAAAAATTCGAGGCTGACGGCGGTCAAGTCGTAATGGAAGAGGCTTTCCTTGCCAAAGACCAAGACTTCAAAGCCGCGTTGACAAAAATCCAAACCGCAAATGCCGACGTTATTTTTGTTCCCGCTTATTATGAGGAAGTCGGCAAAATCGTCAAGCAGGCTCGCGAACTCGGAATAACTGCTGCAATCCTCGGCACCGACGGTTGGGACGACAGCAAAGTTATCGACATTGCCGGCAAAGACGCGCTCAACAATACTTATTTCTGCACGCATTACTTTGAAGGCGACGCCGAAGTCCAAGGCTTTATCAACGCTTACAAAGGCGAATACAACAACGACCCGAACGTTTTTGCGGCTCTGGGCTACGACGCGGGCAAAATGCTCGTAAATGCCATTGAACGCGGCGGCGACGATTCCCAAAAAATCCGCGACAATATCGAGACAATAAAAGATTTGCAAGTCGGCACGGGCAAAATCACAATGGATTCGGCGACGCACAATCCGATTAAAGGTATCGTCGTTATCGAGACCAAAGACGGCATGCGCGAACTCCGTGCGAAAATTGCTCCCGAAGGTTGATAAAATGATTTGAGCTTTAAATCCAAGATAAAAAAATAACGCGTGACAATATCGCGATAAAACGTTAAAATCCTTCTTGAAAATGTTCAAGGAGGTTTTTTTATGGACTTTATGCATCAACTGATTCAGCAGTTGATAAACGGCGTGAGTCTGGGCAGCATTTACGCGCTGATTGCTCTGGGCTACACGATGATTTACGGAATTATAAAGTTGATAAATTTCGCGCACGGCGATGTTTATATGGTCGGCGCGTATATCGGCTTTGCGGCGGTCACGTTCGGCGGCTTATCGATTTTCCCCGCACTTTTACTTTCTATGGCGATAACGGCGATTTTGGGCATGTTGGTCGAGAGGATTGCCTATAAGCCGTTGCGACACGCGCCGAGAATTTCTCTGCTTATCACAGCGATTGGCGTATCATTCTTCCTTGAGTATACGAGCATGTATTTTGTCACGCCGACGCCGCGCACATTCCCCGAAGTCATGCCGAATATCTCGTTTAATTTGGGCGGTTTCATAATCAACGGACAACAGCTTTTGATTTTGGGAATAACGATTGTGCTCATGGCAATACTGACTTACATCGTACAGAAAACAAAACTCGGCAAGGCAATGCGTGCGGCGAGCTTTGACACGGAAACCGCGCAACTTATGGGCGTTGATTCGGACAAAGTTATTTCAATGACGTTCTGCATAGGTTCGGCGTTAGCGGCGGCGGCGGGCGTTTTGGTCGGCGTCTACTACAACACGATTGATCCGCTTATGGGAATCATGCCGGGCTTGAAAGCGTTCGTTGCGGCGGTTTTGGGCGGTATCGGAATTTTACCCGGAGCAGTTGTCGGCGGAATTGTTTTGGGTGTCGTCGAGGCATTGGTCGCGGGCTTTATCTCCTCAACGTTCAGAGACGCGGCGGCGTTTGCAATTTTGATTTTGGTTTTACTGATTAAACCGAGCGGACTTTTTGGCAAAAATACTAACGAGAAAGTGTGACGATATGAACGCAGCAAGGAAAAGAGATTTGGTAATGCTTGTCTTCGGGCTGGTGCTCTACGGCGTTCTGCAAATGATGATAAGCACAAAAATTATCGGCTCGTTTTGGGAGCTGAACATAATTTTAATTTGCGTGAACATAATCCTATCAGCGAGCCTGAATTTAATCAACGGCTACACGGGACAATTTTCACTGGGGCACGCGGGCTTTATGGCAGTCGGAGCTTACGTCGGAGTTGTGGCGACGGTCAAGTTTGGTTTGCCTTTAATAGTCGCGCTGATTCTCGGAGCAATCGCGGCGGGCTTTTTGGGCTTTTTAATCGGACTTCCGACATTACGTCTGCGCGGCGACTATTTGGCGATTGCAACGCTGGGACTGGGCGAAATTATCCGAATCGTCATCATGAACATTGATTACGTCGGCGGCGCGGCGGGCTTTAAAGGCATACCGCATTTGACGAATTTCACTTGGGTTTTCTTCGTCATGCTCGTGACTTTGTTCTTTATAAAAAATTTCGTGAACTCGTCGCACGGTCGAGCTTGCATAGCGATACGCGAAAACGAAATCGCGGCAGAGGCAATGGGCGTCAACACGACAAAATATAAAGTCATGGCGTTCACCTTGGGCGCGGCGTTCGCGGGCGTTGCAGGCGGACTTTTCGCGCACCAATTCTATTTAATCAGCCCGACCTCGTTTACCTTCTTGTCGTCGTTCAACTATTTGATAATGGTCGTTATGGGCGGCATGGGTTCAATCACAGGTTCAATCGCGGGCGCATTCGTCGTAACGTTCATATCGGCGGCATTGGCGTCCTTCCCTGAGGCGCGCATGATAATTTACGCATTGGCATTGATTTTGATGATGTTCTATCGCCCGCAAGGTTTGTTCGGTTACATGGAATTGACGAACGTCGGACCGATTAAAAAATTCCTGGATAAAGTTTCGGGCGCAAAGGAGGCAGTAACATGATTGAGGCTAAGTTGGAGGCAATCGCCCTAATCGAAAGCATTCCCGACGACAAAGCGGCGACTGTCTTAAAAATTTTGGAAAACGTTTGCGAGCTGCTTAATGTCGATACAAATCGGCAAGAGAAATTAACGGAGCGCGTGGAAGAGAAATTGGCACTCATGGAGGAAGTCGAAGGTCTTGTCGGCGAGCAAACGTAACGCAAAGGAGGCGAGACAATGACTGCGCTCAAGCAAGAGGTATTCACTCTGATTGAGGGAATCCCCGATGAAAAATCCGAAGTATTGCTTAAGGTGCTGAAAAGTGTCCGTGAAATACTCGGAGTAAATCCAAACTCTCGCGCAGAAAGAAATATTGCGATTATGAAAGAAGTTAAGGATTTAATCGGCGATGACATTCCTTGGGCAAATGAAGAAGAGATGATAAAAGAACCGGCAGAAATTCGGAAAAGTAGAACTGTCATGAATGACGGGCAAAGTGACGTTGTTTTTTAGGTTACAGCTTATTCCCTTCTATCAGCTGAAGTGTTGCGCATTGCTGACCTCATAATTTTTAAAGCAGATAAAAATTTTCACGGAAAGGATTTTTTTATGGCTGACAATAAACATTTGCTTGAGACGGTTGACGTGTCGGAAGTCTTCGGCGGACTCAAAGCGGTCTCGGACTTCAACATTTACATTGACCAAGGCGAACTTATCGGATTAATCGGACCGAACGGCGCGGGCAAAACTACGGCTTTTAATCTGATAACGGGCGTTTACAAACCGACGACAGGCGAAATTACTTTTGACGGCAAATCGCTCGTCGGACTCAAACCTTACGAGATAACTCAACGCGGCATTGCCAGGACGTTTCAAAATATTCGTCTGTTCAGCGAACTCAGCGTCCTCGACAACGTTAAAATTGCTTATCACTGCCACGTTAAATACGGCTTGTTTGAAACGGTTTTGCGAATTGGTCGTTACTTCGGCGAAGAAAAATCTATCGAAGAGGAAGCTTTAAACCTGCTGAAAATTTTTAAGCTTGACGTACATGCTCACGAAGTCGCGAAAAATCTTCCGTACGGTGCACAGCGTCGACTTGAGATAGCGCGCGCCCTTGCCGCCAAGCCGAAACTTTTACTCCTCGACGAACCTGCCGCCGGTATGAATCCTCAAGAAACTCAAGAACTTATGGACATGATTCGCTGGATTAGAAAACAATTCGGCTTGACCGTCCTTTTAATCGAACACGACATGAGTTTGGTCATGGGCATTTGCGAGCGGATTTACGTCCTCGAATACGGCATAATTATCGCCGACGGTACTCCCGCCGATATTCAAAACGACCCCGAAGTTATTCGCGCGTATCTCGGAGCGGAGGCAATTAATTGAGGAGGAATTTTTATGGCATACAAAGCTTTGATTTATGGCACGGGCGACCTTTATCCTCACCTGAAGCCGTTTTACGAAGCGGAAGTTAAACGCGGCAATCTGGAAATCGTCACTACCTCCGAACCCAGAAAAAACAAATTCAAAATCCTTTACAATGACGGCAAGAATCATGATGTTTCCGAATTTGACCTTGCGATAATTTCTTCCAGACAATTTTTTTATAAGTATATGACAATGCTTGAGTCAATCGGTTTCACGCGCGACAGAATTATTGACGGTACGGTTTTCATTGTACCCAATTTGGATTTCCCTCTTTTTTTGGAAGAAAAAGTTGCTCACGGCTTTTTGGAAAAAACAATTTTCAAATTGTGCATACAAACGATTCACCCGCAAATTTACAAAATAAAAGGCAGAAAAGGCAGTCTCTCGATGGGTATGATGAGCTATATAAATGCCAACTCGACATTTGTTGGCAACGGCGAAGTCTCCATTCAAAAATTTTGCCCGATAGCTCGAAATACAACTTTCATGCTCGGCGAAAATCGCGACCACAATTATAACAACGTCAGCTCTGCTCCGATATGGTATTTTAATTGGAAAACCGCCAAAAAAAAATCTGTGCAACCGCAAGGTATGTGCAAAATTTCAATCGGCAATGACGTTTGGATAGGTTGGAACTGCATTTTAAGTTCCAATAATCCCGACAAGCCGCTGATTATCGGAGACGGAGCAGTCATTGCGGCTAACAGCGTCGTTGTTAAAAATGTCCCGCCCTACGCCATCGTCGGCGGCAATCCCGCGCAGGTTATCAAATATCGTTTTCCGCCCGAAATTGTTGAAGCTTTACTAAGAATCAAGTGGTGGGATTGGGATATTGATAAACTCTACGGCAACTTTAAATACTTTAATAACATAAAAAAGTTTGTTGCCATGCACGACAAGTAAAGGAGGTTGACTGATGCTTAGAAAAATTTTCGCCGCGTCGTTGCTTGTTATAACATTTTTATTTACTCAAGTTGTTTCGGCGGCAGATACGGAAGCGATAAAAAATCTCTCGGCGAAATACTACACTAACGCAAAAGAAATCGCCAAGAAATATGTCGAGCTGAGGACTTACAGCGACCACGGTACACATCATGCGGCACTTGTCGCCGTAAAATCTTTGGAGGCGGCTGACGCTATCGACGCGGCAAATTTTGGAAATCCTTGGTATTCGTCGATTGACAGGCACGAATTGGAAATTGCGGCGTTCATGCACGATACCGGCATGGACGGCGGAAAATTTAAAACTTACACCGACGGCAACGCGCTTAGAAAAGATCACTCGTTGAATTCGGCGATTCACGTCTTGGAAAATCGCGAGGCTGTTGCGGCTATGGGCGTCAATGTCGACGCGGTTGCACTTGATTGCATGGGGCACAGCAAAAGTTGTTCGGGCGTTCGCGACTTGACAAGTTGGGAGCAGTGGACGGATTGTTTTAATCGGATTGAGGCTGCCGTTGAGCTTTACAATCAAAAATTCCCCGCCGCGCAGATTTACTTCGATAAATCTTTTTGGACGACGGGCGAAACTTATCAGAAGCCGTCGGAAAAAAATCCCAAACAACTTGTCGATGTTTACAAATTTAATCGCGAGACATTGGCGAGGAGCACAGCAGTCATTGCTGCTTTGAGACTCGGCGACGCAAACCGCGAGGCAGCTCAATTCCCTTACACGCAGACCGGAGACACTATCGAGGTCGATTTTGATTCTTACGTTTCTCCGGCTAAAACTTGGCGTGATGAAATTTCCAAAGCAAAAATTTTTATGGTCGACGAAAGTGGCAATCGGACTTCTCTTTTAACTCAAGGCGTCGACAAAGAAGGCTTCGGGCGTATGTACATGTCGGGCGAAGGTAATCTTTCCATGAGTTGCGAATTTAATCCCGAAACTAAAAATGTCCGCGAAGTCTTCAGAATTTTCCATGGCAAAAGTTTTCCGCTGTCAACGCAAGAATGCATTGAAGAACGACTCGGCGAACTGGACACCATGAAAAAATTTCCCGTCGAAGCGCACATAAAAATTCTCGGCGATTACTCCAAAATCGACAAGAAAAAAATTTCCCGTATCTACAGCCGCTTTTGCCGCGACGCTCAACGCAAGCATCAATTCCCCGTGACTTTTGAATTTTAAGGAGTGATTTTTTTTGCATACAAAACTTTAATCTTTGGCACGGACGACCTTTATCCGCAATTGAAACCTTTCTACGATGCAGAGGTTAAGCGCGGTAATTTGGAAATCGCAGACGTCATCGATGATGTTAATGGGGGATATAATGATATTGACTTTGACCTGGCTATAATTTCTTCACATCATAATTTTTATTCCCGTCTCAAGCAAGTTGAAGATAACGGTATCCCGCGCAACAAAATTATCGACGGGCGAGTTTTTAAGGTGCCGAATTTGAATTTCTCGCGGTTGCTTACAGAGAGTATCGCTTACGGCGTCATTGAAAAAACTTCTGTCGGTATCGTTGAAAAAAATTCTGTCGTTTTAATGTCCACAACGATTTACCCGCAACGTCTTTCCGTAGCGGGTGCCGGCGTCGAACTCGGCACCAAAAGTTACATAGTCGAAGCGACGATTGAACGTGACGGTGTCGTCTGAGTCGGGAATTTCTCTGCTATTTCGTGGGGAATAACATTTGAATTCGAGCTAAGCCAAAATCACAACTATCATTTGGTTTCGGCTTACAGTCTTGTAATGACGGATTGGGCTGTCCCGCGTGAATTCTTCCCGCACTTTGGTGATTATCGAATCGAAATCGGTAATGATGTTTGGATTGGACGCGGTTGCAAATTAAAATGCACTGATCCTAACAAACCGCTGATTATCGGTGACGGCGCGGTTATTGCGGCGGACAGCGTCGTTGTAAAAAATGTCCCGCCCTATGCTATCGTCGGCGGCAATCCCGCAAAAATTATCAAGTATCGTTTCCCGCCCGAAATTATCGAAGCTTTCTTGCGAATTAAATGGTGGGATTGGAGTCTCGATAAAATCTACGACAACTTTAAATACTTTAACGACATCGAAAAATTTATTTCTCTGCACGACAAGTAAAGGAGGTTTGCTTATGGCAATGCTTGAAGTCAAAGATATTAACGTTTACTACGGCGCGATTCACGCGATAAAAGGAATAAGTCTTTCCGTCGAGGAAGGCGAAATCGTCACGCTGATTGGTGCGAACGGCGCGGGCAAGTCGACGACGCTCCGAACTATTTCCGGATTGCTAAAGCCAAAGACAGGCGAAATAAATTTCCTCAACAAAAATATTGCAGGAATGCCGGCGCATAAAATCGTTCGCGAGGGAATATCACAAGTGCCCGAAGGTCGAAGAATTTTCGCGGAAATGACCGTCCAAGAAAATTTGGAATTGGGAGCTTTTACGCGCACAGACACCGAAGAAATTCAAAACGATTTTAAAATGGTCTTCGGACGTTTTCCGCGCCTTGAAGAACGTCGATTGCAGTTGGCGGGAACTTTATCGGGCGGTGAACAGCAAATGCTTGCCATGGGGCGTGCGCTTATGAGTCGCCCGAAACTTTTGCTCATGGACGAACCGAGCATGGGACTTGCGCCGCTTTTGATTCGCGAAATTTTTAATATCATCGTCGACATAAACAAGACGGGCACGACGGTTTTGCTCGTCGAACAAAATGCAAATATGGCACTTTCAATCGCCAATCGCGCTTACGTTTTGGAGACCGGACGAATCACAATTTCCGGCGACGCAAAAGAACTCGCCGCCAGTGAAGATATTCGCAAGGCTTATTTGGGCGGCTGACATTAAAGAGGGGAACCCATGGAACGACTACAGAAAATTAACGACTTAAGAAAACTTTTGGGCGATTGGCAGGAATCAAGCGCGGCTCTCAGAGAAAATTTTTCCAAAGCCGAAAAGCTTATCTCTCAAGAAAAATTTACGGACGCCGAGACCATTGACCGCTTGAGAAAAAATTTATTCAGTTGGATAGCGGAAACAAATTTATGCCGCGATTTATATCTTGAACTGTTCAAGGAATCATTGCCCGAAAAATTTTCCGCCGTCGAAAAAAATTTGAACACGGAAGAACAAAAAATTCGCGAAGCTAACGTCTTCCGACAAGCGGGGAAATTTTTGTGCTTGGTTACGGAGGCTCCCGACTTAAGAAAAATTCTGCGCGAACATCAATCCGAGTTGAAAAAATTACTCGCCAGAAAACGGCAAAATGCAAAGTTAAAATCCGCCGTCGAACCGTATTCAAAATTCATCAATGCCGCAGAGGAAAAAGACTTCGGCAAAAAATTTTCTATCACCAACGAACTCCGCGAAACTTTCAGCGATGATTTAATCGGGCGCGGACTTTTCGGCAACGAATTGATTTTTGCGACGCCCGAAGAACTCGCCGAACAAAAACCTGCGCGAACTTGGTCACGTCGCAAAAAAATTACTCTTCCGACCGAGTCCGAATCCGAATCCGAATCTGAATCCGAATCTGAATCCGAATCCGAATCTAAATCTGAATCGCCGCCCAAAGAAAAGGACGACCCTAAAAAAATCCTCAACGATATGGGCGCATTGCTGACGGAAAATGATTTCGCCGAGTGGGAAAAAATTTTCACCGTCGAGAAAAATGAGCGCAATAAAGAATTCTCCGCCGTTCGTTTCAAGCGCGACTTTAAAAACGCCGAAATTCTCAAGCCCGTTCTGCAATTCATTTCCAGGAGCAGTTTGCTTTCCTGGCCGGCTTTCTGCCCGAAAAAAATGCCCAAGGAAATTATGGAAAGTATCGCGCAACTTTTGTTCAACAAAGGTTACATTCAAAAATATTCTTTCGAGGGTTATGGAAATTTCTACGGCCTGACGAAAAATTTTTGCGAATTCGCCAAGACCGACAGCGGCAGAAAATTTATCGACCTCAAGCGCAACAAAAACGAAGTTGAAAAGGTTACGTTTATCGCCGAATCGGCAAAGTATGCTTTAATGCGGACGATTTATTGTTCCATGTACGCACTCGAATTCGGGCACGGAAATAATTTCTTCGGCGTGGATTTTTCGTCGACGGCGTTCAGATTGGAATTTTCCGGCAAGAATAAGCGCGATTTGTCGTTCGGTTGCATTTGGGAAAAACCGGAAGAATCCGAAACTTTTTTGAAACGTCAAGAAAATTATTCCAAGAAAGTCGGGAGATTTAATCGCGTGTTCGTTGCGGGACTCAATCTTCAGCACGCCGAGAAAATGTTTAACGCGCTCGAAAAAATTTTGCCCGAAACTTTTTCCAAAGCCGACGAGTATTATCTTTTCGATTTTGA
The DNA here is from genome assembly GCA_017446845.1 of Selenomonadaceae bacterium. Taxonomy (GTDB): domain Bacteria; phylum Bacillota; class Negativicutes; order Selenomonadales; family Selenomonadaceae; genus Quinella. The sequence continues at coordinate 22,557 of JAFSOQ010000131.1, read as the reverse complement.
AAACGATGATTTTTATCGCAAGGACACAATGGAAATAGTTCCGCCGTTTAAAATCTGGGAAGATTCCGAGCCGCCCGACGATAATCCCAAGCCCGAAGAAATTCTCGACGACGATGAATCGGAAGATGTTCCCGTCGTGCAAAAATCCGAGGCTCCGCCCATTGACGCGACGATTAAGGAAAAAATTTTACACGATGTCAAAGACATGCTCCGCGATAAAAAATTTTACTGCGCGACCGCTTACCTCAAGGCGCACAGCTTGAAACTCAACGCGGTCGAACCGCTTTATCAGCAACTTGCCTTTGGGCTCGACGACCCGCTTTTGAACGAGGGCTACAGTGCCGATAAAATTTCCACTTTGGCGACGCATGATGACGAAGATTTCAACGAGGCTTTGATAACCGCCGCCGCCGTCCGCGCATTTTTCTACAACGATTTCGGCGTCGATTACGGTATGCCCGCGCTCAACGTCCTGACAAAGAGTTTCGGGCTTGTCAAGTCAAATGCGGCTCTCGCGGAACTGATTGACGACTTAAAAAATTTCAAGACCGAAATTAAAAAGGGCGTCGACCTCTACGCCGATTATCAGACCAAGGAACGCCACGCCGCCGAAAAAAATCTTGAAAAAATTATCCGCGACGCCGAAGATTATTACACCAGCTTTTTTGAAGGGCGTCCGACCGATAAGGCTTACAACAAAACTTTTATCCGCTTGAAGAAAGTTATTTTCGCTCGCGACGGAGATTTGGCGCAAATTTTCAACGCGATAAAAGATAAGTCCGAGGCTCGCTCGACGGATACGCTTAACATTGTCAAAGATTTCTTGACGGACATTTTCCTTAAAAAGGACGCGAGCTTTGAACGGGTGAACATTGACCCCGGCAAGCTCAATCAATTTATAACTTACAACTGGGACGCGGTTTGCGATAAAAAAAATCCCGGCAAGTTGACGGGCGAATTGGAAAACAATATCACGAAGACTTTGGAACGCGCCGCCGAAATTATGTGCTCGTGGGTGAATTGTGCGGAAATTATCTGCGCGGGCGGCGAAGACAGCGACGGTATCGAATACAGAAAAATTCGTTCGCGGCTCGTCGATAAAGTTCAAAAGGCTCGGAAAAATTTGGCTGATGATGCCGGCGCGATTGTCGTCGCTCAAACGTTGGAAGAAATTTTGGCGCGGCTCGACGGCTCCTATAACAAATTCAGTCGCAAATATTTTTACGCGGAATTTTTGTGCGGCGATAAAGTTATCCTTGACGAAAATTATCTTCCGAACTTTGAACTGAATATTTCCGACGGTTCGCGGGAAAATATTCCCGAACAAATTAAAAAACATTCCGTGCAAAAGTTTCCGAGCTTTGAAGAACGTATCGAACAAATTTTCGAGGCGGGCGGCGATGATTTCGGCTCCGCGCAGATGATTGACAATTATCTTAAGGACATCAACGGCGTGTCGTTCATTGAGCAAAAAGAATACGACGCCGCGAAGTGCATAACCAGTGCCGCCAAAGATGCTCCGCGCTATCTGGAAAATTTTATCGGCGGTTTGGAACTTGCGCAAAGCTACGGACAATTCGACACGTTGCCCGAAGGCGAGAAAGAAAAAATTCTTCAGCTCGTCGAAAATTGCTACAAGTACGCCGAGGAGAGTAAAAATTTCGGCATGTTCTTCCGCGTGAAAAAATATTGGGAAGACGTTATCGAGGACAACGCCGCCAAACGCGGAAAAGTTCTTCGGGAAGATTTGCAAGCGGCGATTGAGAGTTATAAAAAAATCGCGGGCAATTTCAACGCTGACGAACTCGCTGAAGGTGTCGAGGAGATTGAAAAAATAATCGAGTCGCGAAATTGCACGGCGGCTCAAGGTTTGATTTTCAAGTTGAGTCGCGGCGAAATTTATAAAAAATTCGACGACGCCGAAGATACTCCGCTTGCCAGATTTTTGGACGCGGAAGAGTACAGCGATTGCTACAACAAAATTAAGGACAGCAGCGTTTCATTGGAAATTTTAATCGGCAAGAAAATTTTCCCGCGCGATAAAGTTTCCCGTGCCAAATTGAATCTCGTTAAAAGTTGGATTACAAGTTTCGTCGGCGAAGACAAAATTAAAACGTTGCTTGAGTTGCTGGGCTTCAGCGTCGAGAGCGTGCAAAAAATTTCTCTGCCGAGCACCAACACGATTAATTTCCATGTGAAAATTTTCGGCGCAGGTCAAACAAAATACAGCCACCCGATTGCGGCATTCGGTTCGGACGCGGAAATTAACGGCTTTAACGTTGCGTGTCTGTACGGAAAATTCGAGGAGAAAAATTTGGTCGAGAAATTTAAAGAACTCGGCAACAGCAAGCATACGCTGGTTTTCTTGGATTACGCACTTGACTTGCCGACCCGTCGTCGCCTTGCCAAAGAAATTAAGCTTGATAAAAATTTGACAAAAGTTTTCGCGGTCGTCGACAGGGTTGCGATAATGTATTTGCTCAAAAACTGCGCGGCGCAAATCGGCACGAAAAGAATCACGGATACGCTGATGTCGCTGATAATGCCGTTCGCCCGTTACCAACCTTACATTTGGTCGCCGCGAATTCCACTGCCGCCGGAAATGTTCATCGGGCGCGAAAACGAAATTAACGAGGTCATGAATCACGGCGGAGTTAATATCGTTTGCGGCGGTCGACAACTCGGCAAATCCGCGCTCCTCAAAATGGCTTGCAGGAAAGTCGACGGCAACAATAACGAACGCGCGATTTTTATTGACATTGACGATAAAAATTATCGGGAAGCGGCGTTGCTGACAAGTCGCGAACTCACCGATAAAAAATTTTTCATTGAACCTGTCGAGACCGATGACTGGGAGGAACTCGCCCGCGCAATCAGAAATCGTCTGTCGAGTGACAAAGCGGCGAAAATTCCCTATTTCCTGCTCACGCTTGACGAGGCGGATAAATTTATCGAATCTTGCGCGGAAAATAATTACAGCCCGATTGTCGCGCTCGCCAAAATTCAGCAGGAAGATTATAACGGCAGCCGCTTTAAATTCGTTATCGCGGGCTTGCGCAATATCATTCGTTTCGAGCGCGAAAAAACTTTCAGCAACAACAGCATTCTCCCGACGCTGAAATCTCTGACGGTTAAGCCGTTCGGCGTAGAGGACGCGAGAAAACTTTTGGAAGTCCCCTTACGTTATTTGGGCTTGTATTTTCCCGAAAATGAAAAGGATTCGCTGATTCTGACGATTTTGGAGACGGCGAATTATTTTCCGAGTTTGATTCAGCTTTACTGCGAAAAATTAATCAAGGCGTTGTTCGAGCCGAGTTATGCGGGCTACGACGCCGACACCCCGATTTATCAAATCAGCGACGAGCACATTAAAAAAGTTCTTGCCGACCGCGAATTCACCAAGGACATAAAAACCAAGATTGAAATCACGTTGCGGCTCGGCGAGGACAAATGTTATTATGTTATCGCGAATTTGTTGGCGCATCTTTATTACAATCAAAGCACCGTCGAAGGTTATTCGCCGCGAGAAATTTTGACTGCGGCGGAAACTTTCGGGCTGATTAAAGAACCGCTCCTTCCGAATTCTGAAGAAAAAGTCGGCGCGCTCATGGAAGAACTTTGCGAGCTGAATATTTTGCGCAAGACCAACGAGGCTAAATATTTATTCTCCCGCCAAAGAATTCTTCGGATAGTCGGCACGCTCAACGAAGTCGAAGATTCATTGCTCCGCTTAATGTCGGAGGTCGACAATGGATAATCGCGGCGAGCTGTTCGGGAAAATTTGGTGGGAAGATTTAAACGGTCCGCGCAGATTTTTGGTCGAGGCGGCAGAAAAATTATCGGGCGGTCAAAGCGTCGTTATGTGTTTGCCGAAGCGTGTCCCTTGGTCAGATACGATGCGCGACGTTTTGGAAAAATTATTACGCAAGGGCACGCAGAGCATTAAAGTCGTCGACGCGGGAAATATTTCCTTGGAGCCGCAAGAATACGTTCTGAAAAATTTTTGCGCGAATAAGGACAGATTCCGCCCCTACAGCAAGAAGGCTTACGCGAAATTTTTGGCGGAAAGTACGGGCATTGCGCTAAACGACAGCTGCATTTGGATTCGCAATGCCTCTTCCGCGCAAATCGATAAATGGTTTTCGTTCATTGCCGATTATCAAAATTTTCTCGGCGGCAGACGCGGCGGAGTTTTTCTGCTTGAGGCTGGCGATTATTGGCTCGGCAAGGCGGGCGTCGAAATTCTTTCCTACGCGGACAAAATCAGCGGCTACGACAGTTTTGCCTTTAACATTTTCGCGGCGGCGGATTTTGCCAACGAAAATCACTTGATGAAACAATATCTTGCCGAATTGGTTTCCGCGCTCACTGAAGGCGATGTGGAATTCGGCGCGGCGTGCATTGCCCGCAGTGATGAATTTCTCAAAAACCCCGAAGATTTTTTCAGCGATATTCTGTGGGAGGGAAAATTTACTTCCGGCAAAAGCACCGACGATATTGAACAGGCAATTTGGATGACGCAGTTGAAATTAATTTTCCCGCTCGTCGAAACCTTCCGCCGAAATTTTATCAGGCAATACGAAGACCAAATAAAAAATACGATGCTGTTTTATTCCGCGCCCGAAGAAATTGAAATCGGACAACTTTACGGCTTGTTCAATCAGAAACGTTGGCTCATAAACGAAATCGACGCCGCTAATTTGGAAATGTATCGCGAAGCCCGCAATAAGTTGGCGCATTTGAGTACGTTGACTTTCGACGAGTTGCAAAAAATTTTCGAGAAAAATTCCCGCCGATGAGAAGTGGTTAGTGATTAGTGGTTAGGGAAAAATTCCTAATTCCTAATTGTTAAAAGGAGGATTCAAAAATGGAAAATCAGGAAAATTACGAACGTTATATCCCTGTCGAAATGTCGATTCTCGGCTCGTTGCTGGAGATTCGCGAAATGCGGGCGGGAAGGTTGCCCGAAAAAACTTGGCAGGAAGTGCGCGCTGAGATTGAGGCGGAAATCGCGGCGGAGGAGAGTGCACAATCGTATGGAAATCGTGGCAACGAAGTACTTTAAAGCAGACGTAAAATTTTACCTCAAGAAGAAAAAATTCTTTAAAATAAACGATGATATAGACACCGTGACCGACGAACTCGGACAAGGCAATTTGGTCGGCGACAGGTTGGAAGATTTGGACTTACCCGACAATATTGCGGTATATAAAGTACGCATTGCAAACAGTTCAATCAACGTCGGAAAAAGTAACGGTTTCCGATTGATTTATTACGTTGTGATTGAGGGAAAAATTTATCTCGTATCAATCTATTCAAAAAAAGACGATAACCGAATTCCAAGCGACAAACAAGTAGAATTGTTGATAAAAGCCGTGCTGGAAGAAGAAAAAACGCAGGAGGAGGAATGAAAATGTTTGTGGCATCGAGAATGACTAAGCACCCCGTGTCCGTGACGAGTGACGCGACGATTCAACAGGCGGACAGGCTCATGAAGAAACACAAATTCCACAGAATGCTTGTCGTGGACAACGGAAAGCTCGTAGGCTATTTTAGCGACCGTGATATTATGCGCGTGGCACCCAGTCCCGCGACGACCCTTTCCAAGTACGAGATTCGTTCGTTGCTTGATAAAATTTCCGTGCGCGACATCATGCACGAAAAAGTTATCACGGTCAACGAAAATGCGACGATTGAAGAAGCCGCGCTTATCATGTACAACAACAAAGTCGGCGGCTTGCCCGTCGTCTCGGACGTCGGGGCAGTCGTCGGAATCATCACCGCGACCGATATTTTAAAAACTTTTATCAAAGTTATGGGCTTAATCGGCGGCAAAACTCGTTTGACTTTGGAAGTCGATAACAAGGTCGGTGTCATGGCGGAGATAACTAAAATTTTCGCGGACAAAGGAATTAATATCGACAGCTTCATCACTTGCCGCCACAAAAATAATCGCTATGAACTCGTCGTGCGCCTCGATGACCACCCCGAAGGTTTCGACGATGTTAAAAAAATTCTCGAAGAACGCGGCTATAAAGTAATTCATGAAGTCAAAATCGGTTAAAAAATTTTCATCTGTCGTTGAACGCGGCAGATTTTTTTTTATATGTGTGATATAATTCGCGGCGGTTAATCTTTGAAAAAATTTTTTGGAGGTTTTATCATGAAGAAAAAAATTTTGGCGGTTATCGCGGCGGGTTTAATCGCGCTCGGTTCGTTCGGCGTGTCTGATGCCGCGTCCCGCGAAGAAGTCGCCGCTATTCACGTCGAAAAGGCGTTCGATTTCCAATATTGGAACGATGATTCCCCGACTAAGGCAAAAATCATCGAATTCGTCGAGGACGTGACCAATCCTTACAGCTCGAATTACATTCCGCCCGAAGATAGGATTGCAACCTTCGATATGGACGGAACTTTTTACTGCGAAACCGCTCCGCTCTATTTTCAAGAGATGATGTTCTTCAAACGCGTGCTTGATGATAAAAATTACACCGCGCCTAAAAAATATGTTAACCTTGCCAAAAAAATTCAGCCAAAAGTCTACGCTAAAGAAAAATTAACGCCAGCCGAAAGCAAATTGTATATCGAAGGGCTTACTGCCGTTTATGCCGGCATGACTGACGAAGAATATCGCGCTTTAGTCCGCGAATTCATGCAAACTAACGAGGATGGCTTTACAAATCTCAAGCGCGGCGAGGCTTTTTACCTTCCTATGGTCGAAATTATTTCATACTTGACCAATAACGGCTTCAACGTCTACATAGATACGGCTTGCGGCGTCAGCACCACTCGCGAACTCGTAAACGGCATTATTCCTATCCAATTCGACAGGATTATCGGCACAGATTTTAACTACACGTCAACAAATATGGGTAAAGACGCGCCTAAAGACCATTTCTTCGACCGCTTCAAGGAAAAAATAATTATTTCCGGCAAACCGATTATCGAAAACGGCAAAACCGTTAAAATCTTCTCCATTCTGAACCAAATCGGCAAAAAACCCGTTTTGGCGTTCGGAAATTCGTCCGGAGATAGCGGTATGCTCGAATATACGTTGCAGGATAATAAATATCGTTCGATGAGCTTCTTTGTTATCTGCGACGACGTGGAACGCGAACGCGGCAACCTTAATCGCGCAAAAAGTGATACGGCGTTGGCTCTCAAGCGCGGCTGGAACCCGATTTCCATGCGCAACGAGTTCAAAACCATTTATGGCGACAATGTTAAGCGTGCAAAATAAAATTTGACAAAAAAATTTAGGGCTTGGCTCCGAAACCGGAGTTTAAGCCCGTTTTTTTATTTGACGATGATAAATTTTTTTGCTAAAGTCCGTTCGGAGATGATTCTATAGAGAAATTTAATCCGAGTCACAGCTTAACAGAGTTTAAGAATTCAGATTTTAGAACTACGAAGACCGCTAGAAGAACAGCATTAGATTTAGGATTCAAAGAAGAAGGAATTCGAGAAGTAATATCTACAATGGAGTTAAAACATTTTTATAAATCGATGACCTCATATGAGAATCATAAAATTTGGCAAGACGTTTATCATGTTCCATACGGAGATTATATTCTGTACATAAAATTTACGCAAAATATCATTTCGGAGTTCACTTTATTATCGTTTAAGGAGAAATGAGAATGAAAGAGACAATTTTACACCCGATAACTGGCGAAATTCTATATAGAAGCGTCAGACCAGCCGAATATACATATAAAGAGCAACGAATTACAGTTGACCAGCCCGGTTGGTATCCGCAAAGAGAAGATTATACTGATGACGACGTAATCTTAACTCAAAAAGATGCACGCGCTACTGATTATGCGCTTGAAATTATGAAAGAGCGTCATAAAAGATATTTGGCGGAACAAAATCAAGAAATAGGCAATGTAGCGTTAGCATAAAGAAAAAAAAGCCCTTCGGCGACGCGTCGGGGGGTTTTTTCGTTGACTGCGCGGAAAATTTTTGCTAAAGTGTGCTCGGAGGTGATGAAAATATGCGTAAAAAGATATTGGCGGCGATTACTGCCGGATTGATAGCTCTCGGCTCGTTCGGAGCGGTTGACGCCATGCCACGCGACCAAATTGCCAAAATTCAAGTCAAGAAGGCGTCCGATTTCAAGTATTGGTCTAAAAATTCCGTCCCGAAACAAAAATTAATCGAATACGTCAAAGATGTCACAGATAAACGCAGTAAAAATTTTATTCCGATTGAAGACAGAATTGCGGTTTTCGACGTTGACGGAACGATTGCTTGCGAAACTGCGCCGTTTTGCTTTGATTTTATGATGTTCGTGTATCGTGCGCTCGACGACCTGAATTATACTGCCTCCGCGCAGGACAGAGCTAATGGTGAGCTTGTCAAAGCGGCGATTTACAACAAAAAGATGACAAACGACGTGCGCAGGAAGCATTGTGAGTCAAATGCGTCGGTATTCGCGGGCATGACGGCTGAGGAGTTCGCCGCTTATACGAGAAATTATCTAAAAATGCCCGTCGAAGGTTTTGACAACTTAAAAGTCGGCGAAGCATTCTATTTGCCGATGATTGAAGTAATTTCCTATCTTAAGTCGAACGATTTTAAAATTTATCTCGTGAGCGGCGCGGACAGGGATTATATGCGCACTTCGGCGGAAATTTTTCCCGTTGACGGCATGATTGGCACCGATTATAAGCACGTCGCAACGAATCAGGGCGATATTGACGGCATGGATTATACTTTGAAGCCCGAAGATAAAGTTGTGCGCGGCGATTTTGTCAGCAAAGATATTAACATGAACAAAGTTTCCAACATGGCGCGCGAAATCGGCAAAAAACCTGTCCTTGCGTTCGGAAATTCAACCGGCGACAGTTCGATGATAATTTTTTCTCTGAACGGCAATAAATATCGGACTGCGGCGTTTTTCGTGATATGCGACGACCTTGAGCGCGAATTCGGCAACGTTGACAAGGCAAATAAATGCATAAAGCTTGCCGATGATAACGGTTGGATAAAAATTTCCATGCGCGACGACTTCAAGACCATTTACGGCGACAATGTTAAACTTTCAAAATAAAATTTGACTACTTCAAACGCGGCTTAAACGTCTGAATTATCGAAACGCCGGACGCGTACGCTGTTTAGCTTGCGTTTACTTTTTAAAAGTAAACGGGACAACGTAAGGAGGATTAACTAAATGAAAAAATTTTTTGCGGTAATCTGCGCGGCTTGTTTATTAATTACGGGTTGCGGCGGCTCCGATAAGCCTTCCGAACCTGCTAATGACGGCGGAAAAGCTACAATCGGAGTCATCACCCACTTAAACGCCAGCGAAATCGAATATAACGACTACATGAAGAAATTGGAAAAAACTTATCGTCCGTCGAAGGCTAATCTCAGTGCGGAATATAAATATTTCGACAAAATGAACGATATGCAGCTTGCGCTTGAGTCGGGGCAGATTGATTTGCTCTCAACTTATCAAAAAGTCGCCGAATACATGCTTCAACGCTCCGATAACAAGGAAATTCTTGACAGCGAACGTCATTTGGAAGATTCTTTCTGCTTTGCACTGCGAAAAGGCGATACAATACTCAAAAATGACCTCAACAAAGCGATTAAAGAGATGATTACCGATGGAATGTTGAGCAATTTAACAAAACAATACATTACCGAGCTTAAAAACGGCGCAGAACCTCCCGCAGTCCCGATAACGCATATTGACGGCGCAGAAACGATAAAAGTTGCAGTAACCGGCGATTTGCCGCCTTTCGATTTGATTTTGGCTGACGGAACTCCTGCAGGATTTTCTACGGCGGTTTTATCTGAAATTTCCAGACGTATAAATAAAAATATTGAACTTATAAACATTGACAGCAACGCCAGAGCCTCGATTTTGACTTCAAAGGGCGCGGACGTGGTCTTTTGGGTCGCAGTGCCCAAAGACAGCACGCTTATCCCCGCGGATATTGACCAACCCGCCGGAATTGCCGTCAGTGACCCGTATTATCACGATTTAATTACTCATGTCGGCTTGAAAAAGTAAAATTTGACAAAAAAAATTTAGGGCTTGGCTCCGAAATTGGAGTTAAGCCCATTTTTATTGCTGATAATCTTTTTTGAGTTTGTTAAGTTCGCGGCGGCGTTTAAGTTCGCGATTCTTCCTAATTTTCTCGTCATCAAGCTTTAAACGGCTTAACTCGTTAATGATTAAATTATCCTTTAACCAGTGCAGAGACTCGAATAAAACGGTTCTTCCGAGATTTAAATCTCCTGCAATCTGTGATTTTTGGATTTTATAGCCGTGAATGCCATCTTGAGGCTGATGAAAGGCGAGCCAGAAGAAAATTTTAACAATATGAGCATTTGGAGCGTCTTTTATGATACGCAGAGTACGTATTTCGTCGAAAATCATGATTGAACACTTCCGATAGCAATTTTTTCGATTATAACACGAGAAAAACGGTTTTGGAAGGAATTTTTCGGAGCAAAATGAAAAATCCGCTATACCGTACGCTTAAAAGAATTAAATGGCATCGTGACGCGGTTTTTATAAATTTAGCTGTAAATCGGTCTTGAAACGGGCAAAAAAATTCGCCACAGCGGATTTTGATAAATAATCGTCCGCCATAGCGAATATTTTACAGCCAAAAATATTTTCAAAAATTCTTGACAGGTCGTTTTTTTTTTTATAATGCTTGCGAAGTTTTTTAAGACATAGTTTTTTATGATTTATTGAAAATTGAAATGGAGGATTCTTATGGTGAGTATTTTTAAGCGGGTTGCGTTGGTTTTTGCTTTGGCAACGATTTTTTCTGCTTGCTTATTGCAAAGTAACGTTGAGGCAGGGGCTAACATTGACTGGACTACTACAGACGTTATATTGGAATACGGAAAATGTACTGTCAAAGGTTATTTCACAAATTCAGGTGATGTTGGTGGCACGGTGACAAATATTAAGTTTATAGTTGATGTCAAAACTTCAAAGAACGGTTCTAACATTTATTCGGCTGTTTGGAATCATTCTCCGGAGAATGTTTATATTCCGGCAGGTGCGCAGATAAGTTGGAACTTTTGGATTAATGACGAACATTGCCCTAGTTGGTCAAAAGACGACTATTATTGGGTTGTAAACCGTACTATAAGTTACAAATAATTCACCTAAAATTTATTCAAGAATAAAAAAGCGGCGCACGGGCATAAACAACAATTAAAACTCTTCGGCACATGTCGGAGTGTTTTTTCGTTTGACGTAGTTAAAAAATTTTGCTAAACTTGCGTCGGAGGCGATAAAAATGACTGAAACGATAAGCATAAAGATTGACAGCAAGGATTTGGAAGAATTTAAAGAGACAACAGGAATGACAATCGGCGAATGCATAAAATTGTTAATGGACAATGTAAAGTACGGCAGACATTTGGGATTTGACCCGTTCTGGAGCGAAGAAAATCAAAAACACCTTAGAGAATCTATTCGAGAATTTAAAGAAGGTAAAGTCGTAAAGTTCACGGCGGAAGAATGGGAGAAATTCGTAAATGAACAAGATATTCAGTGACAGTGCCTTTGAAAACTATCTTTATTGGCAAACGCAGGATAAAAAGACGTTGCGGAAGATAAATAATCTGCTCAAAGACATAGACAGGAACGGCTATAACTGCACAGGTAAGCCTGAACCGTTGCGCGGCGACTTAAGCGGCTGTTGGAGTGTCCGAATTGATGAAAAGAATCGTTTGATATTCAAAATCGAAAATGACGCGGTAGAAATATATCAATGCGGCACACATTACGGTGACAAATAATCAAAAAATCCCTTCGGTGCATGTCGTAGGGTTTTTTCGTTGACTATGGAAAAATTTTTTGCTAAAGTATTTTCGGAGGCGATAAAAATATGCGTAAAAAGATATTGGCGGCGATTACTGCCGGATTGATAGCTCTCGGCTCGTTCGGAGTGGTTGACGCCATGCCGCGCGACGAAATTGCTAAAATTCAAGTCAAGAAGGCTAAGGATTTCAAGTATTGGACGAAAGGCTCCGTCGCGAATCAAAAATTAGTCGAATTTGTCACCGACGTGACGAACAAGAAGAGCAGGAATTTTATTCCCGTCGAGGACAGGTACGCGGTCTTCGATATGGACGGAACTTTTATCGGCGAGAGTATGCCGTGCTACTTCGAGTGGATGCTTTACCTTGAACGCGCCCTTAATGACCCCGATTACACACCGTCGCCCGAAGATTTGGAGTATGCAAAGATGGTTGACGCCGAAATTCGCGCGGGTCACTTCATGACGGGCAAATTTCCCAAAGGAATCGACATAGGAGAGGCAAAATCTCAAGAATCTGTCTTCGCAGGCATGACCCCCAAAGATTACGAGGCTTACGTTAGAAAATTCATGGAAAAGCCCGTCGAAGGTCTCACAAACTTAAAATGGGGCGAAGTTTTCTATTTGCCGATGGTTGAAGTCATAAAATATTTGCAGGCGAATGATTTCAAAGTTTATATCGTCACAGGCAGCGACCGTCCGGCAATGCGCGTTATGAGTTCGGAACCTTTAAAAATCCCGTATGATAACATAATCGGAACGAATCCTCAGATAATTGCGGCTCATCAGGGCGACATTTCGGCAGATAATTATGCTTATCGCCACGACGATTATCTGATTCGCGGGCAACTCACGCGGAAAAATTTAAAAATGAACAAAGTCGTAGCTATCGAGCACGAAATCGGCAAGCAACCTGTTTTGGCGTTCGGAAACAGCGGTGGCGATACTTCCATGCTCAACTACACAATCACGGGCAACAAATATAAGAGTTTGGCGTTTTTTGTTATCTGCGACGATTTGGAGCGCGAACTCGGCAACATTGATAAGGCGAACGGTTGCATAAAGCTTGCCGACCAAAACGGCTGGATAAAAATTTCCATGCGCGACGACTTCAAAACGATTTACGGCGACAATGTTAAGCGTTCGGAATAAAATTTGACAAAAAAAATTAGGGCTTGGCTCCTAAAAAGGAGCTTAGCCCATTTTTGTAAGTGCGACTGTATCCGATTGTGTGACACTCTAAAAACTTTTCACGAGAAAAAATTTCGGACTTCATTGACGGCTGCGATTGGTTGTTCGTGATTACGGACGTTGAGGATTTGGAAGTTGTCGAAGCGTTCGTCAAAAGCATTGAAGACTCAAAAGACCTCTACATAATAGCGACGGCGTGTCGGTATTTGTGTTTGCGACAGACTTTGACGAATAAAAAATTAGAGCGCGTCTCCAAAATCGGAGACGTGCTCTTTAGTTTGCGAAAATATTTTATCCGAGGATAACGAGCGACTCGTGAGCTTTGACGGACTGACCTGCCGCAACGTTGAATTTCTTAACGGTGCCGTCAGCGTCGGCGGTGATTTCGTTCTGCATCTTCATCGCTTCGAGAATCAACAGGACATCGCCCGCTTTTACTGCCGCGCCTTCAGCCGCAACGAGTTTGATAACTTTACCGGGCATGGGAGCATCGATTGAATGTTCGCCTGCGCCGGCCGCAACTTTGGGAGCCGCCGCAGGAGCAGGAGCCGCCGCTTTCGGTGCGGGAGCCGGTGCAGGTGCCGCCTTGGGAGCCGCTGCTTTCGGTGCGCCGCCCGCTGCTTTTACTTCCTCGACCTCAACTTCATAGGTCGTGCCGTTTACAGTGACATTAAATTTTTTTGTTGCCATTGATATTTTACCTCCGAATTAACGATTAATCTTGGACGCCAACGCCCAGTTATCGTTGCGTTTAATTTTGACTGCGACAACTTTTCCGCCGCCGCACATTGCTTGAACCGCCGCCGTGATTGCCGCGATAATTTCCGGTTTAATTTTCTCAGCCACGGGAATTCCTCCTTTTTAGGATTTGGGATTTGGGATTTAGAGAAAATTCCCTAACACCTAAATCCTAACTCCTAACTCCTTACAACGGAATATTGCCATGTTTTTTGGCGGGACCGACTTCGCGTTTGCTGGCAAGGGCATTGAGCGCAGTGATAATCAACGGACGAGTTTCTTTCGGTTCGATAACCATATCGGCATAACCGCGCTCCGCCGCCTTGTAAGGTGTAGCAAATTCTTCGACGTATTCGGCAGTTTTCTTATCTTTTTCGGGGTCTTTGCGGAAAATAATGTTCGCCGCGCCTGCAGGTCCCATAACCGCAATTTCAGCTGAAGGCCACGCCATAACTTGATCCGCTCCGAGTTCGCGGCAGCACATCGCGATATACGAACCGCCGTAAGCCTTGCGCGTGATAACCGTGACTTTCGGAACTGTCGCCTCGGAATAAGCGTAAAGCATTTTTGCGCCGTGACGAATTATGCCGTTATACTCTTGGTCGACGCCGGGCAGGAAGCCGGGCACGTCAACCAAATTCACCAGCGGCAGATTAAATGCGTCGCAAAAACGAATGAACCGCGCAGATTTATCGGAGGCGTCAACGTCCAAGCAGCCCGCCATGACCGCAGGTTGATTCGCGATAATGCCGACACTGCGTCCGCCGAAACGCGCAAAGCATGTGATGATATTCGTAGCAAAATATTGATGAACTTCATAGAATTCGCCGTTGTCGACAATCATGCGGATAACGTCTTTCATGTCGTAGGGCGCGTTCGGATTGTCGGGAATAATCGTGTTAAGTTCTTCGTCTTGACGGTCAGGGTCGTCGTCATTGTAGACAAGCGGAGCGTCTTCCAAGTTATTGCTCGGCAGGAAACTCAACAGGTAACGAATTTGCTCAATGCAATCTTTTTCGTCTTCCGCCGCGAAGTGCGCCACGCCCGAACGAGTATTATGAGTCATTGCGCCGCCGAGTTCTTCCGCCGTAACTTCTTCCGCCGTGACGGATTTTATAACCGCAGGTCCCGTGATAAACATTTGGCTGGTTTTCTTGACCATGTAAATAAAATCTGTGATTGCGGGAGAATAAACCGCGCCGCCCGCGCAGGGACCCATTATGACGGAAATTTGAGGGATAACGCCGCTGGCAGCCGTATTGCGGAAGAAAATGCCCGCGTAGCCGCTGAGTGCGTCGACTGCCTCTTGAATGCGTGCGCCGCCCGAATCGTTAATGCCGATAAGCGGTGCGCCCATCTTCATTGCCAAATCCATGACCTTCCAAATTTTGTGCGCGTGCTTTTCGCCAAGTGAGCCGCCTTCAACCGTGAAGTCTTGAGCAAAAGCATAAACCAAACGTCCGTCAACAGTGCCGTAGCCGGTGACGACGCCTTCGCCGGGTAAATCCTTTTTATCTTGTCCGAAATTGGTGCAACGATGTTTTACGAACATATCGAGTTCAACGAAGGTGCCCTCGTCGAAAAACATTTCAATGCGTTCGCGAGCCGTCATCTTACCTTTTTCGTGTTGTTTATCGATTCTGACCTTGCCGCCGCCTTGAAGGATATGTTCCTTCTTGGAATGCATTAAGGCAATTTTTTCTTCAACTGTCGCCATTCAAAAATCTCCCTTCGGTCGATTTTTAGGAACCGGGAACCGGGAACCGGGAACTAGTTTTTCTAATCCCTTCCAGTTCCCAGTTCCTTATTCCTTGTTCCTATTTAATCGGTTGGCAGAGTTCGAGGAGGACGCCGTGAGTTGCTTTCGGGTGAATGAACGCAATAATTTTTCCGCCCGCACCTTTACGCGGTTTTTCGTCGATGAGTTTAACGCCTTTTTCCTTGAGGTCAGCGAGTGCCGCTTCCAAATCGTCGACGAGCAACGCGATATGTTGAATGCCGCCGCGTCCGCCGTTTTTCTCCATGAATTTTGCAATCGGGCTGGTTTCGTCGGTCGCAACGAGCAATTCAATTTCGCTGCCGTTGGGTGTAGGATAAAAACCCGTCGTAACTTTTTGTTCGGCGACTGTTTCTTCACCTGTCGATTTCAAGCCGAGCAATTCCCAGAATGCGCCGACTTCCGCCAAATCTTTTGCCGCTATACCAATGTGGTCTACGCCAAGAACTTTAAACATTTCGTTAAAACCTCCTACTTTTGTAAAAGTAGCAAACAGCGGACGCGCCGTGCCGTTCAATATTTTTAACGTTGATACCGCGACGGAACGCAACCATTGCCAGCTTTATTGGTTCTACCGTAATTGCTTTTTAAACTTCTCTGAAAATTTTTACGCGAGTGCCCGTCGGAACTTTTTCGAGCGGCTCCGGCTCTTCCAACTTTTCGCCGAAAACGAGTTGTGCAACCAAATCCCAGCTTTCGGGCAGGTCGAAAATTTGTTTAATCGGCTCGTCAATCAGCGGATTGTAGTGCTGAAGGTTCGCGCCCAGTCCCAAGTCCTCAAGTGCCGTCCAAATCGCGAATTGCAACATACCGTTAGCCTGCATTGCCCAGCCGGGGAAATTGTGCTTGTATTCGGGGAATTGGTCTTGCATTGCCTTAATCATGTTGCTCGACTCAAAGAAAAGAATCGTGCCGTAAGCCGCCTCGAAACTTTCAAGTTTTGCTTTCGTTTCGGCGAATTTGCTTGCGGGAATAACAGCCTTGAGCACGTTGTTGGCGATGTGCCAAACGTTTTCGTGATGGTCAAGCATTGTCACGACGACGCGCGCCGATTGCATATGGAATGCCGACGGAGTGTCTTTGGTCATGCGTTCGACTGCCGCGATTATCTCCGATTGAAGCACGGGAATATTTCTGCCGAGCTTGTAAATTGAACGACGGCTTTTAACTGCCTCTTGAAAAATTTTCATTTTAACTTCTCCTTACCATTTAACCCCAAAAAACTTTTTAATCGCCAAACCACTCGCGATTCATTTTGTTAAGCAATTCGTGACTGATTTCAACATTTGCGTCCTGAATCACGGAATCAATTCCGCAATACGGGCAAAGCGCGGTTTTCTTTCCGTCTCTTTCCGTCACGAAGTCAGTTACTTTGCTTGCGTTGAAAATTTTTTTACAGTAGAAACAACCGCAAATTTTGCTTTGCTTAACCATATCAAAATTTTTGAACGATTTGTCATGTTCGTCGCGTGTCATGTTTTGCGTCGCCTCACGTCTCGCTTTTTCAAATTCTGCGGCGATAGCTTTTTCAAGTGTCATTTACGCATATCACCGGTTTCAAGGAAACGCGTATGGAAACTCAAAGCCTCATGCAGGAGGTGCGGCGTGGCAGCCTTCTTCGTCGCGGCAAGAGCACGTTCATAATAGTCAAGCAACATCGGACGATAATCGGGGTGCGCACATTTGTTGATAACTTCCAAAGCACGCGTTCTCGGCTCCAGTCCGCGCAGGTCTGCAATGCCGTATTCGGAAATGATAATGTCAACGTCGTGTTCGGTGTGGTCAATGTGCGAGCAGAACGGAACGACGGAAGAAATTTTTCCGCCCTTAGCAGTCGACGGCGTGTAGAAAATCGTCAGATAAGCATTGCGGGCAAAGTCGCCGCTGCCGCCGATACCGTTCATCATTTTGGTGCCCGTGACGTGCGTGGAATTGATGTTGCCGTAAATGTCGACCTCAAGCGCGGTGTTCATGGCGATAACGCCGAGGCGGTGAACGACTTCGGGCGAGTTGGAAATTTCTTCGGGACGCAACAAAATATACTTGCGATATTTGTCGATTCCTTTATAGAATCTGTCCATGCCTGCGGGCGACGGGCTGAACGCCGTGCCGCTTGCGAATTTGAGTTTGCCCGCGTCGATAAGGTCAAGCATTGCGTCCTGAATAACTTCGGTGTAGACGACAAAATCTGTCATGTCGCCTTCGACGAAACCTTCAAGCACGGCATTTGCAACATTGCCGACACCCGATTGGAGCGGCAGAAGACCTTTGGGCATGCGACCTGCTTTAATTTCCGCTTCCAAAAGTTCGAGCGTGAACGCCGCCATTTTTTTGGAGTTCTCGTCAATGGGCGAAATATCGCGAGTATGGTCTTTCACGTCGCAGGGGACAATGAATTTAATCTTGTCGGGCGTGCAGGGAATGTAAGTCGTGCCGATTCTGTCGTCGGCGTGGACAATCGGTATCGGCAGACGATTGGGCGGGTCAAGCGGAACATAAACATCGTGCATGCCTTCCAACTCAAGCGGCTGCGTGGTATTGACTTCGACGACGACGGTATCCGCGCTCTGAACGTAACTTGCCGCATTGCCCAAAGAAGTTGTCGGGATTAAATTTCCTTCCTCGGTGATAGCACAAGCCTCAATCAACGCGAAATCGGGTTTCTTTTTGATAAAGCCCGTGCGAGTGAGTTGCGCGCTCTCGGAAAGGTGCAGGTCGAGATAATTAACAGTGCCGTCATTGATGAGCGGACGGAGTTTTGCGTCGGTTTGATAAGGCAGACGCTGTTTAATTCCTCTGACTTCGGCAAGTGCGCCGTCGAGTTCGGGACCTGTTGAAGCTCCCGTCCAAATGTTGACTTGGAAGGGAGCTTTCTTCATGCGTTCGGCAAGCGCGAGCGGAACTGCTTTCGGATAAGCCGACGCCGTGAACCCGCTGCAAGCGATTGTCCAACCGGGCTGAATCCAATTCGCCACTTCCTCCGCGCTGACAATTTTACTCAGCAAATCTTTGTTGCGTACTCTGTCGGTAATATCAATCATTAAAATCCGTTACTGAAAACTTATAAAAAGTTGTAAAAACTCTTATGTTTCATTCCTGCTTCGCCGAGTCCGCTTTTGCTAAAGCTACTCACGTTTGCTGTAACTCTCCACAGGCGTAAATTCCCCGCTAACGTACGGGTACATATTGCAAGCGTCTTTTTCGTGACGCGCTTGCAATGCCAGCAACGTTTTGTCCTTTCGTAATATTCAGCAAAAAAGTCTGACTGTCCAATGCACATTCCATCATCGCTTGGTTTTCGCTAGGTTTGTGCGGGCTTCGACGCCGTCCCCGTTCTCGTCAACATTATGGACCGATTGGCACGTCGACCTTATCACCCGATAAGGCTTTTACTTTTATCACCTTCTTTCAACTTTTTGTAACTTTTCTTTAGCTGTTAGTAGCCTCCTTTACAATAATCAGCAATTATAATGATTCTTAAATCGATTTATTCAAGTTTAACACGTCGATAGTGCAAAATCAACACTTGCAAAAAAAAATCCCCGCCGCTTTGGCGAGGTGAAAATTTTTTTTTATTGTTTCTTGAATTTGGAGCCGCTGATTTTATAAACACTGCTGTCGATGTGGAAAGTATCCGTCGTAAATTCTTTCAGCGTGACGGAGCCGTCAGACAATTTCAACGTGATAACATAATTTTTGTAGGAAGGCGTGAAGTCAAGATTGCTAAGCGAAAGTGTATCCTTTTCATCAAAGCCGAAAATGACATCTTTGCCGTCGCCGCTCTTGTAAATAAATTTATCGGCACCCGC
The DNA here is from genome assembly GCA_017446845.1 of Selenomonadaceae bacterium. Classification (GTDB taxonomy): domain Bacteria; phylum Bacillota; class Negativicutes; order Selenomonadales; family Selenomonadaceae; genus Quinella. Next base: position 3,244 of record JAFSOQ010000131.1, on the reverse strand, counting down.
GTCGCCCCAGAGTGAATCATTGCCCGCGCCGCCATATAATGTATCGTCACCTGCGCCGCCGTAGATTTTATCGTCGCCTGCCTCGCCGTAAAGTTTATCGTTAGCAGCTCCACCGTTTAATAAATCAGCTCCCGTGCCGCCATACAACGTGTCTTTACCTGCGCCGCCGTAAATCGAATCATTTCCCGACTCGCCGTCCAATCTGTCGTTACCGTCGCCGCCCGACATATAGTCATCATTTTCGCCGCCCCAAAGTGAATCGTTGCCTTCGTTGCCGTAGAGCCTGTCGTTACCTGCGTCGCCATAGAGTTTATCGTTGTTTTCGCCGCCCCAGAGTGAATCGTTGCCAATGTCGCCGCGCAGTGTGTCATTATCTGTGCCGCCTACCATATAGTCATCGCCGTCGTCGCCGAGCAACAAATCATCTCCCGTGCTGCCGTAAATCGTATCATCGCCCGTGCCGCCGTAAATTAAATCGTTGCCTGCTTCGCCGTTCATTGAATCATGACCCGCGCTGCCGTAAATCGTATCATCGCCCGTGCCGCCGTAAATTGAATCGTTGCCTGCTTCGCCGTCGAGTCTGTCGTCACCTTCGCCGCCCCAAAGCTTATCATCATTTTTGCCGCCCCAGAGTGAATCGTTGCCTTCGTTGCCGTAAAGTCTGTCGTTACCTGAGTCGCCGTAGATTTTATCATGACCCGTGCCGCCCCACATGGAATCAGCTCCCGTGCCGCCGCGAATTGTATCATTGCCCGTGCCGCTTACAATGTAGTCAGCACCTGCCTCGCCTTGGAGAAGATCTTTGCCTGCGCCGCCGACAAGTGTATCATTGCCTTTTCCGCCCCAAACGGAATCATTTTTCGAGCCGCCCGTAATTGAATTTGCCGCCTCATTGCCTTTGATATTAACTGCCGTCGTTCTCTTCGAAGCGTCGATTATTTTAACAGCCGCGTCGACCGTTACGGGCGATTTACTTGCATTTGTCACTCCCAAAACTATAGTGGGTGTAATTTTTTTGACATTGGTTAAAAGAACCGAACCGGAGCCGACATCAACGCGAACATTGTTTCCGCTCGCCGTCGTCGAAAAAGAACTGTCGACAACAAAAAGCGTATCGGTTGCGCCGAAGCCCGTGATTGTGTCTTTTCCGTCGCCCGAATTGTATTCATACAAAATATTGCTCCCGTAATTTTCTATGGAGTCATTGCCCGCGCCGCCTGTAATCGTGACTTTCGACGCGCTTTTATAAAGTTCGATATAATCATTTCCTGTGCCCGCGTTGATTGACGACGTTTGACCGCTGACGTAAATTGTATCTTTTCCTGCGCCGGAGCTGACTGTATTATCCGACGCGCTCTTATAAAGCTCAATGTAGTCATTACCGCTGCCCGAAATGATTGACGAGTTTGGAGCCGCGCTGTATATTTCGTTGTTGCCCGTGCCGCCGTCGACTGTGATTTTAGCCGCGCTGTTGTAAAGTTCAACGTAGTCATTACCGCTGCCCGAATTGATTGACGACGTTTGACCGCTGACGTAAATTGTATCTTTTCCTGCGCCGGAGCTGACTTTATTATTTGTCGCGCTCTTATAAAGCTCAATGTAGTCATTACCGCCGCCCGTGCTGATTAACGCCGTTTGCGCCGCGCTGTATATTTCGTTGTTGCCTTCGCTCGCCACGACCGTAACTTTTGAGGCATCGGAGTAAAGATAAACAAAATCTTCGCCCTTGCCGGCATTGATTGAAATTTTGGAGCCGCGAGTATAAATTTGGTCTGCGCCGTCGCCGCCGCTGATCGTGACGCTTGAACCGGTGTTTGAAATGTAGTCGTTGCTTTTGCCGCCTGTAATCGTAACTTTCGACGCGGAATTTTTAAGAATGTCTTCTTTTTTCGAGCCGCTGACTTTTATATTTTTGTCCGAGTTGTCCAAAACTTTTCCTTGCGTGGTCGACGATTGTTTGGCGAGGTATCTTAGAAAGATATAACCCGCGGCATAAGTCGGATTGGATATGCCCGTAATTTTTATCGGCGAGTAATCGCTTAACGAAAGTGCTGTTTTAAAATCCGCATCGCTGCCTGCCAACTTTTTTATGCCGGATGTGTTGTCATCGTCAATGCCGTGAACGAGTTCCGACAAGCCTTCTTTTATGAAGGACGGAACATAAGCAATATAATCGATATTGGCATCGGTGATTGCATGAACGAATTCGTGAGCAATCGTCCTGTCAAGGTAAGTTTCATTTTTATGACTGCTTGTTGATTTGATTGCGCCGTCTTGACTTGTCATATCTATATCGTTGTAATAGTACATGTTCACGGTAAAAGTCAAAGCATAGGCTTTACCTGTCGATTTATTATAGCTGTAAGTTGTGGACGCCAATGCCGAATGATTGACATCGTTCTCAAATTTCACATTAATATCGGCTACAGAAACACCTTCCGTATTAAAATCAATTCCGTAACTTGCCTTAATCAAATTCAGAGCTTGCTCTATCCAATCAGAGTTCAAGCCCGCCAATACATGTTCTTCCGCTTCCGTAAAAGTTTTTCCGTCAGAACCTGCAGTCGGCCAGTGAACCTTCAAGCCTTTAATCTCCGTGACGGAACCTTTTTTCGGTACTCCCCAACTTTTGACTGCCACAGTTTCGGGAATGACACTTTCGGCAGTTTTGACTGTGGAGCCGCCCGCGTCCGTGCCCGTTATCGAGCCTGTATCTCTGTTGTCGAGATTGATTCCGCATTTTTCCTGCAAAAAATTTTCCCAGCCGTGAGCGGAGTCTTTTTCGATATAACTTTTGCAATCTTTGATGATTTGATTTATGGCTGCTTGCGTGTTCTTGAAACCGGAAGAAGCTTTAACCGCCGTGTCGATAATTTTTTTCGTGAAGGCAATTTTGCTGTCATAATCGCCCGGCTTGAAGGTGTGGTTGTCCAAAGCATTCAGGAATAATTGAATTACGCCCTGTTGAGTCGCCATAAAAAATTACCTCCTTCAGTCTCTTACGAATTTTAAGACGTCAACTGAGTCCGCCGCCGCTGATGGTGTGTTTCGTGCCGTTAATGTTTATGGCATCGCCTGCGCTGACATTTTCAAAAATAACAGTGCCGCCGCCCGAAATTGTCAACGTGAGCTTATTGCTTGCAAACGCCGCCGTGTATGAACCGTTCGTGCCGTCCGCGTTGAGAATTTGCAAGATGTCGCCGCTTGCATAGTCTTGAATGGTATCGGTGCCTTCGTTCGGCTT
>JAFSOQ010000130.1 GCA_017446845.1 Selenomonadaceae bacterium | reverse complement strand
CTTGTTTATCCCGACGCAATGTTGCATAATATGAATCGCACGGGCGGTTTGATTTACAGTCAGCGGCTCATGCTTGAAATTGTCGGCAAAGGTGTCCTGCGCGAGGATGCGTATAAATGGGTTCAGCGCAACGCCATGAAACGTTGGATGGACGGCGAAGACTTCAAAACCAACGTTGAAAAAGATCCCGACATTACGAAATATCTCAGCGCGGAAGAAATTTCCGACTGTTTCGACTATAAATTTTTCCTGCGTCATGTTGATATGATTTTCAAACGGTTTGAGCTTTAAGGAGGAACGAACATGATTAAAGGCAATCTTCTCTACGAAGGCAAGGCAAAGACAGTTTTTGAGACCGACAATCCCAATGAATTGCTGGTCTACTTCAAGGACGACGCCACCGCCTTTAACGGCGAGAAACATGAAGTTATCGAAGGCAAGGGCATAATCAACAACAAGCTCAGCCAATTTTTCTTCAAGCAGCTCAAAGATCGCGGCGTTAAAAGTCACTTCATCGAAAACGTCGGGGAACGCGAAATGCTCGTTAAAAAACTCGACATGATTAAATTGGAAGTCGTCGTGCGCAATATCGTCGCGGGCAGTCTGGTTAAACGTCTCGGCTTGGAAGAGGGCACGCCGCTCACAGTTCCCGTTGTCGAATATTATTTCAAGAGCGACGAACTCGGCGACCCCATGCTTAACCGCTATCACATCATGGCTTTGGACTTGGCGAAAATCGACGAACTTAATCAAATGGAGCATATCGCTTTTTCCGTCAACACGATTCTGCGCGATTTGCTCAGAGCCAAGAACGTCGACCTGATTGACTTCAAACTTGAATTCGGGCGCGGCGATTACGGTGAAGTTATTTTGGCGGACGAAATTTCTCCCGACAACTGCCGTTTCTGGGATACGGTCACTCACGAAAAACTTGACAAAGATCGTTTCCGTCAAGATCTCGGCGGCGTCGTTGAGGCTTATCAAGAAATACTCAAGCGTTTGACTTTGTGAGAAGCTGTCATGATAAAAAAAATTTTTCTTGCGGCGATTGTCGGAGTGATAATCTGCGCGGGCGTCAAGGCGGAAGCACGAGAAATTTTCGTCGGCAATTCTCCCGCGACGGGTCATGCCTGCTACGTTTTGACGGACACAATTTACCGCACCGAAGAAGAACGCATGGTAATTTATTCTGCGACGCTCAAAACCGTCAACAGCTACGGCAGAGAATATTTTATCGACTACAAATTTTTTTCACTCGACGGCGATACCGAAGACGTTCAATTTACAAATTCCGAAGGTTACAAAGGAATGGTAACCGAATACGACACGCCGATTGAATGGGCAATGTTTTTGACTGTCAGAGAGTATTAAAAAATTTTTTGGGGGATGAGGGACAAAAAATTTTTCCTCGTCCTCTTACATTTTGGAGATGATTTTTTTGAAAGTCTACGACTGTTTTACGTTTTACAATGAGTTTGAACTTTTGGAGTTGCGTTTGAAAGCTCTTTGGGACGTGGTAGATTGTTTCGTGCTCGTCGAAGCAGATAAGAAACATACAAATGAACCGAAGCCATATTATTTTTGGGAGCGTCAAGACGAATTCAAAGAATTTTGGCCGAAGATAAGACATTTGCCCGTTGAAATGACTGTTCCTTATAGTGGTGTGGGCGATTGGTCGATTGAAAACGCTCAACGCAATGCGATAATTTACGGGCTGGAAGATGCCGAACCCGACGATTTAATTATGATTAGCGATTTGGACGAAATTCCCGCGCCTGATGTTTTTGAACGACTGAAGAATAATGAAATCTCGTTAGTTTCTCAAGTTAATGTTCATTTGCGCGGAGATGAATTTCTTAGTTGTAAGGCTCAATTACTTATATCTGCGATGGATTTCTTGGAATACAGCCCGGTAACTATGGAGCAAAGTTTACATTATTATTATTTCGACCTGACAAACGGGAAACCGGAGCAATGGACGGTTTTAACCAAAAGAAAAAATTTGACGACGCCTCAAGAAATGCGCAATCTTAAAGATAAATTCCCGCGCGTTCCAAACGGCGGTTATCATTTCTCCTACATGGGCGGCGTTGATCGCGTGATAAATAAAATGACTTCGATTGTGGACGGCAACGCAATAGTCGTTCAATCCGGCGGAAAATTAATTGACAGAAAACACGTCGAAGAGGCTTTGGCAAACGCCACGGACATTTACAGTCGCCAAGGTGCAAATGAATCACAATTCTATCCTTATGACGTGAGAAATATTCGCTTGCCGCATCTGGACGAATTCTTAAGAAAATATCCGCACTTCCTGCGCGAACCGGAAAAATATTTTACAAATTGAACTGGAGTTGATTTTATGAAAAGAGTTTTGGTAACGGGCGGCGCAGGATTTTTAGGCTCTCACCTTTGCGACAGACTTATCGCCGACGGTCACGAAGTCATTTGCCTGGACAATTTCTTCACGGGCAAGAAAAAAAATATCGCACACCTTTTGAGCAATCCGAACTTTGAATTGATGCGCCATGATGTTATTCAGCCGATTTATGCCGAAATCGATTGGATTTTCAACCTTGCTTGTCCCGCGAGTCCCGTCCACTATCAGCGCGACCCTGTCCGCACGATTAAAACAAATGTCATGGGCGCGTTGAATTCTCTCGGTTGCGCAAAACAAAATCAAGCGCGAGTTTTGCAGGCGAGTACTTCCGAAGTTTACGGCGACCCCAAAGTACATCCTCAGCCCGAAAGTTATCGCGGCGCAGTCAATCCGATTGGCATTCGCGCCTGCTACGACGAGGGTAAACGTACTGCCGAAACTCTTTTCTTCGACTACCACAGACAGCACGGCTTGGATATTCGCGTCGTGAGAATTTTCAACACCTACGGTCCGCGCATGACTGCCAATGACGGGCGAGTCGTCTCGAATTTTATTATGCAGGCTTTGCGCGGCGAAGACATTACAATTTACGGCGACGGCACTCAAACGCGTTCTTTTTGCTACGTCGACGATTTGATTGACGGCATTGTTAAAATGATGAACACGGAAAATTTCATCGGACCCGTGAACTTGGGCAATCCCGGAGAATTCACTATGCTGGAGCTTGCCGAGCTGGTTTTGAAGTTGACGGGCAGCAAGTCGAAAATTATTCATCAGCCGTTGCCGAGTGACGACCCGACGCAGCGTTGCCCCGTCATTGACCTTGCCAAAGAAAAATTAAATTGGGAGCCGAAAATCAAACTTGAAGACGGACTCAAGCTTACAATAAAATTTTTCAAGGAGAATTATTTATGAAACAGCTCACCTACAAGGATTCGGGCGTTGACATTGACGCCGGCAACGAGTCTGTCCGCTTGATAAAAAATTTTGTCCGTGCGACTTATCGCGAAGAAGTTTTGGGCGACCTCGGCGGTTTCGGCGGACTGTTCGCGCTGAAAAATTATGACGAGCCGATTTTGGTATCGGGCACGGACGGCGTCGGCACAAAATTAAAAATCGCCTTCCTTCTCGACAAGCATGACACAATCGGGCAAGACGCCGTTGCCATGTGCGTCAATGATATTTTGGTTCAGGGAGCCGAGCCGTTATTTTTCCTGGACTATTTGGCGGTCGGGAAGTTAAAGCCCGCAAAAGTCGCCGAAATTGTTCGCGGCGTCGCCAATGCTTGCAAGGAGTCGGGTTGCGCGCTTATCGGCGGCGAGACTGCCGAGATGAGCGGATTTTATTCCGACGGTGAATATGACATTGCGGGCTTTGCGGTCGGCGTCGTAGAGAAAAAATCGCTGATAACTCCCGCACGTGTCAAAGTCGGCGATATTTTAATCGGCTTGCCGTCGAGCGGACTTCATTCAAACGGATTCAGTCTTGTCAGAAAAATTGTCTTTGAGCGCATGAAATTTACGGGCAACGAAAAATTTTCCGAAGATAAAACTTTGGGCGAAGAACTTTTGACGCCGACAAGACTTTATCCCGCGACCGTCTTGCCGATTATAAAAAAGTTCGGCGAAAAAATTCATGGACTGATTCACGTGACGGGCGGCGGTTTTTATGACAACATTCCGCGAGCATTGCCCGAAGGTTTTGGCGCGACGATTGACGCTGATTCTTGGCGCGTTCCGAAAATTTTTAAACTCTTGCAGGAGTGGGGAAATGTTCCGCGCCGCGAAATGTTCAGAACGTTTAACTGCGGCATCGGCATGATTTTAATCGTCGACGAAGAAATTGCCGACAGCTTGACGGACGAAACTTTTTACAAAATCGGACGCGTCGAAAGTCAATTAGGAATGAGGAATGAGGAATTAGGAATTAAAAATGCGGAACGCGTAAAAATTTTTGGCGGCGAGTTCAAAGACTAATTCGTCAAAAGTTTTCGGGAGATTCGTAATATGCTTGAAACAATAGCGGGATTATTTTTTCTGATTGTCGTTTTCATTTTCATTGCGGTAAAAATATTTGGAAGCAGTGCCGAATACGTCGACGAAAATAATTACTATTACAGAAACCGCAACGACAGAAACGATAACGATAACGATGACGACAGGGGGGAAAATTATGATTAAACTCGGCGGTCGCTTTAAAAGCGACGGAACAGCGGTCGCGCCTTGCCAATCAAAATTTTTAGCGTAAACGCCGCGACGGTACGCAACGCTGCGCATTTCTAGCTACGTAATTTTTCAAGGGGGTGAGTTCAGTGATTAAACTTGGCGTCTTATGTTCGGGACGCGGTACGGATTTACAATCGATAATCGACGCGACAGACAGCGGATTTTTGTCGGCGGAAATTTCCGTCGTGCTGACCGATAAGCCGAACGTCGGAGCTTTGGAACGGGCGGAGAAAGCCGGAATTAAAAATATTTGCGTCGACAGAAAAAATTTTTCAAGCCGCGCAGATTTCGAGGCGGAACTTTTAAAAAATCTTAAGGGCGTCGATTTGGTGATTTTGGCGGGCTTCATGCGGATTTTGAGCGGAGATTTCGTTCGTCGCTACGAAGGGCGCATTATGAATATTCATCCGTCGTTGCTGCCCGCCTTCCCCGGAGCACACGCGCACAGAGACGTTTTGGCTTACGGCGCAAAAGTTTCGGGTTGCACGGTTCATTTCGTCGACGAGGGCACCGATTCCGGTCCGATAATTTTGCAAGCGGCAGTTGAAGTTCTCGAAGACGATACCGAAGAAACTTTGGCGGCACGAGTTTTGGAGCAGGAGCACAAAATTTATCCGCTGGCTATTAAATTGTTCATTGACGGGCGACTTAAAATCGTCGGGCGCAGAGTTGAGATTGGAGGCGGCAAAATGAAAATCAAACGGGCATTAATCAGCGTGTCGAACAAACTCGACGTGGTGGACTTCGCGAGGAAACTCAGCAAGTGCGGCGTCGAAATTATCAGCACGGGCGGCACCGGCAAGGCGATTCGGGCGGCGGGCGTTCCCGTCACCTACGTCAGCGACTTGACAGGTTTTCCCGAAATTATGAACGGGCGTGTTAAAACTCTCAATCCGAAAATTCACGGCGGCATTTTGGCTGTGCGCGACAATCCCGAACACATTCAGCAGATGAAAGAAAATGACATTGAGCCGATTGATTTGGTCGTCGTCAATCTTTATCCCTTCAAGAAGACGATTCGAAAACCAAACGTCACACTTGAGGACGCGATTGAGAATATCGACATTGGCGGACCTGCCATGATTCGTGCGGCGGCTAAAAATTTTAAATTCGTGACGGTCGTTACCAATCCCGAACGCTACGATGAAATTGCCGCGCTGATTAAAGAGCATGGCGAAGTTCCTCTCGACGTGAGAAAAAAACTTGCGGCGGAAGCGTTCGCGCACACTGCCGACTACGACGCTGCCATTACAAAATATCTTTCCGAAGTTTGACAATAAATTTTCAATCAAAAAGCCTCTCGATTTTTGACGAGGGGCTGATTTATTTTCGGATAAAAAAATCGCCGGCAACTTTACTTGCCCGCGATTAATTTTGCCGAACTTATAAAGATTATAAAAATTATTGAGCAACTTACGAGTAAAATTGTGTATAGAAAAGCCAAATCGTAATCGTTGGCTTGTACTGCCGCGTAAATGGCTGTCGACATCGTTTGAGTTTGACCCGGAATGTTGCCGGCGAACATCATCGTTGCACCGAATTCGCCCGTCGCCCGCGTGAAAGTTAAAATCGTTCCCGCCAAAATTCCGAAGCGGGCATTGGGTAACATTATTCGCCAAAAAATTTTTGATTCCGATACGCCGAGTGTCCGTGCCGCGTCGATTATGTTTCTGTCAAGTTGTTCAAAGGCTCCGCGTGTCGTGCGATACATCAGCGGCAATGAGACCACTACCGCCGAAATTACTGCTGCTTGCCATGTGAAAACCAAGCTTACATCGAACTGCAACAGAAATTTTCCGACAACTCCGCGCTTGCCGAAAATCAGCAGCAAAAAAAATCCGACGACCGTCGGCGGCAAAATCATCGGCAAAGTCAACACGGCGTCAGCCAATCCTTTGAAGCGTTTGAGATTGATGACCGCGTAAGCAAAAAAAATTCCGAGGAAAAAAGTTATGACGGTCGCGGCGAATGAAGTTTTCAGAGTGATAAATAACGGGCTGTCCATTTCTTCACCCTCTCAGCAAAATAATTTTGTCGGCGGGCAAGCAGATGTACAATGAGGAATTGGGAATTGGGAATGTGGAATTTAAAGACTTATCAACTTCAGCGTGAATATGGTTTTCAAAAAGAACGATAAAAGAGTTTGTATCCTCAATGACGCGAGAAACTTTCAGCAGAAAAATATTTTCGCCCGCCGCAGAAGTTTGTTTCAAATCGCAGGCGCGTATCCCGATGAATTTCAAATCGTCGGGAATTTTTTTTACAGTCAAAGTCAACTGCCAATCTTCGGCAAAAATTTTATCGTCGGCGATTTTTTTCGCGGCGGAAATGTTTTGACAACCCGTCAAGAGCGCGGCGGCGACGGTCGGCGGTTGCCGAAAAATTTCGTGCTTGGAACCGAAAGCTTCGATTTTGCCCACGTTGATGACGGCAACTTTATCAGCCAGTCTAAAAACTTCGTCGCGGTCATGTGAGACTAAAATTGTCACGCCGTAAATTTTGAAGACTTCGGCAAGTTCAAGTTCCAGTTGCCACTTCAAGTGACTGTCCAACGCGCTGAAAGGTTCGTCCAAAAGCAGAAGTTGAGCGTGCGACGCCAAAATCCTCGCCAATGCGACGCGCTGAACTTGCCCGCCGCTGAGTTCGTGCGGATAAGAATTTTCCAGCCCTTCGAGTTTGAAACGCGACAAATTTTTTTTAAGCTTTAAAATTTTTTCGGAGGCAGTGCCGCTTGCCGCGAAGGAAATATTTTCTGCGACGGTCATGTTTGGGAATAGCGCGCAATTTTGGAAAAGATAACCGACGCGACGAGCTTGCGGCGGCAGATTAATTTTTTTCGCGCTGTCAAAGAGCGTGCGCCCGTTCAAGATAATTCGCCCCTCATCCGGAGTTTCGATGCCCGCGATGATTTTCAGCGTCATGGACTTGCCCGCACCCGACGCGCCCAAAAATGCAAAGACTTCATCACGGACGCTGAATTCAACGTTCAATGTGAAGTCACGCAAAATTTTTTTTATACGAACGTCAAGATTCATTCGACGACTTTAAATCCGTAGTGCTCAAAAATTTCTTTTGCCCCTGCCGAAGTTGTAAAGTCCAAAAATTTTTTCGCGGCGTCGAGTTGCTTTGAACTTTTGATGACGGCGGCGGGATAAATAACGGGCTTGTGAGTTCCTTCGGGCGCGACGGCAATGACTTTGACTTTATCGGAAATTGCGGCGTCGGTGGCGTAGACAATGCCGCAATCAGCTTCGCCCGCTTCAACCCAAGAAAGCACTTGCCGAACATCGGAGCCGTAAACCGCTTTTGACTTAACTGCGTCGAGCAAATTAAGCGACGTCAAAATTTCTTCGGAGTATTGACCGACGGGCACGCCTTTTGGTTCGCCGAGTGCAATGCGCTTGACATCTTCGCGGGCAAGGTCGTTGAAAGTTTTAATCTCAAGCGCGGAATCCTTCGGTGCAATCAGCACGACTTCATTTCGGAGCAAATCGCGACGTGTTCCCTCGGCAAGTTCGCCTGCTTCTTCAAGCATGTTCATTTGCTTTTGCGCTGCAGAAAAAAATAAATCGGCTTTGCCGCCGTTTTCGATTGCCTGCTCAAGTGCGCCGCTTGACCCGAAATTGAACGTGAGCTTGACGGTCGGATTACTCTTCTCGTAGAGCGCAACCAAATCTTTCATGGCGTCGGTTAAACTTGCCGCCGCCGCTATGGAAAGTTCGACGTGCTCGGAAGATTTTTCGCCGCCGCAACCCGTCAAAAGCAGAGTTGCACCAAGCAAAACAATTAAAAAATTTTTCATAATGTTTCCTCCTTTTCAAACATGGAAGGCGACGCAGTTTCCCGCGCCACCCCGGCTGAACGTCGTAGCTTGCACCTTAGACGTTTTCGCTCGGAGATTTTAAAAAATTTTATCACGGGAAAATTTTTTTGCGGTGATATTTATCACATGCTTGTAAAGATTTTTTAGCTAAAATCTTCAACAAAAGGAGAGTGATAGCGTGGGCAACATCTTCAAGAAACTAAAATATCTGAGTCCCCTTGAGCGCGGCGACCATCAACAAATAAATTTGGGCGGGCGCGATTGGGAAAATATGTATCGTGACCGCTGGTCGTTCGATAAATGCGTTCGTTCGACTCACGGCGTAAATTGCACAGGCTCCTGCAGCTGGAATATTTACGTTAAAAACGGATTGGTTGCGTGGGAAAATCAAGTGCACGATTATCCCGAAACCTCGCCCGAAATGCCCGACTTTGAACCGCGTGGCTGTCCTCGCGGCGCAAGTTTTTCGTGGTATCTTTACAGCCCGCACAGAATTCGTTATCCGTATCTGCGCGGGGAACTTGCCGAACTTTGGCGGGAGGCGTGTAAAAATTTTCCGACGGCTCTTGAGGCTTGGCAATCGATAGCAAACAATCCCGACAAGATGAAACGCTACAAAGAGGCTCGCGGCATGGGCGGCTTTGTTCGTTCAAATTGGGATGAAGTTTCCGAGTTGGTTGCGTCGAGTTTGTTGCATACCGTTCAAAAATACGGTTGCGACAGAATTTTTGGCTTCTCCGTCATTCCCGCAAAGTCAATGCTGAGTTACGCGGCGGGCTTGCGTTTTGTTCAGCTCATGGGCGGCGCGGGCTTGAGCTTTTATGATTGGTATGCAGACTTGCCGCCTGCCAGTCCGCAAGTTTGGGGCGACCAAACCGACGTTCCCGAAAGCAGTGACTGGTACAACGCGGGCTACATAATTACTTGGGGTTCAAACGTTCCGCAGACTCGGACGCCCGACGCGCATTTTTTGACGGAAGTTCGCTACAAGGGCACGAAGGTCGTATCAATCGCGCCCGACTACGCCGAATCGACCGCCGTCGCCGACACGTGGATTAGCATCAAAACCGGCTCCGACTCCGCGCTTGCAATGGCTATGGGTCATGTAATCTTGCGCGAATATTATTGGGGCGAACCTGCAAAATTTTTCGTCGAGTACTCAAGGAAATATAATGACTTCCCGTTTTTGGTTACGATTGACGAACGCGACGGAAAATTTTATCCGGGCAGATTTTTGAACGCAAAAGACTTCGGGCGCAAAGATAAGCACGCCGAGTTTAAACATTACGTTATTGACGAAATCAGCGGCAAGCTCGTGATTCCGAACGGCACAATGGGCGACCGTTGGGACAGGCAGAATAAATGGAACTTGCGCGAAGAAAATTCCGATACGGGCGAAAAAATTTGTCCGAAACTTTCAATCTTGCGCGAGCGCGACGGCGTTGTAGAAATTCTTTTGCCGTACTTCGGAAATGACAGAGGTTCCAATCCGATGATTAGCCGCGCCATTCCCGTCAAGAAAATTAAAACTCCGAGCGGCGTGAAGTTGGTCACGACGGTTTACGACTTGACGCTTGCCAATTACGGAATCGACACGGGGCTTGGCGGCGAGTGCGCAAATTCCTACGAGGAAGACACGCCTTATACTCCCAAATGGCAGGAAAAATTTACGGGCATTTCTGCCGACATGGTTATTCACACCGCCCGCGAATTCGCCGACAACGCGCTGAAAACTAACGGGCGCACGATGGTTATCATGGGCGGCGGAATTAATCACTGGTATCACGCAGATGTTATTTATCGCACGATTTTAAATTTGCTGATGATGTGCGGCTGCGAAGGTCGTAACGGCGGCGGCTGGGCGCACTACGTCGGACAAGAAAAGTTGCGCCCGATTGAAGGTTGGGCACGCGTCATGACAGGTACCGACTGGCAAGGCGGCGCGAAACTTCAAAACAGCACGTCATTTTTCTACTTTGCAACCGACCAGTGGCGCAACGAAGAAATTGACACGGCTCCGCTAGTCGCGTCGAATGTCAAGCCGCGCTATCGTCACCCCGGCGATTATAATATTTTGGCGGCAAGATTAGGTTGGCTGCCCGCTTATCCGTCGTTTAACAAGAGCGGTCAGAAAATTTTCGACGAGGCAAAGGCGGCGGGCTTTGAAGGCATTGACGGCATAAGAAAATTCGTCGCGCAAAGTCTCAAAAATAAAACGCTGGAATTTGCTTGGGAAGACCCCGACGCGCCCGAAAACTTCCCGCGCAATATGTTTATCTGGAGAAATAATTTAATCGGCTCGTCGTCGAAGGGGCACGATTATTTTTTGAAATATTTGCTCGGCACGCGCAACAGCATTTTTGCCGAAGAAGAATCCGTCGTTAAGCCCGAAGAAATTAAATGGCGCGACGAGTCCGAACTTTCCAAAGCGGGCGGCGCACTTCAAGGCAAATTGGATTTGTTGGTTGATTTGGATTTCAGAATGGCGGCAAGTGCACTTTACTCCGATGTTGTCTTGCCGACCGCGACTTGGTACGAAAAGGACGATTTGTCGTCGACAGATATGCATCCGTTTGTTCACCCGTTCCAAGCGGCAGTTGACCCGTTATGGGAGGCTCGCAGTGACTGGGATATTTTCCGCACGCTCGCCAAAGCCGTTTCAAAAGTTGCGACCGAAGCGAAGTTGCCGATTTATAAAGATGTCTTTGCCGTTCCGATTCAACACGACACGGAAGGCGAAACCGCTCAGCCCGAAGGAAAAATTTTGGATTGGAGCAAAGGCGATTGCGAACCGATACCCGGCAAGACTATGCCCGCCATTGCAATGATTGAACGCGACTACACGAAGATTTACGACAAGTGGATTGGGCTTGGTCCGAATATTCAAAAGGGCAACGGCATGAAAGGACTCGGCTGGGCGTCTGACGATTTGTACGAAGAAATTCGCACGCGCAACGGAATTATCGAGGACAAAAATTTAATTTCCTACGGTATGCCGTCAATGTACACCGCTAAGCAAGCTTGCGATGCGGTAATGGGACTTTCGACGACGACCAACGGAAAAGTTGCGGTTCGCGCCTGGAAAGATTTGGAAAAGAAAACCGGCTTGAGTGACTTGACGAAACTTGCCGCCGACCGCGAGAGTGAACGCTTTACTTTTGAGATGGTTGCGATTCAGCCGCGCGAAACAATTACGTCGCCGACGTTTACCGGCTCTAATCAAAATCGCAGATATTCGCCGTTCACGGTCAGCATTGAACAACTCGTTCCGTTCAGGACGGTCACGGGGCGGCAAAGTTTTTACGTCGACCATGAGCTTATGTTTGAGTGGGGCGAGGCGATGTCGATTTATAAACCGATACTCGACTTTAAGCCGCTGAAAAATCCGCTCAAGCAAACCAAAGAAATTACGCTGAAATTTTTGACGCCGCATAATAAATGGTCAACGCACTCAATGTATTTCGACAGCCAACAACTTTTGACGCTGTTCAGAGGCGGACAAACCGTTTGGCTCAACGAAAAAGACGCGGCGGAAATCGGCGTCAAGGATAACGATTGGTGCGAAGTCTACAACCGAAACGGCGTAGTAATTTCAAGAGCCGTTGTCTCTCCGAGATTGCCGCGCGGCGTTATGTTCATGTATCACGCGCAAGACCGTCATATAAATGTTCCGATGTCGAAAATTTCGGGAACACGCGGCGGCACGCACAATACTCCTACGCGAATTCACATGAAACCCACGCACATGATTGGCGGCTACGGGCAGTTGAGTTACGGCTTTAATTACTACGGCACGACGGGCAACCAGCGCGATATTTATGTTGTCGTGCGCAAAGCGGAGGAGGTCGTTTGGCATGAGGATTAAAGTCCCCTCTTTGCCAAAGAGTGGACTCGCAGAACTGCTGTTGTAACCTCGGCTCGTTCCTTCGATTGGGCGGATTAATTTCTTTTATATTGTAAATCTACTTTTTCTTTGCAATGCCCAAAGAAAAAGTAGCAAAAAGAAAAGGCACCTCGCAGGGGCGTTGCCGTTTCGTAATTCCAACGGTTAAATTACCCGTGCTACACGTGCCCGCAAAGAAACATCCATGTTTCTGTTGCGGGCGGCCGCCGTCCATGGCGGCCTCTAATCGGAAAATTTACGGTCGACGACGAAAAAGGAAGTGACCTCAATATGAGAATAAAAGCGCAAGTCTGCATGGTGATGAATCTCGACAAATGCATAGGCTGCCACACCTGCTCCATAACTTGCAAAAATGTTTGGACGAATCGGCAGGGCGCGGAGTACATGTATTTTAATAACGTCGAGACAAAGCCCGGAATCGGCTACCCGAAAAATTGGGAAGACCAAGAACATTGGAAGGGCGGCTGGAAAGTCGACGGCGGCGATTTGGTTTTGCGGACGGGTTCAAAGCTCGGACGTATCTTGAAACTTTTTTATCACCCCGAACAGCCCGAACTGGACGATTATTATGAGCCGTGGACTTACGATTATGAAACGCTGATAACTTCGCCGCGCAGAAAGCATCAGCCGGTTGCGCGTCCGCGTTCGCTGATAAGTCAGCAACGCATGGAAATTAAGTGGGGACCGAATTGGAATGACGATTTGGCGGGCGGCGATGATGCTCGGCAAGATGTCAACTTGAAAAAAATCGGCGAGGAAATCGCGCTTGAGTTCAACGATATTTTTATGAAATATTTGCCGCGAAATT
Source organism: Selenomonadaceae bacterium (assembly GCA_017446845.1). GTDB lineage: Bacteria > Bacillota > Negativicutes > Selenomonadales > Selenomonadaceae > Quinella. The sequence goes on along the minus strand of JAFSOQ010000130.1, from coordinate 2,642 downwards.
GTAATCACTGCTTGAATCCGGCGTGTGTGGCGGCGTGTCCTTCGGGTGCCATTTACAAGCGCGAGGAAGACGGCGTCGTTTTGGTGTCGCAAGATATTTGTCGCGGCTGGCGTCATTGCATACCCGCCTGCCCTTACAAAAAAGTTTATTACAACTGGAAGACGAACAAGGCGGAAAAGTGCACATTCTGTTTCCCGCGCCTGGAAAACGGTTTGCCGACGGTTTGTACGGATACTTGTGTCGGAAGAATTCGTTACATGGGAATTTTGCTTTACGACATGAACGGCGTTTTGGACGCGGCAAAATCCCCCGACCCGAAAATGATTTATGCGCAAATGCTCGGACTTATCAAAGACCCGAACGACCCCGAAGTTATCGAGGCGGCGCGCAAGGAAGGAATTTCGGAGGCGGTCTTGAACGCGGCAAAAATTTCGCCCGTTTATCAGCTAATCAAAGGTTGGAACTTGGCACTGCCGCTGCACCCCGAATTCAGAACGTTGCCAATGGTTTGGTATATCCCGCCGCTGTCGCCGATAGCAAAAAAAGCCGAGGACAAAGTTTATCTGCCGCAATCGGAGGCAATGCGAATCCCCGTCGCGTATCTTGCCGAACTTTTCACGGCGGGCAACACGAACATAATTTTACAAGTTCTTCAGAGATTGCTCGACATGCGCAAAGTTATGCGTTGCAAGGAAGTCGGCGAAACTCCTCCGCAAAATTTGGAATTCGACGTTTACGAGTATGAAAAAATGTACAAGCTCCTTGCCATTGCAAAATATTCCGAGCGAATCAAATTGCCTGCGGGCTTGCAAGGAAAAACTCATGAACAGTTGCGCGAACTTCAAGGCAGTGCCGGCTACGTTTGCCCCGGAGGGTTTTGTTAATTAGGAATTTTTTTCCGGTTCCTTATGGAGTAATGCTTATGAACGATTATAAAATCATTTTGAAAATCGCGGCGCAACTTTTGGAATATCCCGACGAGGCTTGGTGGAATGATTTGCCCGAATATCGCGCCGCCGCAAAGGAACTTCATACGCCGCAAGTGCGTGATGTCTTTATTGATTTGTTTGATTACGTCGAGCAGGTCGGGCGCAAAGATTATGAGCAAGAGTACGTTCGCAAATTTGATTTCTCGCAAAACACCAATCTTTATTTGACGACGCACAATCGGACGGACTTCGGCAAGCAATCCAATGAAATGCACGACTACAAGCAACTTTTCCTTGATAACGGTTTCGACTTGCAAAAGGAACTGCCCGACTATTTGCCCGCGCTGTTGGAGTTGGCGGCGACCGTCGAACCTGCACAAACAAAAAAAATCCTCGACACGGCACGCCCGAAGATTGAACTTCTTCGCGACCGATTCATCGAGGCAAAACTCCCGCAAGTCTTTTTGCTTGACATAATCCTTGCACAAATCTCAACTTTGGAGGTGAAAGATAAATGAGCGGATTTTTTTGGAGTGCGCTCCCATATATCGCCTTTGCAACTTTAATCGTCGGCACGTCTTATCGCTATTGGACGGGCGAGCGCGGCTGGTCAACCAAAAGCAGCGAGTTCCTTGCTAAAAAAAGTTTGAAGGTTCCGATTTGGCTTTTCCACTTGGGGCTTTTAATGGCGTTCGGCGGGCATGTTATCGGAATTCTCGTCCCGAAAAGTTTAACTGACGGAGTAGGAATCAGCGAACACTTATATCACATAATTGCGCTGAGCGGCGGTATTCCTGCGGGGATTTTATTTTTCGGCGGATTTTTCCTTTTAATGCAGAGAAGATTCGGTAACCCGCGTATGAAGGTTAATACGTCGACTATGGACGGCGTGATTTATGCTGTGCTGTTCGTCACGATAATCACGGGCTTTGGCGGCACGATTTTAAATGCGGTCGGACTTTTGGGCGACGAATTTAACTATCGGGAATGTATTTCGCCTTGGTTCCGTTCGGTGCTTGCAATGAATCCCGACGCGTCATTGATGTCAGAAACGCCGATTATCTTCAAGTGTCATGTGTTCATGGCAATGGTCACGATGATTCTTTTCCCGTTTACGCGGCTGGTTCACTGCTTGTCACTGCCGTTTGAAATGTTTTTGCGCAGCCCGATAATTTATCGGCGAAAATAATTTTTCTTCCGTTGACGAAAAAATCCCCGCTGTCAAGCAGAAAGGCGGGAGTGTGTATGGCTTATGGTGTAATTTACCTTATCACGAACATCAACGGCATGAAATATGTCGGGCAGACGATGAATTTTAAGCGGCGAATCAGTTAGCACAAACGCGGCATCCAATGCGTCGACAGAGAAATTCCAAACTACAACTTGGAAAATTGAAGAATGCGAGATTCGGAAGCAACGCCATCTGTCATTACTATTGCCGGTGCCTTTTATCGAGCGTAAGCCTCCGGCAATCCGTTATCTGTTTCGATAGCTTCGGTATAATTTTTTATCGCTTCATCGAATTTTCCTGCCCCGGATTTTTATCGCCCTTTTTAATTAATAAATGTAAAATCTCCTTATATAATAAATTTAAAAGACAAAAACAAATTGATGTTAATGTATACGTAAGTATAATTGACATAGCGGAAAGAGAAAGGTCGTATTCTCCTTGAGTCCCTAACTCGTACTTGAAAGATTGACCCCTCTTACCTT
>JAFSOQ010000129.1 GCA_017446845.1 Selenomonadaceae bacterium | reverse complement strand
CGGCTTGCTTCGCGAGTATTTTCCGAAAGGATTTGACTTTAACAATGTCAGCGAAGAGGAGTTACAAAGGGTAGTCGAGCAACTGAATCGGCGACCGAGAAAATGTTTGGGTTATAGAACACCGGCAGAAGTATACTTTTTCACTATGTTGCACTTAGCTTGACTATTCAAGCGAACAAAGAAAAAGTAGTTCACAAACATAAAAATTATTTTTAAACTCAATCAAAACGAAACGGTTCTGCGAGTCCACTCTTTGAAAAGACGGGACAACCACCGATAATTAAGATTCGGCGCGCGGGGTCAAGTCGGAGGCTTGGAGCTTGCCAAGCTTTTTGCGTTCGGCAAATTCGGCAGTCGCCGTGAAGAGCGCGTCACTCGACGAATTCAACGCCGTTTCGCACGAGTCTTGCAACACGCCGATTATAAAACCGACGCCGACGACTTGCATGGCAATATCGTTGTCAATGCCGAAACTCGAACAGGCAACGGGAATCAAAAGCAACGAGCCGCCCGCGACGCCCGACGCTCCGCAAGCACCGACCGTAGAAATTATGCACAGCAAAAGAGCTGTCGGCATGTCAACGGAAATTCCCAACGTGTGCGCCGCCGCCAAACTCAAAACCGCAATCGTAATCGACGCGCCCGCCATATTTATCGTCGCGCCGAGCGGAATGGAAATCGAATATAAATCTTCGTTCAAGCCCAAACGTTTGCAAAGGCTCATGTTGACGGGAATATTTGCAGCACTCGAACGCGTGAAGAATGCGTAAATGCCACTCTCTCTAAGAGTCGCCAAGACCAGCGGATAAGGATTCATTCGGAGCTTGGAGAAAACAATTATCGGATTCATGATAAGTGCCACGCTGAAGAACGCGCCCAAAAGTACTGCCAAAAGTTTTGCGTAGCCGAGCAAGGCATCAATGCCGCTGGTTACAATCGCGTCGGCAACAAGTCCCATGATGCCGAACGGCGCAAATCGAATTACCCATTGCACAACTTTTGTAACTGCCTTAGCCAAATCGCCCAAGACGGTGTGGAGTTCGTCGCCCGCATGTCTGAACGCCAAACCCATTATCACACCCCAAGCCAATATTCCGATGTAATTTGCCGTCGTCAGCGCGTGTATCGGATTGTCGACGACGTTCATTATGACGTTCTGTAAAACTTCGATGATTCCGCCCGGCGGTGAAATGGTCGTGTCCGCGTCGATTTGTAATTTTAAAGTTGTCGGGAATAAAAATGAGGCCGTGACTGCCACCAACGACGCCAAAAACGTTCCGAGTACGTAAAGTTGAATTATCGGCTTCATCGTCGCATTTGATTCGGATTTTTGGCTCATGGCGTTCATGACCAAAACGAAAACCAAAATCGGCGCGACGCCCTTCAATGCGTTGACGAAAAGTTTGCCGAATACCGCAATGACCGGCACCACAACCGGTACGAATAATGCCAAAAGTATTCCTATTACCAAACCCACGGCGATTAATTTTATCAGTGCAGTTTCGCCGTAAACTTTCGTGACTTTCGATAGCAATTTGCATCCTCCTTAAATTAAAATTTGCCGCGCAGATTATATCAAAAGTTTTTTGCTGCCGTCAACGAAAAAAGCCCCGACGAAAATCTCGTTGCAGAAATCGTCGGGGAAATTTGAACCGATTAAAATTTCTTTGTAAATTGATTCAAAGTTCTCGCATCAGAGTAGGGGGAGCGGACAAAAACCCGGACTCCGAATTGAAATTGAAAACGCTCCGTCATTGCTTTAAGTTGGGCGTTTTATCAATTAGGAATGTGGAATAAGTAAGAGCAAGCCCGATAATCATATGAATTTTCACTGACACTGCCAAAAAAACTTTAAAGTATCATTAGAAGTCTTGCCGAAAAGCAGAATCGATTTTATAATCTGCGCGGAAGGAGGATTTAAGCATGAATATTTTCAAGACCTTTGTATTAATGGGATTGTTGACGGGTTTGCTTGTTGCAGTCGGCGGAATGCTCGGCGGCTCGACTTGGGCAATGATTATGTTGGTGTTTTCGATTGGTATGAATTTTTTCAGCTACTGGTTCAGCGATTCGATAGTTTTAAAAAGTTACAATGCCCGCGAAGTTTCGGAAGTCGACGCGCCGCAACTTTATAATATCGTGTCCAAACTCGCGCAGAAAGCGGATTTGCCGATGCCGCGCGTCTATGTGATTGATTCCGAAATTCCCAACGCTTTCGCGACGGGCAGGAATCCCGACCATGCAGCAGTTGCAGTCACAACCGGAATAATGAAAGCTCTCGACTACAACGAAATTTCGGGCGTGCTCGGTCACGAATTGGCTCACGTCAAGCACCGCGATATTTTAATCGGGACAATCGCGGCGTCAATGGCGGGCGTCATCTCCATGATTGCAAATATCGTTCAATGGGGCGCGATTTTCGGCACGCGTTCAAGTGACGACGAAAACGGCGGAATAATTGGTTTGTTGGCGACGATTATTCTTGCGCCGCTTGCCGCGAGTTTGATTCAACTTGCCGTGTCACGTTCGAGAGAATATGACGCCGACAAAACCGGCGGAGAAATTTGCGGCAACCCCATTTATCTTGCGAACGCGTTGGAAAAAATCGAATACTACGCGCAAAGATATGCGCCCATGCCGCAAGCCGGAACTGCCACCGCGCACATGTTCATAATCAATCCGCTTGAGAATTCCAAAAAAGCTTTGAAGAATTTATTTTCGACGCACCCCGACACCGAAGACAGAATTGCTCACTTGCGCGAACAGGCTCGCGAAATGCATTTGCTCGGTTGACGTTCGGGACGTTGCTTAAAATTTTTTCCGAAAAGACGATACAATTTTTGCAAGAAAAATTTTTTCGGAAGGATTGAGGGCAATGAACGTGCAAGAGATTCGGCAGAGCACTTTTGTAAATTTTTTCGACGGCTCCGCCTCAAAAAATATTCGCGCAAGTTTTAAGTCAATGCTCGTTGACGAGTTGAAGTCTTCGGGAACTTTCGCGGACTCATGGCAAGACATTTTGGAAAAATATTTCGGGCAGTCTTCGCAAATTTATTTTCACGTGACGGACGCGGCGAACATTTCGCAAGAGGTTTGGACGCGCAATGATTTTCCCTACGAAAAATTTTTGGCGGACTCTTTCGATGAATCTGTTTTGAGTTGGCAGCCGACGAGAGCAAATCCCTCGCAATTAAATCCGCAAGTGCAAAGCAAATTGACGGCGACGCTCGGCAAGCACGCAATCGTTATCCCGCCCGAACTCAAAGAGAAAATGGAAGTCGACCCCGCACTCAGAAAAAAAGTTCTCGCGAACGTCGACAGGATTTACAAATTTCACATGCAACCGCCCGCTTTCCGAATGCCCGGCGTAAAAGAATACGGCACGAAAATTTTCGGCTCTGTGACGATACTCAATGCCGAAGGCGACGTAAAAAATTGCGTCGTGACGAGCGGCGGAACGATAACGGGTCCCGACGAAGAAACTTTGCGGCAGATTGAAGCGGAACGCAAAAGGAAATTGCAACGCAAGGAATTCAATACAGAGTTACTTGAAGAAATTCAGATTCGGCGTTGGCTGAAAAGAGATTACAATTTGATGAGCATGACATAAAAAAAGTTTCCCCCTCCGAATCGGAAGGGGATTTTTTTATTTACGTCATAAAATTATTTTAAAGCTCGTGCGGCAATATCTTTTCTATAATGCATATCGTCGAAGTGAATTACCTCAACGCAACGATAAACTTTGTCGACAGCCTCGCGCAGTGTCGGCGCGCTAATCGTGACGCCCAACACTCGTCCGCCGCTCGTGACAAGACAGTTAGGAGTTAGGAGGTAGGAGTTAGGAGTTGAGTTTTGGTTTTTATAACTCCTCACTCCTAACTCCTCACTCCTAACTATTTTCGTGCCCGCGTGGAAAATCATCGCGCCTAAACTTTTTGCTTTGGTTATGCCGTCAATCGGCAAATTTTTTTTGTAAGACTTCGGATAACCGCCGCTCGCCAAAATTACGCAGACCGCGCTTTGATTGCTCCAAGAAATTTTTTTGTCGGATAATGTTCCGCCCGCGCAGGCGTCCATGAGTTCAAGCAAATCACTTTCCATGAGCGGCAGGACAACTTGCGTTTCGGGGTCGCCGAACCGACAATTAAACTCGACAACTTTAGCCGTGCCGTCGACAATCATCAAGCCCGCGTACAAGCAACCGCGATAAATAATTCCTTCGGCTTTAAGCGCGGCGATTGTCGGCTTGAGAATTTTTTCTTCGACCTGCGCGGCAATTTTTTCGTCGACAATCGGGGCGGGAGCATAAGCACCCATGCCGCCCGTATTCAAGCCCTTGTCGCCGTCGAAAACTCTTTTGTGGTCTTGAGCGGCTATCAGCGGAAAAATTTTTTCTCCGTCCGTCAAAGCCAGCACGGACGCTTCTTCGCCGTCCATGAATTCTTCCACGACGATTTTATTGCCCGCCGAACCGAAAGTTTTCATTTCGTCGACTGCACTTAAAGCCTCGTCAAGATTTTGCGCGACGATAACTCCCTTGCCCGCCGCCAAGCCGTCAGCTTTAATGACAATCGGCGCACCCTTCGACCGAATATAATTTTTCGCGGCGTCGGGATTGTCGAAAACTTCAAACTCGGCTGTGGGAATGTTGTATTTTTTCATGAGACGTTTGGCAAAAATTTTCGAGCCTTCCATTTGCGCGGCGACTTTCGTCGGACCAAAAGCTTTAATTCCGACAGCGTTGAGCGCGTCGACCAAACCGTTGACCAGCGGAGCTTCGGGACCGATTACAACCAAATCAATCGCGTTATCTGCGGCGAACTTCACGAGCGCGGCATTGTCTTCGATTGAAATATTTTCGACGCACTCGGCAAAATTTTTTATACCGGGACTGCCGGGAATGGCGAAAAATTTTTCAAGAAACGGACTCTGAGAAATTTTCCATGCCAAAGCGTGTTCGCGTCCGCCGCCGCCTATCAGCAATAAATTCATAAAAAAACTCCCTTCGGTCGTTTTTTAAGGAAAAAGGAACAAAGGACAAGGGATAAGTTCAAAATTCTTGTCCCTTGTCCCTTGCCCCTTATTTAACGTCCAAAATCTCAAATTCGATGATTCCCGCCGGCGCATTAACTTGAACCGTAGCACCCGCAGTGTTGTTGAGGAGAGCGACTCCGAGCGGCGACTCGTCCGAAATTTTATTGTTATCGGGGTCAGCCTCCGTCGAGCCGACTATCATGTAAGTTTCGATTTCGTCAAGCTCCACGTCGCGCACAGTCACAGTACTGCCAATCATAACATTGCCGGTGCTCTCCGCCGTGTGAATTATCTCGCTGTTGCGCAGTTTCGCTTCCAGCTCGCTGATTTCACTTTCAAGGCGTCCCTGCTCGTTTTTGGCATCGTCGTATTCGGAATTCTCGCTGAGGTCGCCCAAAGCTATTGCCGCCTTGAGCCGTTCCGAAACTTCTATGCGCCGAACGCTTTTCATGTAATCCAACTTTTCGACCAGCTTGTCATAGCCGTCTTGAGTCAGCATGATTTTCTTTTCAGCCATCAATCAATCCTCCAAAAATTTTTTCTCCGTTAAAAGCTGCGCTGTTCGCCGGGCGTGAACGGTGACCAAACAGGCAAATCTTTTTTAGCCGATAAAAATTCTTGCGAAGGCGTCCACAACGGATAATCGACGCGGTGCATTGCCACGAAATTTTTTACATTTGTCCGCGATACAAATTCAATCGCGCCTCTTTCCTGCGCGTTGCCGAGTCGTCCGTCTATCGGGAAAAATACGATATCCGCTTCCAGTCCGTCAAGCCGTTTCATTTGCCGCTTGAAAACTTTATTTGCCAACTCTATATTTTCCGGCGTATCGTCTTGCCAATACCACCAGTTAAAATCTCCGGCGTGGAAAATCTTCTTGCCCGAAGACGTCTCGACAAAAAACGAAATGCCCACGTCCGTCGAATCGTAAGTCCGAACTTTAATCGCGTCGTCCTCCCAAGAGGTGTAGCGTTTCATGTAAGTTATTTTTTCCTTCGGGAAAATTTTGACGCGTTTGGTGCGTTTAATGTCGCTGCTGAAGATGTAGCGCGAAGTTTTTTGCGCGTAAGCCCGAATGTGCGTTCCGAAGTGATCGAAGTGCGCGTGCGTGACGAAAATATAAAGCCTGTCGAAATCTCCCTTATCATACGCGGCGTCGACAATTCCCGCAGGGTCTTCGTAGTCATCAAACACCAACAAGATTTTTTCGTCGCGAATTAAAAAACCGCTGTTCAACAAATAATTAACATCCATAAAAATTTTTTTCCTCCCTCGACCGACGGCAGATTTTTTTGGTAGTCGGTCGCCCCTAATCTTGATGTGAAATTAGTAATCAGGAATTTTTCCCTAATCACTAACCACTAATCACTAACAACTAACCACTAATCATCTCCTTTGCGTTGAAAAATTATTTTATTCGTCAATATGACGATTTTTATTCAATCATCGCCGCGTTTAGCCAAAGCGTCTTGAATTTTTTGTTCCATTTCGGGATTAATCTTTTGGTCGGTGCGATAATGAACATTTTGGCGATTAGGACGTGTAAAACCTCGCCCCATAACCTCGCTTGCCGATAATATCAGCATAAAAGCATTTTTGTCGACGGTATTGACGATAATTTTTATTTTTGCGATTTGCGTCATGCTCACGACGACCATAACAATTTTTTTCGGGTCGCCGGTATATGCACCTTCGCCGTTTAGGAAAGTTACGCCGCGTCCAATATCAGCAATAATTCCGTCGGCAATGTCTTTTGCATGGTTGGATATAATTAAAATCGCTTTTCGCTGATTGAAGCCGTCAATAACCTTATTTGTCATCTGCGAAGTCAAATACATACAAATCAGCGTGAACATTGCGGAATTTACGTTGAAAAGTGCGCCCGCCACAATGACAATCAAGCAGTTGAAGCCGAAAATAACCGAGCCGATGTCCATTGAGTAATATTTTTTGAAAATCGCGCCGAGAATATCGAAACCGCCCGTCGAACCATTCATTCGGAAAACAATTCCGTAGCCAATGCCGTTGAAAATGCCGCCATAAATCGAAGCGAGCATTAAATCTTGAGTTGGCGTATAAGCGGCTAAAAATTTTGTAGCATCAAGCGCGAATGAAAACATTAACGTCCCGATTACAACGTCGAGTGTATATTTTTTGCCGAGTAATTTATACGACGCGATTAAAAGCGGCACATTGTAAGCGAGCGTCTGCATTCCGATTGGCAAACCGGTTAAAAAGTAAAAAATAATCGCAATGCCCGTAACACCACCCGTCAACAAGCTACTCGGTACTACGAAAAGATTTATTGAGGAGGCGGCAACAAAACAGCCCGCCATAATCCCCAAATATTTTAACGGGTTCCACTTGACAAGCATTGAAGTCAATCTCATGTGAAATTTTTTCCCCCTTTCGCACATTGAAGGGGATTATAGCACAAAATTGCATTTACAACACAAGATTTATAAAAATTTTTTTTTATTAGGG
>JAFSOQ010000128.1 GCA_017446845.1 Selenomonadaceae bacterium | reverse complement strand
CTTTTGCTCCGACAAGACAACGCCGACTTGCGCTTGACGCCGCACGCAATCAGAATCGGTTTGGCGTCTTCCGAACGCAAAAAACTTTTCGAGACAAAGCGCGACGAAATTTTTTTGGCGACACAACGTCTGAACGAAATTAAATTGACGCCGAGCTTGGAAATCAATCAAAAACTTTCCGAGCTTGATTTGGGCGAAATTCATAACACGATGCCGCTTGCCGAACTTTTGCGCCGACCGTCCGTCACTTATGAAAAACTTCGCGGAGCATTTGACTTGCCGGAAATTTCTGCCGAGGTCGCCGCGCAAGTCGAGATTAGCATTTTCTACGAAGGCTACATAAAAAAACAGGCGGAGCTTGCCGAAAAGCTTGACCGCCTTGAAAATAAAATTATCCCCGACAACATTGATTACAACGCCATGAAAAATTTGCGCGTCGAGGCTCGCGAAAAACTTTCGGAAATTCGTCCGCGCTCAATCGGTCAGGCGTCGAGGATTTCGGGAGTATCGCCCGCAGATATTTCCGTTCTGTTAGTTTGGCTCGAAACTCTTTAGAATCATTGACCGGCAGAAAGTTTTCGGTCGTTCAACATCTGATAAATTAAGAAAGCCCCCGCGCAGATTAATGCACGAGGGTTTTTGTTTTCAAGTTAAATTTTACATGACAATTTCTTCTTTGATGAAAAGTTTTTTGAACAGCTCGATAAAGTTTTTGCAAGCGGTTGAGGGCGTCTGATTTTTGCGCCAGGCAACGACAGTGTGAGTAGTCATTTCGGGTTCGACGATTCTTTTGTAAACCAAATCGCCGTCGGTGAGGAGCCGCTTGCTTGAAACGGGAATCATAGCCAAGCCGAGTCCCATTTTGACCATGAGCAAATCTTGAACGATGCTGTCGGACACGCAAATAATTTGCGGGTCAAAGTCAAGTTTTTTGCAGGCGGCGACAAAATTCGATTTCCAACGGAGCGGAATAATCAGCGATTGATCTTTGAGTTCTTCAAGCTTGATTGTCGAATCGTCTTCGCCGCAAATATTTTTTGAACTCATAACCATGACGAGCGGTTCATTGGGCAAGACGAGCAATTCATAATTGAGATTGTCGACTTGCGTGCGAGTGATGGCAATTTCAATCATGCGGGTATCGAGGAGTTCGATAATCCTTGCGCCTTCCGCTTCCCAAATCTCAAAAGTTACGTCGGGGTAAGTCTTGTGGAATTCCGCAATTAAATCGGGCAAAATCATTGCGCCCGACGTTGTGATTGTTCCGATACGAATGGTGCCCTTTGTTCCGGAGCCGATTTCGGTAATTTCGCGAACGGTGCCGTCGACCATGCCCAAAATGCTTTCAATGCGGTTGTAAAGAACTTGTCCCGCTTCGGTCAACCGGATTCGACGAGAGCCGCGCTCGAAAAGTTTCACGCGCAAATTTTCTTCGAGATGTTTCATTTGGCGACTGAGTGCGGGCTGAGCGATTCCCAGGCGTTGCGCCGCGTGACTGATGTTACCTTCCTCAACGATTGCGAAAAATGCTCGCATGTCTTTAATGCCGATACCTTGTCCCATTTTCGTTAAGTCCTCTCCATAAAATTTTTTCCCTGCCGATACTTCCAAAATTTCCGATATTATAACACACCTAATCAAAATATGGTATAGTTTGATTGAGAATTTTGCCAAAGATTAGCCTTTGACTGCTTTACGTTTCGTTATGTAATTCCAAATCGTGACAATGGCGGTTGCAAAAATTTTTGCAATCATATAATGCAAGCCCACAACGTCGACGAAAAACCACATGCAAAATTGATTGAGTCCCAAACCGATAACGCCCGTGCCGAAAAAAATCATTGCTTGCCGCGCAGATTGTTTGCCCGCGCCTTTGAAAACGTAAATCACGCACAGCCAATAATTGAACACGACCGTTATGCTGAACGAAATCGCCGACGAGTAAAGATAATACACGCCCGCAAATTCCGTCAACGCGAAAAGTATCGAGTAGTCCATAAGGAACGAGACGCCGCCCACGAAACAAAAGCGTACAATCTCCAACATTCTTTCCCGTGTCATTTAATCAACCTCAAGTCTGCAAAATTTATCGCGGAAATATTTTTCTCGGCAAGCAAGTTCAAAACTCGCGGCGAAGTCACGGCGGCAAGTTCTTCCTCAAAATCATGTTCCCATTGGCAGAAGTCGCACAAAATTTTATTGTCGGTGCCGGGGTGCAACATGACTTCGGTCGTGCCGTCTTGCAAGTTTTCAATCAAGTTGAGCATAAAATTTTCGCTGACCGATTCGCCCGCGACGATACCCGCAAAATGTTCGGGCGTCGCGAAATTTTTTTTGTGCGCCTTATGAGCCGCGAACTTCGCCAGAGAACCTAAACCAAGTCGCCCGAAAAGTTTTCCGAGGCTGTCAAGTTCGCCGTCGAAAATTTTTGTACTCGCCACACGCATAGATTTAATCCCCGCCGCTTTTGCCAAGTCCAAAGTTATTTCGATAACGCCGGGGACGTGGTGCAGGTGTTGATGACTGTCGAAGTGCGTCAACGTCAAGCCCGTGTTCAAAATTTTTTCCAACTGCGCGGCGAGTTCCGAACGAACTTCCGACAAAGAAATTTTCCCGCTCAGATAACGCTTGAGAAATTTTACGTAGTTGTCATGAAAAATTCCTTCCTCCGTGACGAGCGAGGGAATTTTTTTCGGATTCAAAACGGGATTGCCGTTGGCAAGTGTGAAATGAATTCCGACGCCCAAGCCCGAATTTTTTTTAGCGAGTTTAACGGCGTCGTCGAAGGCAATGCCGCCCGCCATGAGTGTCGCAGATTTTAAACAGCCGGCATTGAACGCGCGCTCGACTGCACGATTTATAAGCTCGTGTCGCCCGAAGTCGTCCGCGTTCACGATTAAATTTTTCAAGATAAATCCTCCTTCGCAGGAAAATCAATCGTTCGCCCGAATTAGCGATTAGTGATTAGAAAATTCCCTAACCACTAACCACTAAAACGGAGTTTGATTTAATGAGTGCAATGATTGTGGCGGTTGTCGCCTTTCTGATTGACGCAATGATTGGCGACCCGCGCAGTAAATTTCATCCCGTCGTTCTGATTGGCAATTTAATTTCCGCGCTGGAAAAAATTTTGCGCCGCGATTCGGACAGCCCCGCGATTAAAATTTTTAAGGGCGGAATTTTGGCTACCGTCGTCATCACGATAAGTATATTTATCGGCTGCGTCATAGAATTTTGGGCGAAAGATATTCCGAGTCTCGCCGCGCGAGTTTTCGTTCAAGCGTTCGTGTTGAGTTTTATGATTTCCCCGCGCTCATTGGGCGATGCTGCTCGCGAAATTTATTTTTTATTGGAGCAAGAAAATTTGGTTCGTGCTCGCGAAAAAGTCGGTTGGATTGTCGGGCGCGATACTCAAAATTTAAACGAGGCTGAAGTTGTTCGCGCCACCGTCGAGACCGTCGCCGAAAATACTGTTGACGGAATCATTTCGCCGCTGTTTTATTTCGCGCTCGGCGGTTTGCCGCTTGCCATTGCCTATCGCGCAATCAACACAATGGATTCCAT
>JAFSOQ010000127.1 GCA_017446845.1 Selenomonadaceae bacterium | reverse complement strand
TAAGCGCATTTTAGGACTTATTTGTACTTTTGTCAATGTTTTAGTCTACCGTTGCCAATTCCCACCGCCAGGCGGGGGATTCTTGAGAAGTTTGATAAGTGCTACGCTGCGGCAAGGGCGAGTGCTTGCTCCAAAGTTGGTCGTAAGTACACTTTTTTAACGTGGCAGTCATCCACATTTGGAATATATCTTTTTAGTTTTATTGTGTCAAGCGGCGATTCTTATTATTCTCGCCTATTTTGGATAAAACTAACCCAAGAACAATATGAACAAGTAGAAAAATACTTGCCAAAGCAGAGAGGCAACGTCAAAATCAACAATCTCCGGATTGTAAATCGGAAAGTCACGCGGCGGACTTACAACGAAAATTCATACGCTTGCCGCTTCTGAAAGTTTTGCTTTATGTTATTGTTCATTATATCAGCTTAAAAATTTTTCAAGCTCAAAACTCAACGTCAGGCAAATTGTCCACAATCTCCAAAGTTTTCAAGCTCACGGTTATCGAACTCAAAATCAAATCTAAAATGTAGCGCGGGTTGTCGTGTTCTCTCGCCCAATCGTTCGGATTATTAACAATGCCGCTCGGCTTGTCCTCTTTAACTTGATAGCGGTCGATTATCCACTCAAGAGGACTGCGACCATTAACCACATACTCAAAACAGCGCGGCGGAATGTTTTTTATCGTGATGAAGTCGTTGTAAATCAGTGTCGTGCGGTCGTCGCGGGCAAATTTTAGCTTTTTAACTCGAAAATCGCCACCGCCAATCACTTCCACGCCGTCGGGAGCAGGTTGGCTTTCGTAATTCAAATGAATCTCGGCAAGATTTCGACCTGCGCGGCTCAACTGCCAAAATTTTTTCGTGTCGGGTGTCAAAATGATTCGCGGCAAAGATTTCTTAAGCTCCGCAGAAAATTTCTTCCGATAGCTCCGCAAATGCAAGAATCCGTAGACGTAATAGAAAATATCTTCCTTGCTGACGTCGCTGCCGTATAAAAGTTTTGCCCGATTCCAAATAAAATCCGTCACACCGTCCCGTCGCTCCAAATTTTCGCCGAATAAACTGCCCTGTGTACTACGCTCATAATAATACAGCGGAAAACATTGACCGTTAAATTGAAATTGCAAGTCGGCAATTTTATTTGTCATGAACGCGGAAAGATTTTTTGAATTGCCAATGCCGCTTACACAGATTAAAAGATTTTCTTCGCGCCCCGTTGGAAATAATTTTTGCATTTGATAAGTCATTTCGTTCAAACGTCCGTCGTAATAAAAATTTGTTTTGCAAAACGGACGATAAACGCTTTCGAGAATCTGCGCGTCGTTGAAAATATATTCGCGTCCGCGAAGTCGATTATTTTTAGTTGCTCGCGTCCAAACAATTTTTGTCGGGTCAATATCGGTCGGCTCGTGCGTGTTGTAATAATCAATCGTCGTTAGGATATTTTTTTCGAGTTCGGAGCGTGAAAAATTATAACACCAAGCATCGCGTTGGGTTTTCAAGCCGCTTGAATAAGTCACGAAGAAAGATTGAGCCGCGCCGTCGAATTTTTTATCGGGGGCAAGCGGAATAAAGTTATCGAATTCGTCGCCGCGCTGATTAATCCAATCTCCGCGCTCGTTCGGCGTGATGATTTTAAATTCGTCGCTGAAGACGCTCGGAGTATTTTTAACGATAGCAAGTTTATCGTCGCGAGAAAGATAATCGCCGATGTCGCGATAAAAAATTTTGGCGTCGCCGTCGTGAGGAGCTTTAACCAAAACAGTAACGGCAATGGGCGCACGCGAACCGCTCCCGAAAATTTTTCCGCCCTCTCGACGTGAAGTTTCACCTTGAGTACGTTGATTGCCGCGCAGATTGAAAATATAAATTTCGGCAAACTCTTCTGCAAAACATTTTCTTAAGCCGTCCATAGCCGCGCCGTCAATCCAGCCGGCATTGGTGACGAAACCGATAATGCCTTCGGAGATTCTGTCTGAAGCCCAGCGAAAAGCTTTGATGTAGCTGTCGTAGAGTGAATTTTTATTGGAGGCGTCGGTTTTAGCGGCGTAAGTTGCGGCGATTCGGTCTTCGAGGTTGGAATAAGTTTGATTTTGATTGTTGTCGTTGGCGGAGCGTTGCCCGACGGAATAG
>JAFSOQ010000126.1 GCA_017446845.1 Selenomonadaceae bacterium | reverse complement strand
GCTGGTCCAAGTAGCCCACACACGGTCGCCCGAAGGTCTCCGCTTGCTTTTAACTAACGATTGCACCACTTTTCAGAGACAAAGCTTCAGGAGGGCGAGTGCTCCCTCAAAAACGATTCTGTTTCAAATCGTTGGTCGTAAGTACACTTTTTTAACGTGGTAGTCATCCACATTCGCGAGTATATCTTTTTACGTTTATTGAGTCAAGTGGCGATTCATATTTTTCTCGCCGTTTTTGGATAAAAATCATATTATCGACAATCGCCTGACAAATCATGAGCCTGTCGAAAGGGTCTCTATGTTGAGGAGTATTTTCCTTGCGAACAAGATTTTTTACCTTCAAAATGTGTTCGACCTCGACGGGAACTTGAATGAATCCGAGTCGTTTGCAATGTTCACCAAATCGTTCGCCGGTCATGGAAAGTCTGTCGGGGTGCGCCTTGTGTTTAATTTCAATTTCCCAAACGGAGAGAAGACTGTAATAGATTTCGTTTGATTCGTCTGCGATTAATTCGCGAGCCTTGAGCGAAAGACGTTCGTCGCCATTAAAAAACCAAATTAAAATGTGAGTGTCGAGTAAAATTTTCATTTATTTTCCTCCCCGAAAAACATTTTATCAATTTCTTTGTCCATAGAATCAAAAAGTTCATCGTCAAAAGTGAATGTTCCTTTGGCGATACCGAAGCGACGACGGTTGGGATTGGATTTGAGTTTGGGATTTTCTTCTTCGACACGCGGCAGATTTTCCGTAATCGGAGTCATTTTGATAATCGGTTTGCCGCCGAACGTCAGATAAACTTCTTCCTGCGGGTTGCAGAGCAAATTCACCAGATAAGAAAATTGTTCTTTGGCATCGATAACGTTGATATATTTCATTTTAAATCGCTCCTCACAAAAATTTTTTTTCATAATTCGCCGCTCCGAAAAATTATTCCTTCAACGACAACAATGTTACGCCCGCCAAGCAGAGAACCGCTCCGAAAATTTTTCGTGCAGAAATTTGCTCGTGATAAAAAACTCCGCCGACGAAAATCATTGCCAACGCGATTGAAATATTTACGATTAACGACGCCGTCGACAGCTCGCCGCCCGCCCGATAAATCATTATGAATCCGATTTCCAAGCCCGTTATCGATAAGCCCATTAATATGCAAGCCCAATTTGATTTTGCCGCCTCGACCAAAATTTTTTCGTGCGGCGTCATAAAAAATAAAATCGCGCTCGCGAGGAAAGCCGTGGCATAATTGACGACCAGACCCATGAAAGCATTTTGTTCGGCGGGAATTGATTTGCTTGCCACGTGATAAAAAACATTCGCCAATACCGCAAGTGTTATCGGTAAAAAAATCATTTCGATTCCTCCAAAAAAATAAGGCACTCACAATGAACTTTCCGAGGCTTTTAAGCCCTTGCCTGCAGTTCATTTGAATGCCTCGCGAATATCATCCGGCGACGATACTCGCAAAATATTTATACGAAATTTATTTTTTAACGACGGTTGTCATTTCGGAGAAAATGTCATCGAGGGAACCCTCGTTTTCGGGAACTTTGTCCAAATTCGGCGGAACATTAATATCAACTTCATTCTTGGGAGAAATGTAAGTCGTGTAGGATTTCAATTCGGCGTAGTAACCCATGGCGTCGAGAAGGTCGCGTTCTTCGTCGGTGAGGACGACACGACCGGCGGCAGCCTCGTCAAGGACGTAACGTGCATAAGCTTGCATGATTTTTGTCAAGTCAAAGGCGGCGGTGACCGTCGTCCAGCTCGGCTTGTTGACAGTCCACGCAAAAGTTATATCGTTCGCCCTGATTGCCGTAAGCCATCTGTTGAGATTTTCTTTTTCTTCGGTGAGAACGTCGCCCGAAAGTCCCGCTAAAGATGCTTGACTGTTCTTATTTAAAATTTCCGCGATTTTCATGCCGTCAAGTGTAACGTTCATGATTCTCATATCGGGAGTATCTTTAAGCACTTCGACCCTTTTAACGGCGTCCATATTTTGCATGAGTATATCTTTGTCGGAAGACTTCCAAAGATTGACGATGCCGGCGGGCAAACCGGGCAGAACCATTTTGCTCCATCTGCCGCGACGCTGAACGTAAAGAGTCATGTCGTTGCCGGCTTGTTCAATGTAAAACGGAATCAGACTGTTTGTCGAATAATTTTTCTTTAAATTTGTATATGTCCAAGATAAATTTCCGCTCATCCTCATAACATCATCGACGGTGACTTGAGCCTTTGAATCGAGTTCGAGATGAAAGTTGGTCGAGATGAGAGTAAGGTCTTGGTCAACCATGCGCGTATTTTTTAATTGTCCAAAGTAAGCCTCGCGGAAAGCCGCCATGCCCGAATCTTCGACAGTAGCCGCGTCCGCATTGCCGCCGAAAAATAAAGCGGCACTCACCGCCGCGACTGCCGCAACTCGACGGAAATTCATCTTCTTAAAAAACTTCATTACATTAATCCTCCAAAAATTTTTGTCATAATTTTTGTCATAATAACCCTGTCGATTTTATTTGTCAAGGCAGGAAATATCCCAAAGCGCGTGGAATTAAAGACAAAATTTTTTCGGCGCAAGGAGACGAAATTTTAATGAAAATTATCGTGTTGAAGTTCCCTTATGTCAGCTCTTTCTTTTGCGAAAAAAGTTGCGAAATGATTGATGTGCTTAAACTTGACTTTTCCGGTTTTGTTTCTTTAGATTTGAACGAGGAATTGACTTCGTATAACGGCTACCCGATTTATCCGCTGAAAGAAATTAATAATTTGTCGTGGGACATTGCGATTTACGGTTGCGAAGAAGAAGATTTTGAGGATATTCTTCCGCGCATGATTGAGTTGGGCATTGGTAAGAAAGAGCAATTCAAAAATATTCATTGGTTTCTGCAACAATTCATGATAAAAAAATATGAGGACTTTAACGACGCTGTAATTCAAGAAACGCTCGAATATTGGAAGACGCACGATATTTCTGTTTTTAATCAGCATGTCAAGGAAGGCACTCTCGATAAAGTTTTCTTTGATGAAACTTGCGACTTACCCTATGTTAATTTTAAAACTGTCGGCGGCGAGTCTCGAAAAATGTATTATCCGAAGGATTATGATTTCCACATTCAAAACGGTGAACCCTTTGTCAAAAACCTTTTAACGGAGCAACAGGCGACTTCCCCGCATCTTTACATAACGGACAATCACAAAGTCGATGCGGGAGACATTGTCATTGACGCGGGTGTTTGCGAGGGAAATTTTGCGCTCAAGTACGTCGACATCTGCTCCAAAATGTATTTGTTCGAGCCGGAAGAAAAATGGCAAGAGCCGCTTCGTCAAACCTTCAAAGATTATCACGACAAGGTTGAAATTATTCCGAGATTTCTTTCTAACGGAACGGAAGGAAATGTTATCACAATCGATGACGCTTTGCCCGATTTGCGAGGAAAAAATATTTTCCTCAAAATGGACATTGAAGGTTACGAGCCGTATGCTCTGCGCGGCGCGAAAAGAATTTTGACCAACAACAAAGTCAAAGCGTCCGTTTGCACTTATCATTATGCTGATGAACTTATCAGAGTAAAATCCATTTTACAAAGTTACGGCTACAAAACTTCGACAAGCGCGGGCTACATGGTTTTTCTTTGGGATATAGATAATATTTGGAACACGGCGGACTTTCGTAAAGGAATGGTTTATGCCGCGAACTAAAACTTGCGAAAGAACGGGCTAACTGCTATTATATAAAAAAGCTGAGGAGGCAGCGCAATGCGAAAAAGAAATAGTTTTAACTGGTTTGCGTTGGTGATGTTCGCGATGATTGCTTACTTCTCGACGGTTTTAATTTCTCAACAAGTTCATTTGGCACACGTCAGCGAAAGTCAGCGAATCGCCGATAAAAGATTGGAGAAGGCAAAAGCGACAAACGAAAAATTGCGCAGGGAACTCGCCGCACTCCAAGACATCAACAACATCGAAAAATTGGCGCGTGAAGATTTGGGCTTAGCCAAAGAAGGCGAAATGCCCTATCAGGCGGCGCGACCGTAATTTAGGAGTTAGGATTTAGGAGTTAGGAGTTAGGAAAGACAAAAACCCTAAATCCT
>JAFSOQ010000125.1 GCA_017446845.1 Selenomonadaceae bacterium | reverse complement strand
GGTTATTTTTAATTCCTAAGTCCTAATTCCTAATTCCTAATTGAAAAAAGCGCGCGTTTGCCCGAAACCTTGACCGGTCAATCTGCCGACACCCGCGAACGTCGCAAATTTGGCGAGCAGCAGAAAAACTTTTTGAACGTCTTGAGCCAAATCTTCCACGTTGTAAAAGAATTTTCCCCAAAAAGCCAGCGTACCTCGATTGCGTGCCAAGTAAAATTTTTTGCTCTGCCCTTGCCACTGAGTAAGATGAATGTCCGCAGCTAAATCGCGGATAATTTTTTTATCGACCTGCGCGGGCAATTCGGCTTGCGTCCATTTATCTGCCAGCGACGGGAAAATTAATTCGGGTCGCGGATAGGGCGCGTCGAATGTGTCAATGCGGAAAGCTACCGGCGATATAAAATCAAAACATATCTCCCTGAACGGCGGGAGATTTTTTATTTGCGAAATGAAATTTTCAATCGGGACAATTTCGGTGTCGGAAATTTTTTCAAGCGTCAAAGTCAAAGCCCCTGCCTGAATTTGATAATTAATCGGAACCGACGTCGCCGCCTGCAAAATTTCTGCGTTCAAGCCCGTCACTCGCCAAAAGAATACGTCGTTGCGTTTAACGAGCCAATTTTCCTCAAAGCTCGGCAAATTTTTTGCGGGATTTAGAAATGATACCGTGAACGGTTTCAAATTTAATTCGTTGTGTACGAAATCACCCAAGGCGGGCGAATTTTCGTTGAGGATTTTGAAAAACGCCGCGTGCATTAATCGACCGTTAATAAACGACAACCGCCCCGAATTTTTTGCCCGAAGTTTATAAACGACTTCTCCTATCATTTCACGACCTCGAAAATTGACGGCAACGGTGCACGCTTTTTAAATCGTTCGTCGACGCTGTCGGCTTGAGAAACGTCGCCGCTCATGGATTTGATTCGCTCGCTCCAATCTGTCTGCTTTGCCAACGACCAATCCAAAATTTTTTTAAGCTCGTTCATAACGTCTTGCCAAATATTTGACATATTTTTTTCCTCAACGTATTTTTTGAACGAATCAATATAAGCGGCGGGATTTTCTTCGCGACAAGGATTTTTCCAGCCGTCCGCGTCGAAAAGTTCTGTGTAAGCCGTGTCGTCTTCGATAAAAAGTTTCGGAGTGATTTTCACGCTGCCGAAACCCAGCGGTTTACCCTGCCCGATTTTGTAAGCCGCAGTCTCCAAGTCGTCCAAGTCGAATATCATCATTAACGCGCCAAGCTCAACCGCGCTGAGATTTTTGAAACGAATTTTCGACTTAAATTTACTTCCCTTCGATAACGGAGTTATTTCTTTAGTCAAACGTTTGTCGGGAGTTTTGTCGCGGTCAAGTTTCAGTTCGTTATCGTTAGCCCGCCAATCGGGCTTGGCATTGTGCCAGTAAAGTTTGTAGCCGCGAATTTGCGCATTTACCGCGTCCCAATGATTCAGTTCGCTCTGATTTTGTTTGAGATAAAGTTGATAGGAAGTCGGATTCGGTTGCATGAGAGGATGAGCCTTTGCCGTCGGCAATTCGGAAAAGTTTTCGGGCGTTGCGTCTTCAAAATAAACACGGCTTGCCCAAAGTTCTGCACGACCAAAGACAGCGTCGGCGAAGTCAATCGCTGCGGATTGTAAATCTTTCGGAACGGCGTCGCCGATTCTCTTTTGATAAGGTATGCGGAAACATTGACCGTGCCCGAACGCCGTAACTTGTCCGCCTTCCTCCAGAAAGTGACAGGGAATCAAAGTTTTGACATCGGGTAAAATTTTTTTCGTCAGCCGCTCAAGCTCTTCACGTTCCAAAATTCCTTCGTCAGTAAAAAGATTGACGCCGCGTCGATTGCGGTCGTGTTCGTAGGACGTGCGAATCTCGTCAGGCAAAGCAATCCAATGTTCACGGCTCCAATCGACGTATTCAAGTTTAGTGTAGCGGATAAATTGCTTGCCGACTTTCAGAACTTTATCGCGCGGCAAATTTTCAAATTCTTCTTTGGTGTAAAGTCGTCCGCTCTGACTGCCCGTGATTATGTAAGCTTTAGTGTCGTGCCATTCGACGCAAGAGGAATTTCTTTCGGGAATCGGCTTGCCGTAACGGAATTTTTCTTCGTATTCGCGAATCAAAATTTTGTCGCTGTTGTGGTCGTGGTACATGGGCTTTCCGTCAACTATCGACGGCGCGATAAAATATTTGTTATTGGTCGTGCAAATTAAAAAGCCGGGACGCGCATTTTTCACGATACGGGATTTGTCCTTGCCGACGTGCGTCATTCGGCTGTTGTAAAGTTTATTCAAACTGCTCATCCAAGCGGGGGAACTTTTTGTTGCCATGAGGCAGCGGAAGTAAATATGTTCGTCGTTGAAGTCCTCGCCTTTAGTTTGATTATCGGTTTGTCCGCGAAATGCTCCGCACGTCACGATTTTGAAAATATTTTTGAACATGCCGCGCAAGGTCGAACCGGGGATAATCGGCGTGTCAATCGGCGCAAAACTTTTCGTGCCGTTACCGCCGATAAAAAGCGGCGTCAAAGCCTCGATGTTAAGCAAAATTTCGCCGCTGATATTTCCCGCAGATTTAATGTGCTCCTTGAAATCTTCGATGTTTTCAAATTGTGCGGGCAAAACTTCTTTGGGCAGTGCGACAAAATTATAAGGTGCGGTTGCAGGTCGTGACGTGGAAATTTTTTGCGTTGGCGATGATTTTTTTTGTTGAGAAGAATAATTTTGTTTAGGTTCCTCTTTTTTCGGCGGCTTTTCTGTGGATTTAAAGCCCGCTTTCGTGAATGCTTCAGATAAAGTTGCCAATTCAATCACCTTCCCAAGCAGATTCAATCGCGACGAATCGATAATCAACATAACCGCTCAAGCCGGTGTCATCATCGCTGCCGATATAATTTCGCGTCGTCAGTCCGTAGAATTTTTTGCCGTCGTCGTCGCAGGGAATAATCATTGAAAGTTTTCTCTGCGCGTCGAGCAAAGTAATCCAACCGTCAGCAGATGAAAAATATTCGCCCCAAAGTCGCGCAAAACTGTCGACGTAAAAATCTTCCGTATCTTCCGCGTCTCGAACATATCGCCCGATAAAATTTTCTCCGTCGCGTTTAAGGTGAAGTTCCTCGCCGGCGTTAAAAATTCTGCACTCCAACCAATCATCAAAGTTCGGCGGCAAGTTATCTTTAAGCAAAAGTTTTTCTCCGTCGAATTTTCCCCAAACGATATTTTGAATTTGCCACGCCAGAAAAATTCCGTGAGCCTCCGAAAATTTTTCCCGCAAAATTTTTTCAAGCTCCGTCGACGAACAATTAACGGGTTCGGAAATTTTTTTACCTTCGCAGAGTTTCAAACCTACATTTTTTGCCAAGTCGAGTCCCGTCATGCGTTGTCACCTCCCGCGAAATTTTTTAATGCCGTCGCAAAATTTTCAAGTTCGGATTTATTGTTGCCGAGAATTTTTCCGCCCGCGCCGAGTTTGTAAGTTTTGCCTTTGAAATTTATTTCGGCATTCAAGCCCGTGACCGTACCGCGCCCGATTGATTTTTCGCCGCCGATTGCCACGCGACTCAACCACAAATCTCTGAGCAGGAAAATTGCCAATCCCGCCTCAAAATCTTTTGCGTTGCGAATCTCGAAATGTATTTTAAGCGTCGGCTCGTCGAAATTTTTTTGATAAGCGGGCTTTGTCGTGAAAAGTGTTCCCTGCAAAGTGCCGCCCGTGAATCTGTCGATTTTATTGCGCGTGTGTTCAAATTCGGAAAAATTTTTCGGCGCAACGTAACTTTCTGCCACTATGAATCGACTTTTAATTTTTTTATCGGGCGTCGAATTGCCCATGAGTTCTTCCAAAAATTTTTGGTCGATACCGAGCTTGCCGAAAATATATTCTGCGCGGTGCCGCAAAATTCCCTTGAGACTCGTGCCGGGAATAACAAAATCTGCGCGGCTCCTCAAAGTTACGGCGGAAATATTTTTCTCCTTGTCGTCCGCACTGATATTGTAATTGCGAACGATGAACGACGAATTGAAACTGAAATTCGCGTTGACGACAAAATCATTTTCACTCGCGGAATTTTTTTCGGTTGACGGCTGAATTTTTTTCGCGGAATCATTGCCCGAAAGCCACGCGATAACATCTTTGCCGTCGCGGAAGTCGTAAAGATTTGCGGTTAAATTTTCTGCCGTGACCAAGCCGAAACCTTTACCGGTGAGCGCGCCGAGTCTGATTCCGTCTTGAAGTTTTTTCAGCAGACGCGCGACAATTTCGGAAACGTCTTCGATTGAATGACATTGGCGCAAATTTATCAGCAAATACAAATTACCGGTCGCGCCGCGTTCAATCGCCTCGTAATCGTATTTGCCGCCGTCGACGCCCGTGCCCGTCAAGCTGTCAATTCTCACGCCGTCGCGGGAAATTATTTTGCCGTCCTCAAGTTCAATGTCGCGGAGTTGAATTGAACTTTGCATTTCTTTTTGGTCGCCGAAAATTTTTGTCATATGTTCGGGCGAAATATTTTCCAGCCAATCACGCAGGACGCCGCAAAGTGAAGTTGCAGGGATAAACGGTTTGCCGTCGCGATTTTTCAGGACGTGTATATCACGAAAGTTTTCGGTAGTCTCGCCGGCTCCGTCCCCGATTAAAAGCGGCGACTGAACTGTTACTTGACCTTTGATTGAAATTTTCCCGATAAGGCTTGATTCGTTCATGCGTCGCGCCTCCCTTCGTCAGCGGCAATTTTTCGGGCAAAGCGGAAATAATTCGTCAGATACTCATGAAAAAATTCATCGTCGGAAAAATCTTTCTCGTTGAAATCAATTTCGCCGCGAAGTGCTTTTATCTGCTCCGAATCTTCCAACAGAGTTTTAATATCGCGCGGAAATTTTGCTCGTCCCGTGAACACGTCGTAAAATTTTTGGTCATTTGCCATGGAAAGATTTTGCAGATTATCTTTAAAGGGACTGCCGTCGCGAATTTCAATTTCAAGTTGCGTTTTGAAATTATCGAACAAATTTTTTCTGTCGACGTTGGCAAGAATCCTATCCAGCCGCGAGAAAAAATGCGTCATGTTGCCGCGTTGATTCAGTTGCGTGCGAAGTTTTTCGGCATCCTCGTGCGCGTAAAGGCGAACTTGCTCCAAGAGATGTGCCGACAAAATTTTTTTCGCAAGTCTTATCGTTTGGTTTGAAAATTTTTCGGGCTTGGAAATTTTATCGGCGTCGGGTTTATCGACCGTGAAAGTTTTTGACGGCTCCCAAAGTCTTAATTGTCCGAAACCTTCTTCCTTGCGCGTCCCGAAACCCTCAAAAATTTTTTCGGTGAGAATTTTTTTATCGTCATCGCTTAAATCAGAAGTTTTGACTTCAAAGACCGAACCCGCCGCCAATGCCGTAACGCGCGGACGTTTCATACTCCACGGCACAACGAAATTTTCAATCTCGACGCAGGAGGCAAAAACTTTGCCGAGCGAAAATTTTTCGCCCAATTTGTCAATGACTTCACGCTTAAGAATTTTTTTCGCGCTGATAAAACAATCGTCGGCGGGAATCAACGGCGTGTCCAATCGCAAATAAAAAAGACTGCCGATTTTGTCTTCGTGATTGATTTTTTCAATCTCGCCGAAAGTCACGAGGCATTTCCCGTACTGAGTGAAACGCGACCGCCCGACGTAAGCAGTTAATTTTCCGCCGTTCAAATGCAAGCCGTCGATAAGTTTCTGCAAAATTTTTTCGTCGCCGAGAATCTCGCCTTGGAAAATTTGTCCCGCGTCAATCGATTCGTAATTGTAAATTTGTCCGTCGACGCTCCTGCCTGCCAGTCGTTCATTATCGTTGCTTCGGCTCATGTGCATAAAAATATTCTTCTTGACCTGCGCCTTGAAAAATTTTCCGTTATCAAGCACGCCGAGTCCTCGAAAAGTTTTGTAGCCGCGCGGAGGTTTTTCGACTGTCAGCAAATCCAAAACGGCATTTTCATTGGGAGTGCCCGCTTTACCCTTTTGCAAAGAATTCGGCAGGACAAATGACCGCCGATTTAAAATTTCGGGATTGGCGGGCAAAAATTTCAAGCCGCCGTAAAAAATTTCGCGGAAGGTTTTATCGTGAGCCTCGTCGACGATTTTTTTTAGATTGACGAACCGCGTTGCCAGTATTCCGCGAATTATTGAGCCGCTTATTGCCGGATGCGTTTCCGTCATGACGGTCGAGTTGCTCGCGGACGACAGCACCAGCGGCGACAGCGTCTTTAGGAAAATTTTTAGCCTGTGCATACAAATCACCTTCACGAAGAATTTTTTTAACGAGTTCGTCGGTCGGTTTGTTATCAATCTTGGCTGTGCATTCAATCATTCCGAAACCGCGATTTCTCTTCATGCCCGCCGAGGATAAATTTTTTATCGCCAAAGCCAGCAAGTTCAAAATTTTTTTGTCGTCGTTGATTAAAGTCATTCGCCCGAAAAATTTTGTTCCGGCGTCGAGCACGCGCATATTATGTAACGAGCCGTCAGCCGCGACGCCTTCTTCCAACTTTGTCTGATAGCGAATCGAAGTGTACGTATTCAAAACATCTGCGGCGGTAAAAATTTCGGGATAAGTCGTCAGCAGATATTTCCACTCCGCGCAGAATTTTTGATACTCTTTGGCGGTCATAATAAAAAAATTCGGCACAATCAGCTGAACATTGCTTGACGAGTGCCGATGAAAAATTTCTTCGATTGTCGACAAATTTTTTGTATCGAGTCCGCTAAGCTCGAACATTTCAAGAATCTCAAGCGCGCTCTCATAAAGCAAGCCTTTGAATCTTTTCGCGGGAAAATACGGAAAGCCGAATTCGTCATGAATAATCTCGGCGTCAACAGTCACATCGGCTTGACCCGAACTCAAATGAATCGGCGACAAAACTTTAATCATCACATCAATTTCTGCCATTCGCGTTCCACCTCCTCGCTGTAAAAATCCGTCAATTCTATCGCGTCAACGTAAGGCGTCGTTCCGTCGTGCCAAAGCGTTTGCGTAAAATTATCCCAGTCGGGCACGTGCGGAAGTTTTTTGCCTTGATATTTCAGTTGCCGCAAAAATTTTTGTGCATCGTCTTTACCGCGCTGCAAAACTCCGCGCAACTCTTTAATTTTGTTATTCGCCATACTTTCAGGCGGCGGATTTTTTTTCTTGGAATTCAGAAATTGTTTCGTGCAAGAAATTAAGTTTTCCAAATTGTGCAAGCGGTCGCGTTTGAATTCGGCGTTTTCATTGCAGAGGCGATACGCGCCGAAGTGCAAATTGCCGAGTGCGCCGCGATATTCCGTTGCACGAATTTGTTCGAGCGTGGGAGCCTGTTCGCCGTGAAGAATTGCAAAATCCAACCAACTTGAGCCGCGCGGAATATCTTCTGCCGATAGATTTTCTTTGCTGTCGAGGTCGTCCGTCAAAAGTTTTCTCATAGATTTTTTGGCAGAGTCGCAAAGTTGTTCGGCGAGTCTGTAGCCGCGGAAGAACGGATACTTTGTCGGCAAAATCGCAATACCCGCGCAAGAATCCATGTGCCGCGAAATTTTTTCCGTCAAATGTTCGGGAGCATTTTCGGGCGTATCGGCATCCAAAATCTCAATCAAAGTTTTCGTGAAAAGAATCGCCATATTCGCGGGGCAAAGAAAAGTTACGTCGTCGCCGCCGATAATCAGCGGGCGAATCGGCAAATCATTTCCGTCGAGCTTGAGAACATTATCAAAGCCGCCGGATTCTTTCATGCGGATAATTTTTTGCAACAAATCTGCAAAAGCTCCCTCGGTCTTGCGTTTAATCTCGCGGGATAATTTACGTCGCTCCGTCAAATTTTTACACGTCCGAAATTTCAAGCCCATGTTGTTGCCGTCGACGTGCACTATCGCAAAATAATTTTCGCCTTCCTTTTGTCCGAGTTTGTCGACTTCGGCGGGAAAATCGAAATCAAACTGCGGTTCAAAATTTTTCAGCTCGAAAATCTTATCGAATCTATTCCGTAAATCTTCATTGGCTTTCCCGAAGATTTTTGACTTGACGGCGGTTTCTTGGGAGTAAAAACGGACATCGCCGTCGCGCTCGCGAATCAGTCCTTTAGCGTCGCAAAAATTTGCTGCCTCGCCGTTAATCTCGCAACTTAAAGTTAAGCCGCTGTAAGGAACGTTGACGGCGGGAAAAATGTTGTTCTGCGCGTTTTTCAATTCAGTATAAAGTTCGTCCAGTTTTTTCAGTTCGCCGTCGACCAATTCCAATTTGCCGAGAGCCGCACCGACTTTCAAGCCGGGTCGTTCGACCAAAAGCCGCCGCGTAAAATTTTTGACGACTTCAACGCGCTTGTCCTCTTTTGACGAATCGAACAGCAACAGAGCATTGCCGCCGCCGACGTAAGCCACGCAACAAGAATTCATATTTTCCCAAGGCGCAACCGTATCATTGGCGGGCGTCCAAACATCATCGAGCGCGGAAAAATTTTCGTCGGGGAACATTTTTTTCAAGACTCCGTCAATCAGCACGTCGAAAAAAATTCTGTCGACGATATAAGACGCGCCGACGTTCGTGCGGAGCCGATTGCCCGAATAAATGTAGCGTTGAATGCTACGCGTGTCGATAAGCAACGCTTTAAAAATTTTTTCAGTCACGTGTACACCTCCTTTCTTGCAATTATGCCGCCTTGCACGAAATTTTTCAAGAGGAATTTTCTTGCGCGGAAAAATTTTCTGTGGTACATTGAGAAAAAATTTTGCGAGCTGAAATTTTCGATGAGATATTTAATTTGCTATGACATTCCCGACGACAGGACGCGCGATGATATTGTTAATTATTTGGAGCGTTTTGCGTGGCGTGTGCAGTACAGCGTTTTCAGTTGTCGATTGGAGACGGCGCAGGCGGCTGTTGTGTGGAAAAATTTATTGGAAATCGCTTCCCGTTCAAAAGGCAGTTCGGTTTTGATGGTGCCGCTTTGCAAATCCTGCGAAAAAAATTTAAAACTCTCTGCCAAACCGTTGGAGGAGGAAAAAGGTTTTCTCGTCGTGTGAGGTGAAAAATTTTGGGCGTACTTTATCTTTTATCGGCGGGCAGTTGTGCTCGTAAAGCCGGTCCGCGTATCGTCGTCGAAAAAAATTCCGAAATCGTCGGACGTTTGCCGATTCGTTCGATTGACGGTGTTGTTGTCGGCAGAAATGCTCAAATTTCTACGCAGACAATTTTTGAACTCATTGAACTGCATGTCCCGATTTTTTATATCGACGGTTATGGAAAAATCGTCGGGCACTTCGTCAATGAAAAATTATCGACGACGCGACTTTTTCGGCAGCTGGAAATTTTCCGAGACCCCGACAGGCAACTTGCCTTGTCGCGAGAAATTATCGCCGAAAAAATTTCCAATCAGCGCGACTTGCTTAAACGCTACGAAAAAACCGTCGACGCCGAAAAATTGGAACTCGCGACAAAAAAATTAAAACAGACTGTCGCTAAATTATCTTCCTTTGAAACACTCGATGAACTTCGCGGCGCGGAAGGGCTTACCTCGAAAATTTATTTTGCGACGTTCAGCGAATTGCTCGACCAAAATCGTTGGAAGTGGAAGGAACGTTCTCAACACCCTGCCCGCGACCCCGTCAATGCTCTGCTCAATTACGGCTATGCCTTTCTTGAACGTGAAGTTCGGATTGCCGTCGCGCTAAGCGGCATGGACGCACGCATTGGTTTTTTCCATTCCAACAACGGCAGAAAAGATTCACTGATTTTCGACCTCATGGAACTTTTCCGCCAACCCGTCATTGACCGTTTTGTTTTGAGCTTGCTTAATAAAAAGATGATTCAGCCCGAAAATTTTTCTTCGACGCCGGAAGAGTGCCGCTTGAACGAAGACGGGCGCATTATCTTTTGCACGCGCTATGAAGAATACATGGCGAAAATTTATCGCGAATACGGCGACAAAAATTCTCGCGACTTGATTGTCGAGCGTGTTAAGAAATTTTCCGCTTGCCTCAATCGCTGAAAATTTTGCTTGCAATTTTTTGCTCAGTGTGTTATAAAATTTACGGTTCAAATTTAGTTCAAAATTTAAAAGGAAAGTGATTGGAGGAGATACTCGGACGCCCTTTTAAAAAAACTCTTTCCAAGTCAAAAAATCGGCGTCGAATCAACAAACGTTTGACTTTTATGAAACTCACATGACAACCACTTTTCGAGAGCGCGGTCGAAAATTGTAGTTTTTAAATCTCTTTCCAAAAGAGCGATTTTCACCGCGTATGGCACAGACTTTTTATGTCTACTATTGCGCAGCCCTCCTTACCGCTTGCGGTTTTGAAACGATTGAAACAGCTAACTGTACGTGTTGACCAGGAACAAGGTTATTGCGCAGCCCTCCTTACCGCTTGCGGTTTTGAAACAATACGTTTGAAATGCCTCGTAAGCCGGAAATGATTCTTTCGGCAATTGCGCAGCCCTCCTTACCGCTTGCGGTTTTGAAACAACGTCGAGCATTTCGTTGATTTTTTTCTCGATCGCTTCTTTGACATTGCGCAGCCCTCCTTACCGCTTGCGGTTTTGAAACAGTGCTCGCATCGATTGTTGCGCGTGTTTTATCATCGAACAATTGCGTAGCCCCTATTACCGTTCACGGTGTCTAAAGGGAAATAAAAAAAAATCTCGTCGAATAAATCGGCGGGATTTTTTCGTTTGATAGAAAGAAATTTTTCAGAGCGGCATGGTTCTTGCAAAAAAATTTTTCGGCATGATAAAATATTCGCGGAGGTGATTGACTTGCGAATCCTCGGCGGAATAATTTTTATTTTAGCCGCAATCATAGCCGCGATAATTTTTCTGTTGCCGGAGCCGGAAGGTTTTCCGATATTGGAATATCATCAAGTGACGGACGAGCCGCTTGACCCGGATTTTGAAGTTTACAACGTGCCGCCCGCCGAATTCGCCGCGCAATTGGATTATCTGCAAGCCGAAGGTTACACGACGATAACTTTGCAGGATTTTATGCGCGTGGTGCACGGCAAGGGCGAACTCCCTGCCAAACCGATTGTGCTGACCTTCGACGACGGCTACGCGGATAATTATAAAACCATGCTGCCGATTTTGGAGGCGCACAAGATGACAGCGGTCGTCTACGTGATAACCAACGAGCTGGGCAAAAAAAATTATTTGACGCTTGAACAGTTAAAGGACATGCAACGGCGCGGAATAGAAATCGGCTCGCACACGGCAGATCATTTGCCGCTGATTTCACTGGACGCGACGACCCGACTTAAACAAATTCGCGAATCGAAAATTTTTTTGGAGTGGAGCGGCTTGCAGACGATTTACAGTTTGTCTTATCCGAACGGCGCGTTTAATTCCGAGATTGAAGAGATTTTGCGCGAAGAAAATTATTTGACGGCGGTCACGGGCGAGGCGGGCTTGAATACGATTAAAACGAATCCTTACGAACTTTATCGTGTGCACATTCGCAAGCCGCGTTTCGGTTTGACTGAATTTAAATTTCGATTATGGAAGGCAAAATTTTTTGCGAGGGTCAGAAATATTTTTTAAGGGACAAATTTATTTACGCATTAACAAAAATTCTCGGCACGCGTTCGGAAATCAAACAGGTTATCTCGTAATTAATCGTCTTAAGATGTTTAGCGGCGTCGTCGGCAGAAATTAAATCGGAGCCGAACAAAATCACTTTGTCGCCGACTTTTACGCCGTCAATATCCGTCACGTCAATCATAGTTTGATCCATGCAAACGCGTCCGGCAATCGGTGCAAGTTGTCCGCGAATCTCGACGTGAAAATTTTTGTAAGCGCGGATATAACCGTCGGCATAGCCCAGAGGCAAAGTCGCAATCAACGAATCACGTTCGGCAACGAATTCGCGCCCGTAACCTATCGACACGCCCGCAGAAACTTTTTTCAGGTAGACAATGTTCGTGACGAGTTTCATGGCGGGTTTAATTTCAATCGTGCGGCGAACATTTTCGGAAGGATACAGCCCGTAATTTATAATGCCGGAACGAACCATATCGAAATGAGCTTCGGGAATATCTAAAATCGCGGCGGACTCTGCGAGATGAAACATTTTTATTTCGACGCCCGCCGAACGAATTTTATGAGCGGTCTCTTTGAAAACTTCGATTTGATGATTCGTGAAAGTTCTGTCGTCGGAATCGGCGTCGGCGAAATGTGAGAACATTCCCTCAAGTTCGACGTTCGGCAGGCGAGAAATTTTTTCGGCGAGCGCGACAGCTTTGTCGGGGTCAACACCAATTCTGCCCATGCCCGTTTCAATCTTCAAATGAACTTTGGCAACTTTGCAGAGACGTTGAGCGGTTTCGGAAATTTTTTCGGCAAGTTCAAAATCGACGACGGCTTGAGTTAAATCATTTGCGACGACGGCATCAACCGCCTCTTTTGGAATCAAGCCCAAAATCAAAATCGGCAAGGTAAAATCAGCGCGGCGAAGTTCAAGCCCCTCACCGACGGTGGCGACGGCTAAAAAATCCGCACCGCACTCGACGGCAACTTTTGAAACTTCAATCGCGCCGTGCCCGTAAGCATTTGCCTTGACGACCGCACAAAGTTTTGAATTGGGATTGATATGGCGTCGAATTTGAGTAAAATTATGGCGTATGGCGTCCAGGTTAATTTCTGCATAAACATCGCGAAGGATCATCTTATTTACGCTCCTTTCAGTCGCTATAGAAAACGGGAATCAATTTCCAATCCCTGCTTGTTCTTAAGAAGAAATAAATTTGGTGGTTACGGTTGGAGCAACCGTCGTCGGGAACATTATCTGCTACGTCGTTTGCGAGCGGCTCAACAGATAAAAAATTTTAAGCCCCAAACGATTAATCTGTCATAAGACGTTTGAACCCCGAGTTGGAAAACTCGGGGTTTTTTTGATTATCTCTCAAAATGTTCATACGCATAGTTTTCTAAGCTGTACGCAAAGCTTAGCACAGCTCGCTACTTTTGGCAAGCCGCTTATCCCGCCAAATATTTTTCGCTAAAATAATCTTCAGATATTGGCGGAAAATCAGCGAAAAACCAGCCGAGGCGAGCACGATGCCCAAAGAATTCTTGGCAGTTTGCTGAATCTGATTGACTTTGTTGAAACCGAAACGCCCGCGCAGATTCTCATATTCGGGGAAAATTTTTTGCGTTTAATATTTGAAGCCATATCGACGCTAAAAAATCTTTGCCGGTTCACGCAGGGCAGACCGCTTCGCGACAGTGGCTAGTGATTAGGGGTTTAGGTACCTTCGCCAATCGCTAACCACTTAACCGTTGCCGAAGGCGTCGCTTCCGTGCCGAATTCAACGGGCGCGTCGAGTTTTCTAACCGTTTCCATGAGTTTAAGAAGACGTGTTCACAGACGTTTAAGAGGCGTGAGTTGTTCAGCCAAGCAAAAGTCCTTTATCCGGCGTTTTGGTTCTATATGACAAAATAGTATTCGAGTCGCGGATAATGTATCGTTATGTTTAACAAACAACCAATGGTATCTTCCTGCCTTTTGTTTTTTCCCTCCCTCAGATGTTCATTTCAACGAAGACACTTGCCGCGTTACTGATAAAAATCTCTAACGAAATTTGAATCTTTTTCGCAAAGTTGCTTTAAATTACATCAGACTGTATAAGGAAAAACATAGTCCAAAATTTACTTTATCTCATATTATGCTCGACTGCCTTATCAATTTCCGTGGATAAGTACACAATATTATTGATTTTGCCCGAATTGCTGTTGTATAATTAAAAAAATTTTGTCGAGGTGATTCCGGTGGAAAAAAGTTTCTTAATCCCGATATCGAGACGCGATTTGTTAAAGTTCGCGGGCTTGACGGCGGCAAGTGCCGTTCTCAGTTCAAATGCTCCCGCTCAAGCTCAAGCCGCTCAACCTGCTCCCGCTCAAAATATTAACTTCAACAGCGCGAATATCCCGACTTTGCTCAGCGCAGATGTTTGCGTTTGCGGCGGAGGTCCTGCAGGTGTCGCGGCGGCCGTCACTGCCGGTCGTAACGGTTTAA
Organism: Selenomonadaceae bacterium; assembly: GCA_017446845.1. Taxonomy (GTDB): domain Bacteria; phylum Bacillota; class Negativicutes; order Selenomonadales; family Selenomonadaceae; genus Quinella. The sequence goes on along the minus strand of JAFSOQ010000125.1, from coordinate 6,248 downwards.
AAGTCGTTCTTATCGAGCAGGGAACTGTTTTGGGCGGTCTGCAAACTCAAGGTCTGGTTTATCCCGCCATGCCCACAAGTGTTTTGAACAGCGACACGCCCTATATCACCGACTTGAATAAAAGATTTGCCATGCACGGCATTAACGTAAGTTTTACTGACGAACCGCGATACAAAAACGGCGGCGACGCTCGCGAATATATGCCCGAACTGTTAGCTTTTATTTACGATGAACTTTGCGCCGATTACAAAGTTGATATTCTTTACAACGCAACTTTAGTTGGAGCAAACACTTCAGGCGGGAAAATTACTGCGGCGATTATTCACACCGTCGAGGGGCTTAGCAAAATCGAGGCGAATATTTTTATCGACGCGACAGGCGACGCCATTTTATCGAGGTTTGTTGGCGTTCCGAGTGTTCGCGGCTCTGAACATACGGGACGCAATCAAAAAATGAGTTTCCGTTTTGAAATGGGCGGCGTCGAGGAAATGAAAGTGTATAAGTTCTTCGTCAAAAAACTCAAGGACGGTTGGTGCGAAAGTAAACCGCCCGAATTTGAATTCGCCAAGACTACTCATACTGAAAAATTTTATTACGAGGGCATTCAACGCGGCGAAGTCACAAAAGATGATGTTGCATATATTCAAGCGTTCACTATACTCGGCAAGCCCGGAACCATGTCGATGAATTGTCCGGAGGTGTCGCCGTTCCTTTACTCGTCGACAAGTGCATTGGACAGGAGCAAAGCTATCCAACAATGCAGAATCATGATTCGGCGGCTGGCAAATTTCTTCAAGAAAAATATTCCCGGCTTTAAAAATTCTTATATCAGTCGTGAAGCGTCGCTGCTCGGTGTTCGTGAGTCTTGGCGTATTCGCGGAAAATATTACATGAACAAAGACGATTACTTCAACGCGCAAAAATTCCCCGATGCTGTTTGCCGCAGTGCTTATCCGATTGATATTCATGATGAAGTTTTAAATCTGGAGAAAAAACTTGGCAAAGGCGAATTTTACGAAATTCCTTATCGCGCGCTCGTCACCAACGAATTTTCAAATTTGATTGTCGTCGGCAGATGTATCAGCTCGGATTTCCCTGCTCAAGCGGCGATCAGAATTCAACCGACTTGCATGAGTATGGGCGAGGCGGCGGGCATTGCGTCGGCTTACGGCTTGAAAAATAATATCGCGGTCAACTCAATCGATTGGGCGAGTATTCCCGCAGAAATTCGCAGCTACGTCAGCGCAGGCTAAAATCGTCCCTCTTTGTCAAGTTAGGAGTTAGGAGTTGTGGAAGTATTTAAACTCCTCACTCCTCACTCCTAACTGATAGAAGTCCTTGACGGCTTCTAATTTTCTTTGGCAGATAGTTGAAAATTTTTTCCAAAATGATTTTGTCTGCGCGGCACGATAGTGTATAATGAAAAAAATTTTTAGGAGGACGATTCATGTTTAAAAAAACTAAAATCATCTGCACGCAAGGTCCCGCGACCGACGCGCCCGGCATTATCGAAGGGCTTATCGATAACGGAATGAACGCCGCCCGCTTTAATTTCTCGCACGGCGACCACGCAGGTCATAAAAAACGTATCGACGCAGTAAAAGCCGCTGCCAAAGCCAAGGGAAAAATTATTTCGCTGATTCTCGATACCAAAGGTCCCGAAATGCGTCTGGGCATGTTCAAAAATGATTCGGTTCAGCTCGTCGAAGGCAACAAGTTCACGCTCGTCAACGAAGACATTCTCGGCGACGAAACTAAAGCCACCGTTACGCACAAACTCCTTTACACCGAAGTTAAAGTCGGCGATAAACTTTTGCTCAACGACGGACTTGTCGAACTGCGCATTGACGAAATTAAGGACAAAGACATTTACACGACGATTTTAAATTCGGGCAAGATGAGTTCCCGTAAACGCGTCGCAGCTCCCGGAGTTGCGCTCGGACTTCCTGCCATTTCCGAACAGGACGAAAAAGATATTTTATTCGGCATTGAAAACGATATGGATTTCGTCGCCGCAAGTTTCATTCAACGCGCCGCGGACGTCAATGCACTTCGCGAACTTATCACAAAGAACGGCGGGCACATGGAAATTATTTCCAAAATTGAAAACCTTGAGGGCGTCAAGAACATTGACGACATTATTGCCGCCAGTGATGGAATTATGGTTGCGCGCGGCGATTTGGGCGTCGAAATTCCCGCCGAAGACGTTCCGATTATCCAGAAAGATATTATCAAAAAATGCAACGCTGTCGGCAAACCCGTCGTCGTCGCTACTCAAATGTTGGAGAGCATGACGGTTAATCCTCGTCCGACCCGCGCAGAAGTTTCCGACGTCGGCAACGCGATTTTGGACGGCGCGGATGTTATCATGCTCAGCGGCGAAACTGCCGGCGGAAAATATCCCGTCGAAGCCGCAACCATGATGAAACAAATTGCCCTGCGCATTGAAGAATCACTCGAATACAAAGAAATTTTCCTGCAGAAGGGTATGCACAGAAAACATTCACAGACGGATGCGATTGCTCATGCAACGGTTCAGCTCGGCTACGAACTCAATGCGGCGGCGATTATCACGCCTACTCGTTCGGGATATACAACTCGTGTCGTCTCGAAGTATAAGCCCAAAGCTCCGATTATCGCGTTCACGCAAAATGATCAAGTCGCTCGGCATTTGAATTTGCGTTGGGGCGTTTATCCGATTTCCGGTACGCCTTGGCTCGATATTGTTCAGATGATTGATTATTCGGCGGCAAGTGCTCTCGAAAACGGTTTTGTTCAAAAAGGCGACCTCGTAATTTTGACGGCGGGCATGAAGTACGGTGAAGGCGGCACCAGCTCAATCAGATTGCACACGATTTAAAATAACATCACTCCAAAAATTTTTTGCCTCGACAAGTCGTCGGGGCATTTTTCATTTGACATAAACGAAAATTTCTTTATACTAATTGAAAAATCACTTCATAGACAAAGGACTCGACATGGACAGATTACAAAAAATTTTCCGAATCAAACCTACTCAAGTTATCATTTTAAGTTTTGTATTTATGATTTTGCTTGGGACTTTGCTCCTTATCTTGCCGATTAGCACAAAAAACGGACTGGGCTTGCACCCGATAGACGCGCTTTTTGTCTCGACGTCCGCTTCATGCGTCACGGGCTTGACCGTCGTAGACCTAAAGAACGATTTGACATTTTTCGGGAAAGTTGTCATGCTCGTTTTGATTCAAGTCGGCGGACTCGGAATCATGACGCTGGCAACTTTGGTCGTGCACACAATGGGCTACAGATTTCGGCTGAAAGAAAATTTAATTCTCCAAGAATCACTCAATCAAGGTTCGCAAGAGCAAATTTATGATTTGATTAGCCGCATGATTAAATACACGCTGACAATCGAATTGTTTTTCGCGATTTTGCTCACGATACATTTTGTCCCCGAATTCGGCGCGGAGGCTGTCGGCTACGGGATTTTTCATTCGATTTCGGCTTTTTGCAACGCGGGCTTTGATTTATTCGGAAATTACGACAGCCTCTGCAAACGCAACGACGATTATTTTTTGATGACTTGTATCGGCTTGCTGATTATTTTGGGCGGAATCGGCTTTACGGTCATGTATGATTTTCTGCATAAAAAAAGTTGGAGAAAATTTTCTCTCCATACAAAAATTGTCGTCGTCATGAACGTCGCGCTGATTTTTATCGGCACGCTTTTAATTTTTGGCGTCGAGCTTTACAATCCGAAAACCGTCGGTGATTTGAGTGTTCCCGCGCAGCTTATCAATTCTTGGTTTACTTCCGTTTCTTGCCGAACTGCCGGCTTTAATAGTTTTGACTTGGCACAGGCGGAACAGATTACCCAGCTCAACATGATTATCTTGATGTTTATCGGGGCGTCACCGCTGTCGACGGGCGGCGGAATTAAATCCACGACGTTTTTTATAATTTTGATGTCGATGTGGGCGGTCTTTCGCGGCAAAAATGAAATTGTCGTTTTCGGACGGAAAATTTCTCACAAATTGAGAAACCAAGCTTTTGCGATTTTTACTATGGGTACGATTTGGGTCGTGACGGCGGCAATGCTTTTATCGATTATCGATGGCGAAGTTCACGATTTGGAAGAAGTTCTTTTCGAGACGGTTTCGGGTTTCGGGACGGTCGGCATGGGTATCGGAATAACTTCGGAATGGAATATGTGGGGCAAGTTGATTTTGACGTTGACGATGTTGGTCGGCAGGGTCGGAATTATGACTTTTATGATCTCGCTGATAACGCAAAAGCCTTCCGCGATAAAATATCCGCCTGAAGATATTATGGTTGGATAGGGCGTCCCCTCTTTGTCAAGTTAGGAGTTAAGAGTTAGGAGTTAGGAGTTAGCAGTTAGCAGTTAGGAGTTAGGATTTAGCAGTTAGGAGTTAGCAGTTAGGATTTAGGAGTTTGAAGTTAGTTAGGAGTTAGGAATTAGGAATTAGGGAATACAAAACCCTAAATCCTAATTCCTAAATCCTAAATCCTAAATCCTAAATCCTAAAATTCATTCAACATAACTTGGAATCTATTTTTCTTTACAATTAAAAAGAGGTGTGCTATGACTAAAAAAAATTTTGCAGTGTTTGGTTTGGGACGATTCGGCAGAAATGTTGCTTTGACGCTTGAACAAATGGGCTACAATGTTTTGGGCGTCGATAAAGACGAAAATGTTGCCGCCGAAATGGCAAGCAGTCTTACAAAAGTCGTGAGCTTTGATATTCGCGACACGCACGCTCTGAAGGAAGTCGGCATTTCAAATTTTGATACGGTGGTTATTGCGTCGAAAAGTCTTGAGGCGAGTTTGATGGCAACAATGCTCTGCAAGGAAATGAACGTTGCCGAAATTATCGTTAAGGCGATTGATGAGCGTCATGCCGAAATGGCAAAGCGACTCGGCGCGACGAGAGTTATTTTTTCCGAACGCGATACCGCACGACGAGTGGCAAGAAGTTTGGTTACCAACTACGCGACAGATTTTACAGATATTGACGAAAACATTACTATCATGAGTTTGAACGTTCCCGTAAAGTTGCGCGGAAAAAATTTAATCGAATCGAATCTGCGCGGCAAATATGGTTTGAACATAATCGCGATAACCGGCAACGGCAAAACGCTCGTACCGCCGCCGCCGCAACATGTTTTATCCGACGGCGAAAAAATTTTTATATTGGGCATGCCGGATTCTTTGAACAAATTTGAACAAGATTTTTTATGAAATATGCTTGACGATTAACAAAGAAAAAAATTTTTTTTACATTGACGTTGGAACTTTCTGAAAGTATAATCTAAGCAGGTTTACATAAATTTTTTTTTTAGGGTTTAAAAATTTAGGAGGGTGTGGTTTTTTATGGCAAAGGACATCCGAATAAGCAGCCCGCTGAACGGTAAATTGGTTCCGTTGAATTCAATCAACGACCCCGTTTTCGCGAGCGGCGCAATGGGACGCGGCGTAGCCGTCCAGGATCCCAAGGGACAAGTTTTTTCTCCGTTCGACGGTGAAATTACTGTTTTCTTCCCGACGGGTCACGCTATCGGTCTCAAATCGGATGACGGCATCGAATTGCTGATTCACGTCGGCATGGATACCGTCAAAATGAACGGCGAGGGCTTCACGCCGAAAGCAGAAGCGGGCGACAAAATTAAACGCGGTCAGCTCCTGCTTGAATTCAGCCCCGAAGCTATCAAAAAGGCGGGCTTCGAGACGACGACGCCTGTTGTTGTCACGAATCATGCGGACTTCGGCGACATCACCGTCGAGCTTGACGGACAGGAAGTCACTGCAAAAGCGGCGGCTGAAGAAGCAGCCTCTGCCGGACCTGTTGAAGATGACGATGTCATTAAGCAGTTTGCGGGATTGCCCGATGCGGAACGCGTTGCGAAGTCGATTATGCATTACGTCGGTGGTCCCGATAACGTTCGTACTGCCGAACACTGCGCGACTCGTCTCCGTTTGATTGTCAATGACAAGTCCAAGATTCAAGAGAAAAAAATCGAGAACATCGAAGGCGTCAAAGGTCAATTCTTCGCGGCTCAGCAGTATCAGATTATCTGCGGCACAGGCTTTGTCGACAAAGTTACCGAAGAATTTATCAAGCTTAAACCTTCTCTGGCAGGCGGCGGCGGTAAAGAGGCTGCTTATGCCGAGATGAGCTTAATGCAAAAAATCTCGCGTACATTGGGCGACGTTTTCGTCCCGATTATCCCCGTTCTCGTTGCAACAGGTC
>JAFSOQ010000124.1 GCA_017446845.1 Selenomonadaceae bacterium | reverse complement strand
TTCACGCAAAGCGACAATATTTTCCGGCGCAACTTGAGTTTCACAGTAACGCCCAAAGCGGATGACCTCAGCGACGATTAGGGCGTCAATGGTGTCGTTCTTTGTCTGACGGATAAACATGGAGCGCAAGGCGTCTGACTGTAGAGGGTTAATTACGTGAACCGTTTGCCCTGCTTGACGAAGATGACAGTAAAGCGACAACCGGTAATGCCCTTCCATGCCGAATTCAGCGGGCGCGTCGAGTTTTCTTACCTCTTCCATGAGTTTTACAAAACCTGCGTGAGAGTTGGCAAAACGAATCCGCTTGAATCGATGATAGTGGCTTCGTGAAAACGTTTGGCAATATCAATGCCAACTATGTACATACTTAACACCCTTTCGGACATTTACTCCGATTACTGCGGCTCAAAACCTGTTTAGCGATAAGAAGATAGGGCTTCAGCCGGCTCAAAATTGAAAAACCGCAGGTCAGAGTCTTCACTCTAAGCTAAGTGGACAGCACCACATGGAGGAATAAGAAGAATTCTGTCCGCTTGTATTTTATCAAAACCCTTTCGAGTTTTAATAGCTACTTTTATATAACAGGAGGAATGAAATTTGAAGACATCTGAATTGGCAAAAAAAATTTGCAAGGCGGCGAGTGACAAAAAGGCAAGCGAAGTCATTACAATGGATATGCGCGGTGTCATGTTCTCGACCGATTATTTTGTCGTGTGCTCGGCGCAGACGGCTACTCAAGTGCGCGCGATTGCCGACAACATTGAAGAGGAACTCGACAAGGAAGAAATTCACTACAGCCACCGCGAAGGCTATCACGAGGGCGAATGGATTCTTTTGGATTATGGCGACGTTGTTGCACACATTTTCAAAGAAGAAAATCGTCAGTATTATTCTCTGGAGCAACTTTGGAGCGAAGCTAAAATAAAAGTTTATAGTGATTAGTGATTAGCGATGAAAAAAAAATTACAACTCAAACCCATGACGGTCGCCGCGCTGAAGGTCGTCCGCATGAACGATATGGGAGCATTTCTCGACGCCGGCACGGGCAACACTTCCGACGATATTCTTTTGCATAAAGCACAGCAGACAGCGGAAGTTTCAATCGGCGAGGTCGTGCAAGTTTTTCTTTACCTTGACCCGAAAAAAAGATTGACCGCAAGCATGAAAGTTCCGAAAATGCGCGAGGGACAAATTGCCCGGCTGAAAATTATCAACGTGACGAACGACGGAGCCTTTGTCGACGTGGGTGCCGAGCGCGGAATTTTTATGCCGTTCGCCGAAATGCGCGGGCGTCCAAAAGTCGGAGAAATTGTTTGGGCGAAACTCTACAGCGATAAATCCGGCAGGCTTGCGGCGTCCATGAAAGTTTCCGATGAAATTCGTCGCGCCTCCAAGCCCGCCGAAAATATCAAGCGCGGCGACAAAATTAAAGGCGCGGTCTTCAACATAATCGACGCGGGCGCATTCGTCTTCAGCGAGCAAAGAAATATCGTCTTCATTGCAAAAAGTGAAATGCCCCGCGAATTGAGAATAGGCGAGGTCGTTGAGGCGCGAGTAACTTTTTTGCGCGAGGACGGTCGCCTTGACGCCTCCTTACGCATGATAAAAGAAAATGCCCTTGAACGCGACGCCGAAAAAATTTTCGACTTCATGCGGAAAAACGGCGGCTCAATGAATTTTCACGACAGAACCGCGCCCGAAAAAATTCAAGCCGTCTTTAAGCTAAGCAAGGCGGCATTCAAGCGGGCAGTCGGACATCTTTACCGAGAACGCCGAATAGAAAAAATCGACAACGGATTTAAAATCAATGAGGAATTAGGAATTAGGAATTAGGAATTAAAAAGAGCGTCGGGAAAAAATCTCGACGCTTAATTTTTTTTTCGATGATTATTTTTTAAGGAAAACTTGTTTGGCAAGCAGCAGAATAGATACGGCGGATTTTGCATCGAAAATTTTTCCGCTCTCAACCATTTGCAAGGCGGCAGTCAGCGGAATTTTCACGACGTTAATAAATTCGTCGGAATCGGGATGAATTTTGCCCGCCGTCAAATCACTTGCCGCGTAAAGATGAATGTATTCGTTGCTGAAACCAACCGTCGTGGCTATCGTCGTGAGTTTCCAAATTTTTCCTGCAGTGTAGCCCGTCTCCTCAGAAAGTTCGCGCTTGGCACATTCGATAGGGTCTTCGCCTTCTTTGTCAAGTTTGCCCGCAGGAATTTCCAAAGTGACTTTGCCAATTGGAAAACGGAATTGCCGCACGAGAATTATCTGATTGTCGGGCAGGAGCGGGATAATCGCCGATGCGCCCGGATGTTTAATCCACTCGCGAACGGATTTATGACCGTTGGGCAATTCTACTTCATCTCTGCGTACGTGCAGGAGAACGCCGTCAAATACCGATTCGCCCGAAATTTTTTTCTCGACCAAATTTTTATCTTCGTTATCAATCAACATTCTTAATCGCCCCGTTTTAGGATTTGGGATTTAGGATTTAGGGAAAATCTTGTTCCTTGTTCCTTTTCCCTGTTTTAAATTTTGCCACAAAGCAACAAGAAAATCAATGTTGACCGTCAACTTGACTGTAAATATAATAGGATAAAGTTCAAGCAAGGATGAGGGATTGACATGGACGAAAGAACGCAATCGACGAACGTCGCGCCGCAAAGGAAAGCAGTAGCACTCAAATACGAGGCAGAACGCGATCTTGCGCCGAAAGTCATAGCAAAAGGACGCGGACACGTCGCCGAACACATTTTGGAGACCGCGCAGAAAAATGCCGTGCCGGTTTATCAAGATAAAACGCTCGTCAACATGCTCATGGCTTTGGAGATTGACCGCGAAATTCCGCCCGAACTTTATAAGGCAATCGCCGAAGTCATGGCTTACGTTTACAAGATGGACAAATCTCACGAACAAGCCGCCGAGGCTCGTCGCTTGGCCGCGCAACGTCGTCGCAGCAGTCTTTTCTAGGAACTGCAGACAAATAGCGTATTTTTCCAAAAGAAATGGAGCAATATCATTGACGTTGCCGACAGTTCTCGTCAACAGCGACTTCTTACAGCAGCTTCTAATTTAATTCATGCAAATTGCTCAAGGCGTCATTCAATCTTTTGAGAGAAATTTTTTTGCCGAGAAGATATAAAATTTCCGTGACGCCGCCCGGAGTAACTTTTTGCATTGAAAGCGCGATTCTCAGCGGCCACATTACCGTACCGATTTTTAAACCGGACTCTGCCACGAATGACGAAATTTTTTCGTTGAGCGTGTCAAGTGTCCATTCGTCGACTTGCTCCAGAATTTTTATCGCGGGTTCGAGAATCTCGGCAGATTTTTGCGGCGTGACTTTGTTGCGCTTGTTGTTGAAAAGTTCGGCGTCAAAAGTTGGCAAATTTTTTAAGAAATCTATCCTCGCGGGAATGTCGGAAAGTTTTGCGACGCGAGTTTTCAGAAGACTTGCCAGGAAAATTTTTCTCGGCTCGTCAAAGTCGACAAAATATTTTTCAGCCGCGCAGGAAAAATCTTCGTCGCTCATTGCCTTAAAATATTCGCCGTTCATCCAATCGAGTTTGGCATAATCGAACACGGCAGGTGACTTGCTCAGACCGTCGATACTGAAATTTTTAATCAGCTCGTCCATGGAGAAAATTTCTTGGCAAGAATTTTTCGGACTCCAACCTAAAAGCGCGACGTAATTTGTAATTGCTTCGGGCAGATAACCCGCCTCAATCAAATCGTTGAAACCGGTTGCGCCGTGACGTTTACTGAGTTTGGAAACAGTGCCGTCGGGAGCTTTGCCCATGACCGGTGCCAAATGTATAAACGTCGGCAATTCCCAACCGAAAAATTCGTAAAGCAAAACATGCTTGGGCGTCGACGTGATAAACTCCGTGCCGCGAATTATATGCGAAACTTCCATTAAATGGTCGTCGATAACGTTGGCGAAATTGTAAGTCGGCATGCCGTCGCTTTTCAAAAGAACCTGGTCTTCAAGCTCGGAATTGGCGATTGTAATATTTCCGTGAAGCACGTCGAAAAAAGTTGTCTCGCCCGCAAGCGGCATCTTCTGACGAATAACATACGGCTTACCCTCGGCAAGATTTTTTTCAATCTCGGCAGGCGATAAGTCACGACAATGACGATTATAGCCGCCGAATTTATTTTCCTCAGATTGCTCCGCGCCCGAACAAAAACAGCGATAAGCATGCCCGCTTTCAACTAATTGTTCGGCATATTTTTTGTAAATGCCCATGCGCTCGCTCTGAACGTAGGGCGCAAAAGCTCCGCCGTGATGAGGTCCCTCGTCGGGAATAATTTTTGCGGCAGCAAGTGTTCGTTCGATAAAATCAACGGCGTCGGCGACGTAACGAGCACGGTCGGTATCTTCAATCCGCAAAATAAAATCGCCGCCCTGCGACTTGGCGAACAAATAAGCATAAAGAGCCGTCCGCAAATTGCCGATATGCATGTAGCCCGTGGGACTGGGCGCAAAACGTGTACGAATTTTATTCAATTTATCTCCTCCGATATATTGAACAACCCACCGCTTGACGGGGGTTTCATGAGAAGTTTGACATTTAAAGCGGTTCTCTTTCGAGCCTCCCGCTTACTTTTTTATTTCATTGAATTCGATTTAACCTCCAATCCTCATTATTTGCCGTTAATTTTTTTACACTTTTTTAACGTAGCAGTCATTCACGATTTAAATAATATTTCGTACGGTTAAAAAAGTCAACGGATATTTATCACCGGCATCAACAAATACTCGCTCGATTATCTGCTTGGATTAACGATTTTGAAGAGGCGGCTCTATGTCGAAGCGTTATTTGTAGCTGTGTAATCTTTTTACATCTTTGACTTGTATTTTTCAATTTTTCTTCCGAAACATAAAAACATCTCCCAATCTCATTATAATTGAAAGATGCTTTCTGTCTATATTCTGAAGTCTGTTCTCACAACAGGTTAATTACCTGAAAACTTAGCCGCGGAAAAGTTGAACCCAATAATGGTGATAAGTCGAATAATCTTCGTAAGCGTAGCCGACGCCGAGTTCACGGAAATTGGGATTCAAAATATTTTCGCGGTGCCCTTCGGAATTCATCCACTGTTCGACGGTTTCACTTGCCGAGGAATGACCCGCCGCAATGTTTTCGCCCCAAGTCCTTCCGCGATTCCTCATGACCGTAAAACAATCCGAACCGTCGGGGCGCGTGTGCGAAAATACTTCGACAACTTCCCGCGCTCTGATTGCCGCCGCTTCCTGCAAATCGTCAGCCAATCTAAGCGGCGCGACTCCGACATTTGCTCGCTCGGCGTTGACTAAATTCAAAACTTCAACCGCAAAATTTTCTGCGGCATAAGCATTGCTCGCGCTGAACAAAATAAAAATCGCTGCGAGGCTCAAGAAAAATTTTTTCATGACAAAGCCTCCGTGCAATGAATTTTAACGGCGTCCAAAAGATTTCCGCCCGTGAAAAAAATTCCCGCCCGAAGTCCTGCCGCCTCAGCCGCCTTAATGTCGCGTTCACTGTCGCCGAACATAATCGCTTGCGCAGGATTAATTTTAAAATCTTTGCACGCTTGCAGAATCATTCCGGGCTTGGGCTTGCGGCAATCACATTCGACGCTGAATTTTTTTTCGGAGCCTTCGGGGTGGTGCGGACAAAAATAAAATCCGTCGATATGCGCACCGATTTCCGACAAACTTTTTTGAATAAAATCATGCAGGGTGTTGACTTCCTTTGCCGTGTACAAATTTTTTGCAATGCCGCCCTGATTCGTGACGACGATTGTTAAAATCCCGCGCTCGTTGCAAAATTTAATCGCGTCGCGTGCGCCGTCAATCCATTTAAATTTTTCGACTTCCCAAAGATAACCGACCTCCTCATTTAAAACGCCGTCTCTGTCGAAAAAAATTGCTTGAATCATTTGCATAACCTCCGCAGAAAAAATCCCTCGCGATTTGCGGGGGATAATTTTTTTATCCGTGATAATTTTTTTATGCCGTCAAATAATTCATCGACCTGCGATAAGCCGTCACCGCGTCCGTAAGTTTTTGATTGGAGCCGTAAATTTTTTTAGCCGCATTTTTTTCCGTGAGATTTTCGGGCAACTTTTTATACTCGTCGGAGTTGGCAAATTTCGCCCACTCGTCTTCAAGTGCGCGAATCGTCCAGATATATTTTTCCATGATGTCTTCGGGCGTGTTTGATTCTTTGTCCGAATTTTTTTGCGCGAGCGAATTTTTATCGGCGTCGTCTGTCAATGAGGAATTAGGAATGAGGAATGAGGAATTTTTTTCGGCGAGCGTTTGATTTTCCATGCCGGAAATGTTTTGATTGCCTTCCGCAGAAATTTCGCCGCCGGAAACATTAACAGCCGCATCTCCCGAAGATATGACTTCGCCGCCCGCTTGCATAGCTGAACCGCCTGCAGAAATATTTCCGCCGCCTTGACCGAGTGCGGAAAGTTCAGCCATTGCCGTCGACGATGCTTTAATCATTGCCCGCGTCATTGCCTCACGAGCCTCGCCCTTGGACTTGGCTTTTTTGAGTTCGGCTTTGAGTTCTTCGCGAGCGTCGTCAGCCGCCTTAGCTTTCTTGTAAGTTTTGGTGTCGTTGACGCGCAGGAATCCGAGTTCCTCGTCGGAGAGTTTTTGTCCCGCCTTGAGCTTTTGTCTGATTCGAGCAAGTTTTTGTTGCTTGGCTTGGTCTTTTGAGGCATTAGCCGCCTCGCGGAGCTTGTCGAACGTCGAAGACATATTCGCGCTTATTAAGTTGCCGTTCGAGTTCGTGAGCGTTTGCCCCGTTCGGATTTTGTGTTTCGCGGCGAAGAGCAAATTTTTCTGCTTGACGTAAGAGCTGAGCGTGCCGATTGTCGCAAAATCCATTTTTATCGCCTCCTTGGCAAATCAAAAATAAATCCTTGTACTGCGAATTCATTTTACAGGACGGCGCGCCGAAAAGCAATTTAATTCTTCGAGCGGACTCAATTTTTG
>JAFSOQ010000022.1 GCA_017446845.1 Selenomonadaceae bacterium | reverse complement strand
GTCCACATTGCTCCAGTGTCCTCCACAACGGTAGCAATGCCACACCAGCTTGCCGTTGAGTTTGGTCTGCTTAATGCCGTCGCCAGTCTTGCCGGAGCCATTGCCGCAATCAGGACAGAGGAAAGACTTGCCGTCACGAGCGGTCGAAAGCCCAAGTCTGCGAGCGATGAGAGCTTCGGGCAAAGAATTGACATCATCGAAGATATTCACGAAAATCACCAACTTTCTTTTTTTCAAGGGAAATTTAAGCGGCTTTAGCCGCCCACGAACCCCAAACTTTTTCTTTTTTCTGGGGGAAATTTTTTAAAATCGCCGCACGCTCGTAAGGGCGGGCGAGCGATTTTTTCTCTGGTTCCGGGTCAGGGAAGGCGCGCCGACGCGCTAGCTAGGCGTCGCCGTCCGTTACAATACTTACAGTATTTACAGCTCTAAAAATTACGCGTTCGACTATATAATATAGAACTCATTTTTTCTGCAGGCGCGAGCGTAGCTTAATCGACGACGCCCCGTAGCTTAATCGACGACGCCCCGTAGCTTAATCGACGACGCCCCCCCCGTATTTTCACGAAATTTTCAGTATAGATTTTGTACTAAAATGTTATAGAAATGGAGTAGTAGGAATCGCCTTTTTTGGTGAGTTCAAAGGATTTGATGACGTCTTTGGATTGCAGGTTGTTCATGACGCTGAGAACGATTTTGCGAGCGTCTTGTTTCTGCCATCTGCTGGGATTAGAGAGTTCGCAGTGTTTGAACAAGTCGTCGAAGGTTATAGTCGGCGTCATGTTGTGAGCTATAATTTCGAGAACGCGGCGAATCACATAGCTTTTAATCATGATGACAAGCGGAGTATTGTTCTGATTGATAATGTCACGCAGGGATACAGGCGAAGTAATAATTTGTTTTTTGACGCGAGCGATTTTCATGAGCGGACTTTCGTCGGTGAATCTGATGAGAGTAGTGCGGTTTCCGTTGAATAGAACGTTATGCAAGATTCTGCAGGGCAGTATGGGTGAGATGATTTTGTCGGGAACGTCCTTGTACTTGGGCATTTTGTCGCGAGTAAGGCTGAAGTCGATTTCAATGACGGTCATGAGGCGTTTGAGAGATTCAAAGATAGCGACAGCTTGACTGGGAGTGGGACGAGAATTGTTGTTTTTTCCGCCGACTAAGGCACGGAAGAGAGAATCGCGAGTAATGCCGATGAAATTGGCCACTTGAGCGGAGTTGCAAACGTCGAAGATGGCGCGGTCGTATTCGTTGAGGGGACGCTTGAAAGTAGCGATACCGCCGCCGTTAAGGATGAAGTGGGTTTGAATCTTTTTCCCGCGAGAGATAATCTCAGTGACGGCGACACTTCTGCCGTTTTTGAGCACGTCGAAGTATTCGTCGGGTGATAAGCTGAAGACAGTTTTAGTAAGCTTGTCATTGCAAGAGACGATTTTGTCCAGCGAGATATTCTCTTGAAACTTCTCGACCTCGAAGGAATCGAGAAGGGCGTTGAAAAATTTTTCCATAAGGTGACCTCCTAAAAATTTTATTCTTTGACAGTGTTATTAGAGCGTGTTACAATTCAAAAAGCGTCGAGAAGTTTTTGGCGCAAAAAGTTGCACTTCTCCCCCAGTGTTGATTTTAAAGTTGACGCTAAAAATTTTAGCACAGGCGGTTGAGGGTTGCAATAAAATTCTCGCAGATAATGATTTCCAAAAGTGTCATTGGCTAAAAAGTCAGTGGCATTTTTGGTTTTGTCGTCTTTGTCGGTGTCTTCGTCTGGTAAAGAAGTATGGCACAAAAAAGGACGTTCAAAATCTTATTTTTTTTCTTTTTTCTGGGTAGAGAAGGGCAAACGGCAGGTTTAGCACTCTTTGGCAAGTGACAAATTTTTTTAGTCGATTTATGACGTTGCCATGCGGGAT
>JAFSOQ010000123.1 GCA_017446845.1 Selenomonadaceae bacterium | reverse complement strand
CGTTCATGATGCTGGGAAATTTTTCTTTCGGCGATTATTTCAAAGCAGAGGCGATTCCTTGGGCGTGGGAATTTTTGACGGAAGTTTGCGGCCTGCCGAAGGAAAAACTTTGGGTCTCGATTTATCCCGACGACGACGAGGCAGAAAAAATTTGGCTCACTCAACCCGGACTCAATCCAAAACACATCGTGCGCCTCGAAGATAATTTTTGGGAGATAGGCCCCGGCCCGTGCGGCCCCGACAGCGAAATTTACATCGACTTGGGCGAAGAGCGCGGCTGCGGAAAAGAAACTTGTGCGCCCGGTTGCGACTGCGACAGATTTTTGGAAATTTGGAATTTGGTTTTCACGCAATTCGACAAAACCGAGGACGGCGAGTACAAACCGCTCGAACATAAAAATATCGACACGGGCTGCGGCCTCGAACGTTTGGCCAGCGTCCTGCAGAAAAAAAATTCAAACTTCGAGACGGATTTACTTTTCCCGATAATCGAGTACGTCGAAAAAATTTGCGGCGTAAAGTTCGGCACCGACGCCAAAAAAGATATCTCCATGAAAGTTATCGCCGATCACGCGCGGTCAATGGCGTTCATGATTATGGATAAAATTTTGCCGTCGAACGAGGGACGCGGCTACGTCTTGCGCAGAATTTTGCGTCGTGCGATTCGTCATGGTCGTATGCTCGGAATTAAAGATGCGTTTCTTGAAGGTGCAATCGATGCCGTTGCTAAAATTTATTCCGAAATCCCCGACTTCGAGGAGCTTGCCCGCAACGTCGCTTATATCAAAAAAGTTGTGCGCCTTGAGGAAGACAGATTCGCCGCGACACTCGCGCAAGGCATGGAAGTTTTGACGCGCGAAATTGACAATGCCAAAGCTCAAAACAAATCCGAACTTGACGGAGAAATTTGTTTCAAGCTGTACGACACGTTCGGTTTCCCGTTCGAGTTGACGGAAGAAATTTTGCAGGAAAATAATTTGACGCCCGACAAAAAAGGTTTCGATACGGCAATGGAAAATCAGCGTCAACGCGCTCGCGCCGCACGTGCCGCCAACGAACGCCTTGACATTCCCGACCTTTTGAACGTCGACACCGAACACTTGACCCACGACGAAACTTGCACCGAATCAAAAATTTTCGCGCTGTGGAAGGACGGCAAACTTGTCGAAGAACTTCACGACGGCGACGAGGCGGGAATTATTTTGGATTGCACACCGTTTTACGCGGAAGGCGGCGGTCAAGTCGGCGACGAGGGATATTTTATCGGCGAACTCGGCAAGATAAAAATTTCCAACGCCAAAAAACTTCCCGACGGCACGATTTACCACGAGGCTTACGTCGAGGAAGGTCTGGTTAAAGTCGGCGATGTCGTCGAAATTAAAATCGACCGCGACAAAAAACTTTCTTCCGCGCGAAATCATACGGCGACGCATTTGCTCCAAGCCGCGCTGAAAAAAGTTGTCGGCAACCAAGTCAATCAAGCCGGCTCGCTCGTCACGCCCGAACGTTTGCGCTTTGACTTTTCCAATTTTGAACCGGTCACGCCTCAACAGCTCGCGGACGTGGAAGAATTGGTCAACGAAGAAATTTTAAAGGCGGCGGACGTTGAGATAAGACAAATGCCGATTGACGAAGCTAAGAAACTCGGCGCGATGGCTCTGTTTGGAGAAAAGTACGGCGATATTGTTCGCGTGGTCAGCGTCGAAGATTTCAGCTGCGAACTTTGCGGCGGCTCGCACGTCAAGAATGTCGGGCAAATCGGCAGATTTAAAATCGTCAGCGAAGGCGGAATCGCGGCGGGTGTTCGTCGTATTGAGGCTGTCACGGGTCGTGCGGCGATTAAAGATGCCACTCGTCAAGCAAAACTTTTGAACGAAGTTTCCGCGTTGTTGAAAGTCCGCGCAGAAGATTTGCCCGCGCAAGTTGAAAAAATTCTTTCCGAAGATAAATCCATGCGTAAACAGCTCGAAGAAGTTCACAAGCTCAAAGAACGTGCGGAGGCTCAAGAACTTTTGGTCGGCGTGGAAGAAATTGGCGCGATTAAATATTTAAAAGGCATCGTGCAAGCGAAAACTCCAGACGAATTGCGCAACACGGCAGATTTTCTTATCGACAAGCTTGAAAGCGGCGTAATCGTTTTGGCGGCAGTCAACGACGGAAAAGTTTCTTTGGTCGTCAAGGCTGATAAAAAAGCTGTGGCGGCGGGCGTTCATGCAGGCAAAATCGTCAAGGAAATTTCCAAACTCGTAGGCGGCGGCGGTGGCGGTCGTCCCGATATGGCTCAAGCGGGCGGCAAAAATCCCGACGGCATTACCGATATGTTTTACGCCGCGAAAAAAATTCTTCAAGGTCTCGATAAATAATTTCCGACAAATTTTCAAAAAAAATCCTCGGCTAATTGTCGGGGGTTTTTTCTTTGAGTTTTTAACTTTGAACAGGAGGTTTTGTGAACTACTCATAAGAGCTTCCTGAATCATCGAGGTAGCGCCTTTTGTTGCGTCTTATTTCCTGCCGGCTTTACTTCCCGTAGTCCCTACAAAAGCGCGATTCAGCCCATTAGAATTCTCGCACTTTTAGGTTAAAAAATAATTTCCTCCCGCGCGGAGGATTTTTTTGGACATTAACGGCGCAAGGTGATAAACTGCCGTTAAAAATAAAGGGAAGAGGGACATGGGACAAGGAATAAGTTTTTTCATTCCTAATTCCTCATTCCACATTCCTAATTGCTTTTCAGAGGTGAGGATTTGAACGATAAAAATTTAACGCCGATGATGGAACAATATCACGCGCAAAAATCTCAACACCCCGACGAACTTTTATTCTTTCGGCTGGGCGATTTTTTTGAGATGTTTAACGAAGACGCGCTGACTGCTTCCAAGGAAATCGGTTTGACTTTGACGCACCGCCAAAAAGTTCCGATGTGCGGCGTCCCTGCTCATGCCGTCGAAAGTTATTTGCAGAAACTCGTTGCCAAAGGTTATCGCGTGGCAATCGTCGACCAAATCGGCGACCCGAAGGCTAAAGGCTTGACTGAACGCGCCCTTACAAAAATCGTTACGCCCGGCACGATTCTGACCGAGGAAACTTTGACTGACGCGGGCAATAATTATCTCGTGCTGATTTTGGAGAGCGGCAACGAAATTTCTTTGGCAGGTGCAGATATTTCTACGGGCGAAATTTTCTACGGGCTTTACGACGGACAAAATCGCGAGCAAAATCTTTTTGACGAACTTTATCGCCTAAGCCCGCACGAAATTTTAATCGCGGGCGAGCTGACATTTTTTAAGCGTTTGAAAAGTTTCGCCGACCTCAAGCTTGACGGTTGCACCTTTACAACTTTCGACGCCGAAAAAAATTCCGACAAAAATTTTTCCGCCGAACACTTCCCCGAAGAAGAATTGCCCGCCGCAGAGATTGCCGCCCAAGCCGTCGAAAATCTTCTGCAATACATTCATAAAACCGTTCGCACAGATTTAAAGCACCTTTCCAAATTGACGCGGCTTGATATGAGCAGTCATCTGATTCTTGACGCGACCGCGCTGAAAAATTTGGAAGTCGTAAAAAATCTGCGCGACGGTTCAAAAAAAGATACTCTCTTTGACGTGCTCGACTTCACGAAAACTCCGCTCGGTAATCGTTTACTGCGTCGCTGGCTTAAAAGTCCGCTCGTCGACATTACCGCGATTAATCGTCGCCTTGACGCCGTGGAGGAGCTTTTTAAAAATTTCACGACGCGACGAAATTTGCGCGAGACTTTACGCGACATTCATGACTTTGAACGGCTTATGACAAAAATCGAAGTCGGTTCGGCTAATGCCCGCGACTTAACCGCGCTGAAAATTTCCATGCTTGCCGTGCCGAAAATCGCCGAAATTCTCGGCAACGCGACGAGTGATATTTTAATTGCTTGCCGCGACGGTCTCGAAGATTTTTCCGCCGAGGCAAAACTTATCAACGACGCAATCAGCGAAAATGCTTCCCTGTCCGTGCGCGACGGCGGAATCATCAACGCCGGCTACAATGAGGAACTCGACGAACTGCGACGCATTTCCATTGACAGCCGAGCTTTCCTCCAAGAGTTTGAAGAGCGCGAAAAAACTCGGACGGGAATTCGCGCGCTTAAAGTCGGCTACAATCGCGTTTTCGGTTATTATATCGAAGTTCGGCACAGCGGCGCGAGTAAAATTCCGAACAACTACATTCGCAAGCAAACTCTCGTTAATGCCGAACGATATATCACGCCCGAATTAAAAGACTACGAAACCAAAATCCTCGGCGCGCAAGAAAGAATCGTCAATCTTGAATACAATCTTTTCTGCGAAGTTCGCGACCGAATTAAAAATCGTTTGCCTCAAATTCAGGACACTGCCAAAAGAATCGCGCTGATTGATGTCGTCGCGAGCATGGCGGAGGCAGCTCAGATTAATAATTACACGCGCCCCGATTTGAATATCAACGGCACGATTGACATTCGCGACGGGCGGCATCCTCTGGTTGAGAGAATTTTGAGGAGCAGTTTATTTGTCCCGAACGACACGAGCCTTGCGCCGAATCGTTGCGCAATGATGATAATCACCGGACCGAATATGGCAGGCAAGTCAACTTACATGCGGCAAGTTGCGCTGTTGACTTTGATGACTCAGACGGGAAGTTTTATTCCTGCGGCGAGCGCGAATATTTGTCCCGTCGACAGAATTTTTACCCGAATCGGCGCGAGTGATGATTTGGTCAGCGGGCAATCAACTTTTATGGTCGAGATGAACGAAGTCGCGCAAATTTTAAAATACGCCACGAACAGGAGCTTGATTGTCTTGGACGAGGTCGGACGCGGCACTTCCACTTTCGACGGCATGAGTATCGCTCGCGCGGTCATTGAGTACATTGATAAAAAAATTCGCGCCAAAACTCTTTTTGCCACGCATTATCACGAGCTGACGGATTTGGCGGAAACTTCGGCGCAGATAGAAAATTTCAGTGTGACAGTCCGTGAACGCGGTAAAGAAGTAATTTTCCTGCGCAGAATCAAACCGGGCGGCGCGGATAAATCTTACGGCATACAAGTCGCAAAACTCGCCGGACTTCCAAACTCGGTAATGAAACGCGCCGAAGAAATTTTGAAGTCAATGGAAACGTCAAAGCCCGTGCGCCCCGTCGAAAATAAAAAAACGCCCGCACAATCGCCGGGATTATTCGTCGGGCAGGGCATGAAAGATTTGCTCGCGTTGGACGTGCCGAGCTTGACGCCGATTGAAGCAATGAGTAAACTTTATGAATTACAACAACAGGTTCGGAAAGAGCTTGGACAATAAAATTTTTGTAAATCATGAAAGGAAAGTTTTATCATGAGAAAAAATTTTTTACTGCTCGCGATGATTTTGGTGATGATGATTTTGAGCGGCTGCGGTTCGTCGGACGATAAGCAGACAATCAAAGTCGGGACACTCACTCAGCTGAACACTTCGCCCGAACAGGCAAGCAAATTTGTCGGGGGCGGCGAACTGAATTTTTTCGATAACTTCAACTCCATGCAAATGGCATTGAATTCGGGCAACATAAACACGATTCAAACTTATGGCAGCGTGGCAAAATACATGGTCAAAAATAATCCCGATTTAAAAATCAGCGAAGGACAGACCGTTCATCTGGTCGACAATTTTTGTTGCGCAATGCGCGAAGATAATAGAGAGCTGATTGGTTTGTTTGATTCGGCGATTGTGACGATGAAGGCTGACGGCACACTTGACGCGCTCGTCGACAAATACGTAAAAAATTACGACGGAAATCCGGAATCCGTTGAGATTACGAAAATTGTCGGCGCGGATACGATTAAAGTCGGTGTCACAGGCGATTTGCCGATGCTCGATTTTGTTCTTGCCGACGGAACGCCCGCAGGTTTTAATACCGCAGTGCTCGCGGAAATTTCCAAGCGCATAGAAAAAAATATCGAACTCGTGCAGATTGAGAGTGCCGCCCGCGCCGCCGCTTTGGAATCGGGATTGGTCGACGTTGTATTCTGGGTTGTGGTGCCCGCCGACGATTCAGACCGCCCGAAAAATTTTGACGTGCCCGACGGCATTGCCGTAACCGATCCTTATTTTCAAGATGTTGTCGTCAACGTTAATCTTTCAAGCCTCGCTGCAGGTTTTTAACGGAAGGAAAAATTTATGGCAAATGTTAAACTTCTCGACACGAACACGATAAATAAAATTGCGGCGGGCGAAGTCGTCGAACGTCCCGCCTCCGTCGTCAAGGAGCTTGTAGAAAATTCGATAGACGCGGGAGCCAAGCGAATTGAAATTGAAATTCAAAACGGCGGCAAGGCATTAATTCGGGTGACGGACGACGGCGCGGGCATGAGTCGGGAAGATGCCGCCCTTTCCATTCGTCGCCACGCAACCAGCAAACTTTCCACCGCCGCTGACTTGCAAAATATTTCTACGCTCGGTTTCAGAGGAGAGGCACTGCCGACGATAGCTGCCGTGTCGAAATTTACTTTGCAGACGCGTCGCGCGGAAGACGAACTCGGAACAAAAATTAAAATCGACGGCGGCAAAAATCAAGACGTTCACGAAGTCGGTTGCAAAATCGGCACGACAATTTTGGTTGAAGATTTATTTTTCAATACACCTGCGCGGCTGAAATTTTTAAAGACTACGCCGACCGAGGCGAATAAAATTCACGAATTCATTGTCAAGCTTGCGTTGAGCCGTCCCGAAGTCGCATTCAGATTTATAAACGGAAATCGGACTGCGCTGGCGACTCCGGGTAACGGAAAAATTTTCGACACGTTGAGCGCGATTTACGGCACCGAACTGACTGATTCCATACTGACTTTGAAAAGCGACGACACCGATTTAAAATTGTGCGGCTACGTGACCAAGCCGAATATTTTAAAAAGTTATCGCTCCTGGCAAACGTTTATAGTCAACGGACGAGTCGTCGAGAACAAAACAATTTCAAAGGCGGTCGACGAGGCTTACAAGTCATTAATTCCGAAGACAGGCTTTCCGCTGGCAGTCGTGATAATGGACGTGCCGCAAAGGTCAATCGATGTAAACGTTCACCCGCAGAAAATCGAAATAAAATTCGAGGACGAGGGGAAAATTTTTAAAGCGGTCTATCATGCGGTGCGCGAGGCAGTCGAAGGCAAAGACGATTCAGCCGAACACGATTTGACGGAAGTAGCCGCCGAAGCAGTTCAATTGGGAATTAGGAATGAGGAATTGGGAATTGATACGGGAACAGCCGCCGCAAAATTCAAACCCGAAAAAAAATCCGAGCCGAAGAAAAAACCTAAGGACGATTTTGACTTTGAAAAAATTTTGACGGCTGCCGAGTCTCAAAAAAATTCTCCGCCCGAAAAAAATCTTTCGCCTGAAAAAAATTCTCCGCCCGAAAAAATTTCTAAACCTGAAAAAAAATTTGAGCCGCCGCCCGAAAAAAAATCCGAGCTTGAACTCGAACCGATTGGGCAAGTTGCCCGCTGTTATATCGTGGCGCAGAGCAGACAGGATTTGTATTTGATTGACCAGCACGCCGCGCACGAAAGAATTTTATTCGACAGACTAAACGGCTACGCCGAACGAATTCCCGCGCAAGGTTTGCTGATTCATCGCGTATTGAAATTTGATTCGCGGGAGGCGGAGTTGATTGAAAAAAATCTTGCAGTCTTCGCCGAGTTGGGCTTTACCTTGGAGCCGAGCGGAGAAAATGAATTCCGATTGATTGAGGTGCCGCTTGACGCCGCCGACACCGACGCCGAAAATCTTTTGCGCGGAATCATAGAAGAAATTTTCGACGGCGTGAACGAGGCAACAGACCTTGCGAAAAAAATTCGTCAATCGATATTGGCAACGACGGCTTGCAAGGCGGCAATCAAAGCCGGACAAGAATTAAATCTTCGGCAAATGCAAATCTTGCTGAACGACTTATCAAAGACGGCGCACCCGCACACTTGCCCGCACGGTCGCCCGACGATTATAAAATTTTCAAGCGACGACCTCGCAAAAATGTTCAAACGCACATAAAAAAAATTCTTGCAATAAAGTTCACTTGAAGTGCTATAATCAAAAAAAATTTTGGGAGAGTGATTCATTTGGCATTTGTATGGAATATCCCGACAAAAATTTTATTCGGCGCGGGTAAACTCGGCGAACTGCACAAGGAGACACCGCTCGGCAAAAAAGCTTTAATCGTCATCTCTAACGGACGCTCGACGAAAACCAACGGCAGTCTCGACAAACTTCAAGAGGAACTCAAAGCTTGGGGCGCGGACTTCGTTATCTTTAACAAAATTGCCGCCAATCCGATTGAACCGACAGTTCAAGAAGGCGTGGAATTCGGGCGCGAAAATAATTGCGATTTCGTCGTCGGACTGGGCGGCGGCTCCGTACTCGACGCGGCTAAGGCAATCGCCTCCGTTATTCCGCAAAAAGACGGCGAGCGCGTTTGGGATTACATTTTGTTCGGTACGGGCGGCAAGAAACCTTTGACGGAAAAATCTCTGCCGTATGTGGCGATAACGACCAGCGCGGGCACCGGCTCGGAAGTCGACGCGGGCGCAGTCATAACCAATCCCGAAACCAACGAGAAGACCGCATTTTTCGGCAGCTATCCCGTTTTGGCGATTGTCGACCCGCTTTATATGCTGACCGTTCCGAAACATTTCACGGCTTATCAAGGCTTCGACGCTTTCTTCCACAACGCCGAAGGTTACATTTCCAACGCGTGCAACGAAGCTTCCGCAATGATTGAACTTACGGCTATTGAAAAGCTCGCGAAGTATTTACCGATTGCCGTAAACGACGGGAAAAATCTTGAAGCGCGCACGCAAGTTGCTTTTGCAAACACACTCGGCGGCATGTCAATGGACGTTTGCGTTTGCACGGCGGAACATTCACTCGAACACGCGTTGAGTGCTTATCATCAAGAATTACCGCACGGCGCGGGCTTGATTATGATTTCCGTTGCTTACTTTTCGCACTTCGTGGAGAAACATGCTTGCGACGAAAAATTTATCGATATGGCGCGGGCAATGGGCAAAGTCAATGCCGACAAGCCCGAAGATTTTATCGACGCGTTGAAGGAAATGCAGGCGGCTTGCGGCGTCGACAATTTGAAAATGAGCGACTACGGCATAACGCCCGACGAATTCCCGAAGATGGTGCAGAATACTCGTGACGCAATGGGATTCCTCCTGCAATTCGACCCCGTTGCTTTGAGTGATGAAGACATGCTTAACATTTATAAAAAGTCTTATCGCTGATTGATGTTTGCAAAAATTTCCGGCGACCGATACGATTTCATGAAAGTGTTATTGCTTGATTCGGGCGCACGAACAAAAAACGCGTCTCCAAAATCGGAGGCGTGTTTTTTTATTAATGCTTCGTCCAATCGACGGCGAGTTTTAAAATTATTTCTGCAATCTCCTGATGTTTTTGTTGATAGGTGTGACCTGTCCTTTCAATAAAAATTAATTTGTTCTCGGCGGCAGTCGGCATGTGGTCGTTAATGTTTTTCAAAAATCCTGACGGGTCGCCGTCGGTGAAATTGTCGTAAGTGCCGATTATCAGCGCACCCGTGTGATTTATCTGTTCGACTTGAGAAAAATCGCCGTCGCAAGCCGTGTGAACGTTATCCAACATTCCGCTCAACCAATCGTGCGCGGTGTTCGCCGTGCACAAAACCCAGCCCATAAAATAAAACGGCAAAATTTTTTTTCCCTGCCCGTAGCGAACAATTTTTTCTATGAAATTTTTTTCGTCGTCGCTGAGACCGCTCATCATGTGTTTTAAATTCGCGGGACTCATCAAAATAAATTTTTCGACGCGCTTTTTATCGTGGTGACGAGACAAATAATAAATAACTTTGTTCGCGCCGAGGGAATGCCCCGCCAAAATCACATGACGATAATTTTTCGCGGCGTAGTCAAGATAAGCGTCAATGTCTTCGTCGGTGTAGGAAAATCTTTCGTTCCACGAGCCGATAATTTCTTTCGCGCCGGTCTTTACGTTGTAAGTCTCAATCTCGCCGAGCGCGTCGCAAGTCTGCGCGTAAATAAAATCAATGCCGTTCGCGCTGAGCGTGTTGCCTATGTTGTAGTAAAACGGATTTGAGTAAAAATTTCCGTGAATGCCGGTTATCGCGATGACGACTGTGTCAGAATTTTTCGCGGGGAATAAAACGCCGTTCAAAATCGTGCCGCGTCTTGTCGTCACATCCAAGCTTTCCATTAGCTGCGCCTCCCGCTAAAAAAGCAACGATGAGCCGGAGTCGAGTAGCAAGCATTACACGAAACACATTTTGAGACGTCGCTTGAGCCGCTGAAAAATTTTTTTGGAAGGTCTGGTTCACGAACGAGCGGACGCGATAAACTCAACAATTCAATCTTGGTGCGGTTTAAAATCCGTTCCATAGTTTGACGACTGCGCAAGCCGCCGACCAAAATTATCGGAACGTTTACTTCTTCCGCAAGTCTCGTAGCGAAGTCTGCAAAATATCCCTCGTTGACGCCCGCCTTAATTCCGCGAACCGAAGTTCCGTTGCCGCTGACCTCAATCGAATCAATTCCCGCGTCGACAAGCAGCTTGCAAATTTTTAAACTCTCTTCTTCCTCAAGTCCGCCGTAAACAAAATCGTTGCTGTTAATTTTTATCGTCACGTGCAGATTGGTTAAAGTTTTTATGCCGCGCAGAATGTCGAGCAAAATTTTTGCGCGAGCCTCCGTCGAGCCGCCGAATTCGTCTGACCTGCGATTGATTTTCGGGCTGATAAATCTGCTGAGGAAGAAAAAATGCGCCGCGTGAATTTGAACGCCGTCGAAGCCGCAAATTTCAGCACGAATCGCCGCATCAACGAATTTTTTTATCACTTCGTGAACATCTTCGGAAGTCATTTCATTTTCGCCGACTTCGACGAAATTTTTATAATACGCGCCGAGTGCAAGCTGACTAATCGCCGCGCAATTTTCCGCGTGAATAATTTCGACAAGCTTTTTATATTGCGGAATCAATTTATCGTCGGAAAGTCTCATCATGCCGCCGAAATAAAAATCGTCCGCCGCTACACTCGTAAAACCTGTGATAATCGCTCCGACGCCGCCCTTTGCAAGTTCGCGATAAATTTCGTAAGTATCGTCGAAAATTTGTCCGTCTTGCGCGGCGAGAGCCTCCCACGTCGCCGAACGCACCAGACGATTTTTTAAACGCAAATTTTTCAGCTCAACCGCGTCAAAAATATTTTTCATGTTAAAACCTCCAATCTTGACTGTGTGAATTATAATCGTAACGGAAATTTTTTTGTAGAACGCAGATTTTGTTGCCCGCGTGGAGGTCTGAACGATGAACGAGAAAAATTATCCGATTGACGCGACGTTGAGCGACGTTGTAAATAAAAAATGCCCGATACTTTGCGCGATGAAAGTTATCGGGTCGAAATGGAAATTGCCGCTGATTTGGTATCTGCACGAAAAAGACGCCACGCGATTTAATGAGTTAATGCGTCGAATACCGGGCATAACGCACATAATGCTGACAAAATCACTGCGCGAGCTTGAGGCGGACGGACTGATTTTGCGTCGGGAAATAATTTCCGAGCCGCCAAAAGTCGTGGAATATTCTTTAACGGAATTCGGCAAGGAATTAATCCCCGCGCTCAACGAACTCTACACTTGGGGACAGAAAGTTTTGCAGAAAGAATCATAAAAAAATAGAGCCGGAAAGAGAACGCGATGTTAATTGCCGGTCTTAAAAATTTTTAATTAACTTGGCTGAAAAAAATCCGTCGGTGTTCGTGGCGTGCGGCAAAAGGGTTTTCATTTCGACGAGCCGGAAATTTTCATGAGCCGCCAAAAATTTTTCCACGATGTCTTGATTTTCGCGCTTGACGATTGTGCAAGTGCTGTAAAGTAAAATTCCGCCGGGCTTGAGAGTTTTCGCCGCGCTTGACAAAATTTTTTCTTGAAGCGCGGGCAAGTCTTTAAGTTCGTCGGGATTTTTTTTCCAGCGAATATCAGCCTTTCGACGCAACACGCCCAAGCCTGAGCACGGAGCATCGACCAAAACTTTATCGACTTGCGTGGGAAATTTTTCGCCGATTTGGCAAGCGTCAATCAACAGCGGTTCGATAATTTTTATTCCGAGGCGAGCGGCATTTTGCTTGACGTGCTCAAGTTTTGTCTCGTAAATGTCCGCCGCGATGATTCGCCCGCGATTTTGCATGAGTTCCGCCAAATGTGTCGACTTGCCGCCCGGAGCCGCGCAGCAATCTATGACGAATTCGCCCGCCTGCGGATTTAAAATTCGTGCCGCCGTCATGGAGCTTTCGTCTTGCACTTGACATAAGCCGTTGCGGAGCGGCTGAAATTTATCAAGTGAGCCGTGTCCTTTGCAAATGATTCCTTCGGGCGCGAGTATCGACAGTTCGGCTTGCACTCCGAAATTTTTCAGCGCGTCCAAAATTTTTTCGCGAGTAGTTTTTAAAAAATTCACGCGCAAACAAAGCGGCGGCTCGGTGTTGTCGAATTCCAAAATTTTTTTCGTCTCGTCGAGTCCGAATTCTTCCGCGAACAATTTCACGAGCCACAGCGGATGAAAATTTTTCAACGCCAGCGATTTTAAATCGTCGCCCGTCGGAAAGTCTGATTTACTTGGCTCCCTCACTGCCGAACGCAAAACTGCGTTGACGAATTTCGACGCGCCAAGCCCGCAAAATTTTTTCGATAACTCCACTGACTCATTGACTGCCGCCGAATTCGGTACGCGGTCGAGAAAAAATATTTGATACATTCCTACGCGCAGGACAGCTAAAATTTTTTCATCGACTTTGGCGAGCGGACGACTTAAATATTTTGAAATTTTCCAATCAAGTGATTCGCCCGCTTTAATCGGGCCGTAAACCAATTCCGTGCAAAATTTTCTGTCGAGGTCGCTGAATTTTTCTTGCCGCAACATTTGAGCCAGTGCAACATTTGAGTAAGCTCCGTTCGTCGCCACGTCGTATAAAATTTTCGTCGCTGCCAATCTGACCTTATCCAAAATTTTTCTCCTAATCGATCCGAACAATTTTATCTGACACGGAAATAATTTTTTCGTCGGGAACTTCGCGATTCCTGTCCATGAAAACTTCGATAAAATTTTTGTCCGCACGATAAAACGCGTCCGTCACGTCGTCGAGATTTTTAATTTCGGCGGCAATTTTTTTCTGAACATCAGCGGGCGCGTCGACGTAAACAACTTTGTAGTCAAGACGTTCAATCCTGAAAATAACCGGACGAGTTCCGTCATTGCAACAGGCAATCATCATGTGTTCATCGTTCGTCCAGCCGCGCATAATCGAGCCGCCTTGCAACGCCG
>JAFSOQ010000122.1 GCA_017446845.1 Selenomonadaceae bacterium | reverse complement strand
TTTAATCGCAAAACTAAAGAGAAAAAAGCTAGCGTCAACGAGTGGAGTGCTGTCGTTCGCGACAAAGCCGCTGAACTTAACTCCCGAAAAAACGATTTGTTGACTCGCCATAATGAAATCCTAGCTCAAATTCGTTCCTTGTCTTTCGTTGCACAAAATGACGATTTGCAGAGCTTTTCCATTCCTTCCGGTTACAGCGTCAGTAATAACGGCGTTGAAAAAGTTGCCGGCGAAAATATGATTCTAGTTTGCAGAACTCCCGTCATTATCAAAGCTAAAACCTTCAGCGTCGACGAGAAAATCTTCAAACTGACTTTAGCTTACATGAATCAGGCGGGAAAATTAAAAGCTTTACCTCCCACTGAAGCCGCTATCATTTTCAATCGCAACAAACTCGTTGATTTAGCTAACAACGGTTTGCCCGTCACCAGCTCTAACGCCAATCTCCTTGTCGACTACCTCGACGCTTTCAACGCTCAAAACGAAAAAAACTTTCCTCTGACTTACACCGTGCCTCGTTGCGGATGGTACAACTTCAACGGTTCCGACTTTTTCATTGATCCGCGTAAACAGTGCTCCATAATCGATGATGACAAGAACATCAAAGTTGTTGTTGATTCTCTTAGCCTTTTCGCTAATTCTTTACGCCAGAAAGGTAACCTTGACGCTTGGAAAAAAATTTACAAACTAGCGAAAAAATCTCCTGTCGCGAGGATTATGATTGCCGCTTCTATTGCTCCGATTCTACTCAAAATCTTAGGCGAGCGTAATTTCTTGCTGTACATTTGCGCACCGACTCGCGCCGGTAAAACTACTGCCTTATATCTCGCCGCTTCCGCTGTCGGTGATGAAAAAATGATTCGTTCTTTCGACGCTACAAAAAATGGATTGGCTGGTGCCGCCGCTGATGTCAACGACTTTGCCTTTCTCGTTGATGAGAAACAAGTTGCTGATTCTAAAATTAAAGAACAACTCGACACCCTTGTTTACGCTCTCGCCAATGGCTTAGGGCGTACCAAGCTCAATAAAGATTCCACTTTGAAAAAACTACAAAATTGGCGGACTATCGCCATTATGACTGGCGAAACTCAACTTTTACCCGACAATGTGACCGGTGGCGCAAATACTCGTTTGCTTTCTATCAACGTAACCAAAGAAATTTTATCCGCCGATGTCTGCCGTCGGATTCACGACACAATCAAAGAAAATCACGGACTTGTTTTCCCGCTCGTTATCGACAAAATCTCTCAGCTCGGCTTTGACACACTCCGCCAAACCTATCAAAAACTCGTCGCACTCTTTACCACCAAATATCCTGAATTGTTAAACGAGTATTGCCGCTACATGGCAGTTTTAACTCTCGCCGATGCTATTCTCAATTCCGTCTTAACCGACGGCTCCGCCCTTCCTATCAACGACGCCATTCAAAACGCCAACGTAATTTTCAAACTTATCCCGACCAACGCTGAAATTTCCGACACAGCAAGAGAAAAAAATTTTGTCTTAGCCATTATCGCGCAGAATCAAAATCGTTTCATCGGTGGTAATGTTCCTCTCGACCGGATACAAACCATTTGCGGTAAACTTAAAGATAATGACGGTTACACTTACATTGCGTCGAAATTTCTTCAAGACGAGTGCGAGCGTAATGGCTTCGATTATCATAAGCTCGTCTCAGATTTAGTCGCCGCTGATTTTTTCATTCCCGCCGACACAATTGAAACAGGGAAGAAATCTACTCTCACTACTGTCCAGAAGAAAATTGGCAAAGTGAATACTCGTTGCTACAGAATAAGCAATGATAGCCTGAACGGCAACGAATAAAATTCAAGAGCTTTCTGAGGAATCAACAACAACGCGGCGTCTACACTGCTGAAAAGCTCGCCCTTCCCCCCGTGCCCCTTAACCCACAAAGCGTTCAGACTACGCTACGGGCGTAATGCCCTTCGCTTGTCTTCACTTGTTGCTGTGAAAATTTTTTCGGTAGCGACCTCAAAAATTTTCTACGCAAAATTGAAACACGGAAGAGGAAGGGCTTTTTTGTGTCTAAAAAAAAAGAGACTGGGCTTTTGTTGTACGTCGTTGAGTTAGTCTAGAAAGCTAATTGGTGTCAGAACGCCATTCTCCAAAAATAAGGAACTCCGAAAGATTTTTGAGTCCAATAAGCTAATTGGCGTTCTGACGCCATTATACATAAAATAGGTAACACCGAAGCCCATGGTGTTACCAAAGTGCTACCAAAAGTGTTACCTAAAAAATAGCCTAAAAGTGGCGTTATAGCTAGCTTTTATATATATATTTTTAAAAGGTAACACTGGTAACACCCAAAATGATGTTTCTCTCCTATAGAAAAAAAAAGTAGACGCGTGCAAAAAAGTTGCAGAAGTCACATTTTTGCGCGCGCGCATTTTTTTTTTCCTATTATAGCTAAAAAAATCGGTGTTACCGGTGTTACCGTGTTACTTTTGCCATTTTTTGGCGTCGTGACGCCATTTTCGAGGTAACACTTTGGTAACACCGAGACAAAATGGGTGTTACCTTTTTTAAAAATGGTGTTACCTTTCTTGTGTTACCTTTCTGCGACCAGAGTTATTTTTTGGCGTCGTGACGCGGTTTTCGCCGTTTTAAAAGTAACACTGCAACTGCTATTCTCCTTTGTGTATCATCTTTTGGTGGGAGTGTGGGGACGGGAAAGCCGAAAAAAAAAGTCCCTGTTGAAACCGGGACAAAAATTTGGGAGGTTGTGGAAAGGGTTAATGGTTAAGCTTTGCCGACGCTGCCGACCACCTCCATTTTTTGAGCAACGTAAGCTGTGACTTCATTCATGCCAAGAGTTGAGTACTTTTTCGGGTCGAAGGCTTTGGGATTATTTGCCATGAACTCTTTTACGCCGTTGGTGAAAGCGATGCGCAGGTCGGTCGCATAGTTGACTTTGCAAATGCCGCGACTTACGGCGTCGCGAACTTGTTCGTCGGGAACTCCGCT
>JAFSOQ010000121.1 GCA_017446845.1 Selenomonadaceae bacterium | reverse complement strand
TCCTAACTCCTAACTCCTAACTCCTAACTAAACTTCAAGGTCTCGGCGGAGGGCAAAAGTTTCGAGCGGAGTCGGTTCAGGTGCAGATGAACTGAGAGGCTGCACATTTTGAAAATAGCTAATGCAAAAGCTTAATTAGGTAAAGCCTTTAGAGACTTGACCACCAATGACCGTCAAGCTGAGCGTTCGTTCGTCAGCTCGACAAGTCAACAGCTCGTCAACTTGCCAATGCGTCACGTCATCAAACTCTAACACGCCTCCACAAGGAATTGATAAACCTTGTTCGTTGAGTCGCTTTGCTCAAAAAAATTTTGGGCAAGTGACAAATAGACAATGCCGAAAATTTTTTGCCTTCCGCCGAGACCTTGGACGTTTGAAAAATTTTTAAGGACAGGAAGTGATTTTATGGACGCACTGATTTTATCGCGCTTGCAGTTTGCAATAACCACCGTGTATCATTTTTTATTTGTACCTGTAACTTTGGGCTTATCAATTTTCGTCGCGCTGCTTGAGACGTGGTATATCAACAGCGGCAGCTACGAGGAGCGAATCAAACTCAAAAAGCTCGTGAAATTTTTCGGGACAATCTTCCTGATAAATTTCGCAATGGGCGTCGTGACCGGTATCGTGCAAGAATTTCATTTCGGTATGAACTGGTCGGAATATGCGCGATTTATGGGCGACATTTTCGGTGCGCCGCTCGCGCTTGAGGCTTTGACCGCCTTCTTTATCGAGTCGACATTTATCGGGCTGTGGATTTTCGGTTGGGATAAGCTCAGCGAAAAACTTCACTGTCTGTGCATTTGGATTGTCGCTTTCGGCAGCAACTTATCTGCGTTCTGGATTTTGGTTGCGAATTCTTTCATGCAACACCCGGTCGGCTACGCGATTGAAGACGGTCGAGCAGTCATGACGGATTTTTTTGAACTCGTCACCAATCCCTACGTTTTCGGCGAATATTCTCATGCATTCTTTGCAGGCATAACTACGGGCGGTTTTTTGGTTATCGTTGTGAGTGCCTGGAAAATTGCAACCGACGATGTTTCGCGCGAAATGTTTATTAAAACGATACGCCGCGCAGTCCTTTATACGCTCGTCGGAACTTTGGGCGTTATGGGTTCGGGTCACATGCACGCGCAATATCTCGCCGAAGGCAATCCGATGAAATTGGCGTCGTTTGAGGCGTTGTGGGAGACAGAAAATCCCGCGCCGTTTGCAGTCGTCGCCGACATCAATCAAGAGACGCGACGCAACGATTTTGAAATTGTAATTCCGAAAATGTTCAGTTTCATGGTGCACAATTCTTTTGAGGGTGAAGTCAAAGGCATTAACGATTTGCAACGCGAGGCGGTCGAAAAATACGGCAGCGGCTATTACATTCCGAACGACGTGCGCGGCATGTTCTGGAGTTTTCGCGCAATGGTCGGCGCGGGCGGTTTTATGTTGTTGTTCGTCCTGTTCACCGCCTATCAAGTTTTCTTCCGGCGCAGTCATATTAAAGAACATCTTTGCTGCTTAAAATTAATGCCGCTGTTATTGCCGATACCGTTTATCGCGAACTCGGCGGGCTGGTACATAGCGGAGGCAGGTCGTCAACCGTGGATAGTCGTCGGCTTGCAGAAAACGGCGGTCGCAGTCAGCCCGAATTTATCGGCGGGCGAAGTCTGGGTAACTTTAATCGGTTTCACGGCAATTTATTTATTCTTGGCAGTGTTGGCAGTCTTCGCGGCGGTCATGTTCATTCGTCGCACGCAAATCACGGAGGAGGAGTGAAAAGCAATTAGGAATTGGGAATGAGGAATGAAAAAACTTGTCCCAAGTCCCTTGTCCCTGAATTTGAGGGAGGTCGATTGCAATGACTGATTTGGAAATAAAAGTTGACAATCTCGATAAACGCGTTTCGAGCCTTGAACAACGCGTGACCGAGACGACCACAAACGTGAACAATTTAGTTGCGGAAATGCGCGACTTCAAAACGGAAATGCGTCAGCAAAATCAAATGCGGGCGGACGAAATTCGCGAGATTCGGCAAAAACAAGAAGCAGATATGAAGGAAATTCGGGCGAGTATTGACGGAATGGGTAAGCATGTAAGAAATTTGTCAGTTGCAACGATTATCGGCGTCGCAACCATTGCAGTCACCGTTGTTTATTCGATCTTGACCCACTGAAAATTTTTCACGGGAGGTCGATTGCAATGACAGAGCAGGAAAAAATTAATGCTGACGTTCAAAAGCAGTTAGCGTTGCAAGACGCGAAGTTTAACACGTTCGTTGAAGAAATGCGCGACTTCAAAAATGAAATGCGTCAACAAAATCAAATGCGTGCGGACGAAATTCGCGAAATGCGGCAAGACATGAAAGATATGCAAAATCGTCTCGACACTAAAATTGATGGCATTGGCAAGCATGTTCAGAATTTGACCGTTACGGCAATGGTCGGCGTTGGCACATCGGTTATAGCTGTTGTAGTATTGGTCGGCACTACGATTTATGCACTCTTAACGCGCTGAAAGGGAGTGAGGATTATGGATTTAAATATCGTTTGGTTTATTTTGATAACGGTGCTCTTCACGGGATTTTTTATCCTTGAGGGTTTTGATTACGGCGTCGGCATGATGATGCTCGGTCGCCCGAAAAATGAACGCTCGCAATTTGTCCGCGCAATCGGTCCTGTTTGGGACGGAAATGAAGTTTGGATGATAACGGCGGGCGGTGCGACTTTTGCGGCATTCCCGCACGTCTACGCCACGATGTTCAGCACATTTTATCTCGCGCTGTTTTTGATGTTGCTGGCGTTGATTATGCGCGGTGTAGCTTTTGAACTGCGCGGCAAGCTCCAATATTCGGATTGGACAAATTTTTGGGATTGCGGAATAATGTTCGGGAGTTTCGTGCCTGCGCTGTTATGGGGCGTGGCGGTCGTTAATCTTCTGCGCGGACTGCCGATAGATAAAGAAATGCATTACATCGGAACATTTTTAGATTTACTCAGCCCGTGCGCATTGCTCGGCGGAATTTTCTTCGTGTTGCTGTTCGCATTCCACGGAGCAAATTTCTTGCTGATAAAAATCGCCGACAAAGGACTTTTGCACGAACTTCAAAAGAAAAGCGTTTGTCTCGGAATTTCGGCGTTAATTTCCTTTGCATTGTTCGCGGGCTTTGCATTCGCCGACACAGATATACTCGCGAAACTCAGCACGGTAATTTTCTTGGGATTGTCCGTCGCCGCGCTGATTGCAAGTTGTGCGGGAGCGGCTGCGGGTTGCGGCTGCAAAGCTTTTATCTCGTCGACGCTCGGCATTGCATTTTTGACAATCGGATTTTTTAACGCGCTTTTCCCGCGGATCATGGTTTCAAGTTTGATGCCCGAATGGAGTCTCAACATTTACAACGCCGCCTCGACGCCGCACACTTTGGCACTCATGACGGGCGCAGCTGCTGTTTTCGTGCCGATTGTTTTAATTTATCAAGCTTGGACTTATAAAATCTTCAAAGCGCGTGTGACCCCGGCTGATGTTCACTATCATTGAAATTTTTAAATCGGATAAAAAAATCCTCGGCGAAATTGCGGCGTGCAAACTCGTCGAAGGATTTTTTATTTTGCTCGGCGCAAGTTTCTTGGTAAAGTTCATTGACGCACCATCGGAAAAATTTTTATTGGCGACGTTCGGATTTTTCGCGGGAAGATTTTTTTTATCGGGCGTGACGGAAAAATTTTTTGCGCGGCTGTCCGTGAACGTCCAAACTTCCTTCCGAAAAAAAATCCACGAGCAACTTTTTGACCGAGAAATTTCAAGCGGCGAACTTTTAACTTTGATATTCGATACGGTTCAATCGCTCGACGAATTTTTTTTGAAAGTCGCGCCGCAAATTTTTTCCGCGATAATTTTCCTGCCGACATTTTTAATCAGCGCGGCGATTGTCGATTGGCTGACGGCGATAATTTTGCTCGTGACGTTGCCGATTGCGCCGATTTTGTTGTGGTTGATTGGCAAGGCGACCGCCGAAAAAAATTCTCGCGCATGGAATCAACTGCAAAAATTAAACGGCGACTTCCGAGAACTTTTATCTGCAATCACGACGCTGAAAATGTTCGGGCGAATCAACGCGGGCAAAACTCGATTAAAAGAGGCGTCGCAAAAATCATCGGCGGCAACTCTCGACGTGCTCAAGTTGGCGTTCGTGTCGTCGTTCGCGCTGGAATTAATCACGACACTTGCAATCGCGCTGGTCGCAGTGACTTTGGGCTTGCGATTGATTTCGGGCGGCGTCGAATTTCAAGCGGCATTATTTTTGTTATTGCTCGCACCGGAATTTTTTTTGCCGATTAGAAAATTTGGCGTGGCGTTTCACGTGATGATTTCCGCTCGCTCGTCACTCGACCGATTAAAAAATTTTTTACTCGACGCGGAAAAAATTACAGGCTCGGTCGAAAAAATTTTAATGCCGCCTAAAATTTCACTCGTCGACGTGAGCTTTACTTATCCGAAAAAAAAATCTCCCGTACTGCGCGGCGTGAACTTGGAATTTCAAGCGGGGAAAATCACGGCGTTAATCGGCGAATCGGGCGCGGGCAAATCGACAATCCTAAAACTTTTGGCAGGTTTACTAAAACCCGACAGCGGCAAAATAATTCCTAATTCCTCATTCCTAATTCCTAATTGCAGTTACGCGCCGCAAGCCCCGCACTTATTCGAGACGACGCTGATAAAAAATTTTACAATGTTCGACACGCTCAACGACTCGGAATTAAAAAAATTTTTAGCCGCACTGAATTTGCCGCTGAATTTGGACGCCGCGCAGAAATTAAGTCGCGGACAACTTCAACGCCTCGGCTTGATTCGCGCTCTGCTTAAAGACACGCCGATAATTTTGCTCGACGAACCGACTGCGGGGCTTGACGAATCGACGGAACAAAAAGTTTTGGAGCTGATAAAAAAAATATCTGCGCGCAAGACGATTGTAATCGCTACGCACAGATTGGCAGTAATAGAATCCGCCGACGAAGTCGTCCAAATTTAACGCAAAAGACCGTTCCCAAGCCGGAAACGGTCTTTTTGTCTGAAAGTTACGTTGTCCCTCGATGACCGGTCGAGGTGTCACTCTCTCACAGAGGTGAACGATGCTTATATCCAAAGAAAGTATATAAC
>JAFSOQ010000021.1 GCA_017446845.1 Selenomonadaceae bacterium | reverse complement strand
TCATTTTTTTTTTTTTTTTTTTTTGCTCTCAAGCTTTTTGAGCTACAGATCCTCCGGGCTTTTACCTTTTCGGTGCAGTTTCAAACTCCCTTGCACTTTGAATCAGCTTATTTTTCGGAAGGGTAGTAACCAACCACCCCGCAAACCCGTAGGGTGGTTCGCCGCCAATGAGGGAAATTCCTGCTTGACAAGCAAAAAAATTTTTCTTAAAAATCCCGACGGATTATTTCGAGCAGAGTCTCGCAAGCCTCCAAAAATAATAAAGCTAGCAATGCGCAGCGTTGCGTACGAACGCGGCGACATAGTTAAAATTTTTACAACGCACGGCGCGTCAGCTGTTCCGTCGCTTTTAAAGCGACCGCGTCTGCTGTTTGTCAACTTTTAAAAAGTTGTTCGAGCAGAGCTTCACACGCAACCAAAATATCTTTATAGCTGGTGGTGTAGTCGTCGGTGTACCACGGGTCGTCAACGTCGCGATGTTCGCCTGCAAAATCCATGAGCAGGAAAATTTTTTTGTCAGGGTCACCGCCGCAAATTTCGTTCATGTCGCGGACATTCGAGCGGTCAAGACCAATCAGATAATCAAATTTTTTATAATCGCCGGCGAGCAACAGTTTCGACGTGCGCCGCGTGAACGGAATATTATTTTTGCGGAGTTCGTGAGCAGTGCCGTCGGACATGGGCGTCCCGATTGACGGATGACAACCCGCCGACTCAATCAGAAAATCTTTTTCCAATCCCGCCTTAGCGACCAAATGTTTCATGACGAATTCCGCCATAGGTGAACGACAAATATTCCCAAAGCAAACGAAAATTATTTTTGTCATGTCAATGCCTCCAAAAATTATCTCAGCCAGCAATTGTTGGATTGTCAAAGATGTGTTACAAAAAGTCGGAAAGAACTTGAAGAGGGGATTTAAAGTCCAAAGGTCGCATCGGCAGGTTATTGGTAAAGTTATTCCAAACTACCAGCTTGTGCTCAAAGTCTTCAAAAGACGAAAATTTGTTAAGGGAATAAAAATCTTCATTATCGCGCCTGTGCGAACGCTCCACTTTGCCGTTATGCCTCGGTGTGTACGGGCGTATTCTTTGATATTCGATATCATAAGCTTGAAGTTGTTCCTCAAATAAGGTTTTATCGTCCTCCTTTGCGCTTGTGAATCTTTTCGTGAATTCGGTGCCGTTGTCCGTTTGTACTTTGCAAATTTTGAACGGAAAATATCATCGACGAATACGTGTTTTGTTCCTCAAATGCCCCAAGGTAAATCGCCGTGTATTGATAAAATTTTTGTCCGAATGCTTTAGCCTTGCCGACTATGCAAGACTTTGGCACGACCTTAACATCAATCTGGAC
The DNA here is from genome assembly GCA_017446845.1 of Selenomonadaceae bacterium. Taxonomy (GTDB): domain Bacteria; phylum Bacillota; class Negativicutes; order Selenomonadales; family Selenomonadaceae; genus Quinella. Next base: position 486 of record JAFSOQ010000021.1, on the reverse strand, counting down.
TTTCTGCCCCGGAAAGAGAGCCGGAGCGTAGGGTTTTGGAACATATTTCGGGTTTTTAGGCTTGCAGAGATAAAGCCCCAAGCGACGCCTCACTCTAAAGAGAGCAGACATTGAACGAGTGCAGCCTTCACGACGTAATCATCGTTGATGAACTTAGCCCGCATTTTTTTGATGAGAGCAATTTCTTCATCGGTGTGCTGATTGGGATGAGAATGAGGACGGCGTGATTTTGGCATGAGCGATTCGGCTGTTCCGTCGTATCTCCATCTCATGCGGTAAATAAATTGCCGATTGACGTGATATTTAACGGTTGCTTTTGTCACACCGTAAATTTCAGCATATTTAAAAACCGCCTGCCTAAAACTTTTTTCTTGTGCTATTCTATCCATTGTAAACTCCTTTGTTTTGCTCAGTACTAATCCAAGCATAACATAAAGGAGCTTTTTTGTTCTATTTTTTTGTAACGCTTCTATTGTAATCCTACAT
>JAFSOQ010000120.1 GCA_017446845.1 Selenomonadaceae bacterium | reverse complement strand
GGTTATATGAGCGTTTTCACTTGAAAGTTTATAACCGTCCTCGTTGAAAACCACGTCTAAAAGCCAATGCAAACTCTCTATCTTCCGGTGTTCTCGCGAAATTTCTAATAGCTTATCCGGCGGTATATCACAGCTGGAGATGTAGTAATTTGTTTGACGCGTCGTGCTTTTGGAATCTGTTATGGTTCTTTCCACACTGAATACACTTTTCAAGCCTTCCCAATTATGCTTTTGTTGGAGCCAAGTTATATCTCTCAATTTTCTACATACTCTTTTTTCTATACGCCCTGAGTTTATCTCACTTGTTGAGGCAATCTCAAATTCACTCCGAGCAATTTACGTCCTCGTGTAACGCTTTTTGCTTTCCTTTTAAGCCAAAAACATAATCGCCCTTCTTGGCGATAATAACTTTGCTTGTTTCCCGCCGGCAATGCATCGCCTCCGCCGTAAAAATTTTCCCCTTTACATCGAGATATTCAAGCATTTGCTGAAAAACAGAAATCTCGTTCGTTTTCTTATTTATTTTTTCCTGCCCCGGAACAATCCCTTTTTCCGTAAGATAAACCGTGAGAATTTGTAATGCGTTGTGAGATTTGTCTGATGTGCTTCTTATCGCTTTTCCGTCAACCGCTACAATCTTTTCCCCGCCCGTTATTTTCTCTTGCATTATTTTAAGGATAATCTCGGCGATCTGCTTGCCATCTATTAGAGTCAGAATCCTGCTCATTGTAGGCTTTGACGGAATTGCTTCTATGTTAAAGTGTTTTTTTAAAAAATCTTTCTTACTCTGCGCAAATTCATTCCATTATTGTACAAAGTTCATCCAGACCACAAAGAACCGCACACATTATTATCACCAGAATATCTTCCAATTTGTGTTTAATGTATCCTTGATGTCTTGGGGCTTGGATTTCCGAAAAATACTCCTGCATGTTCTTCTCTCCTCCCATAAAACATACAGGATATTTCTGTTTTTGACAATTCATTTTATAAAAATTTATGAAACGCCCGTGCTTTAAAAAGTGTAAGAACAGCAGTTGAATTATTTTAGATTTGTTCCCGCGTTTATACGAATTAACAAAATATTTTTTTCGCGGCTTGAAAGTCTGAAATTAATCTGGTAATATACGGGCAAGAAAATTTGAACTGCGGAGGGAAAGATTATGGCGGGGATTTGGGCGCGGGCACCGTCTCGCACAAAAAATTTTAATTTGCAATAGATGATACCGTCTGCTATAATCGGCGGCGTCAAAATTTAAGGAGAGTTGCATAATGATAAAATTGGAAAAGAAACAAATTAGGATCGTCAGTATTTTAATCGCGGTGATTTTTATCGGCTCGGTAGTCGCAATCGCCTTGACGCAGACAGGAAATATCGCGTCGGCGGCAAGCTCCTCAAGCGTCGGAACCATAGATTATCAGCAGGTTATGGCGGCGCACCCCGATGTCCAAAATCTTCAAGGGCAAATGGAAACCGCGATTGCTGATGTCAAAAAAGAATTCGACGAAAAATCTGCGGGCATGAACGACCAAGAAAAGGCGGATTATTATCGTCAATGCCAAGAACGGCTCGCGCAGAAGCAGCAGGAATTATTAGACCCGATTAGAAATTCTGTCGACGTTGCCATTAAAAGAGTAGCTGACAAAAAAGGTTTGGCAGTTGTTATCGACAAGATGGCTGTCGTTTACGGCGGGCAGGAAATAACGGCGGAAGTTATCACGGAACTCGGTAAGAAATAATCAGTGGTTAGCAGTTAGTGGTTAGTGGTTAGCGTTCTAATCACTAACCACTTTTAACTAATCACTTATTTTGTTAGGAGGCGGCAAGGTGGATTACAGAATCGTAGCGGCGACCATGGCAGCATTAATCGGCGGCGGTCTCTACTTTTACGGGTCGCCCAAACCGCCTGCCGAACCCGTCGAGAAAATCGAAAAGCCGGCTCCAAAAGAAATTCAAGGCTTCGGGATAATCAACATAGAAAAAATTCAAGCCAATCACCCCAACGGAGCATATCTCGACGAATTGAGGGCGACGGAATTGCGTTTGCGCCTTGAACTCAACGAGGCAATGAAAATCGTCGAACTTCCGAAACCGACACCGCCCGAAACTAACGAAGAAGTTTTCGACGAGGCAGCTTGGCAAAAAAATGCTCAGATTATAATAAGTCAGCTCGCCGAACTCGAAAGTCGCAGAAAATTGGCGCGGGAACAATATCGCAAAGATTCCGAGCCGCATTACATTGAAGAGCGCAACAAAATCCGCGATGAATTCATGAACGATCAAGTAAATCTTCAGCTGAAACTCCAGAACGCCGATAACTTGAAGTTGACGCAGGAACAGATTAACGAATTGGAAAAGAATTTGGAAGCAGTCGAAACGGCGCGGAACAATGCACAAAGGGCGTTGCTGGAAAAGTGGATGGCGGAAATTGAAAAGTATGCGGAAGATTCCGTAGCCGAAGACGAAAAACGACTTAAAGCGGAATATGAGAGATTGCGCGAGGAAGTCGAAGCTCAAGCGCGAAAAAAAGAATCGGACGTCACCGAACGAAATAAACAGGTCATGGAAGATTCTCTGCGCGAAATGGAAAATAGACAAATTCGGCGTCGCGAACTTTTAACCGAGCTGAACGATGTCGGAAGAGAACGCGCCGAACTTGAGAAAAAAATTTTGAATTCGATTGCCGACAAGGCGACGATGCTGGCGGCAGTTTATCGGCTGGAAATGGTTTTGGTCAAGCGCAGTCCCGATAACGCCGATAAAATTTTGCCGCGCCGTATCGAATGGAATTTTGAATTGAAACAGCCGGAAAAAGTCGGAGCCGTGATTATTCCCGGTCAAAAAGCTCGCGACTTGACCGACGACTTGATTAAAGAAATGAATCGATTGTAGGAACAAGGGTTTTCCCTAAATCCTAACTCCTAAATCCTAAATCCTAAAAAGGAGTGATTTATAAATGAATGTTGCAAAAAAATTGGCGGCGGTCGCATTGCTGGCGTCGTCATTGCTCATAGCCGGTTGCGGCGAAGGTCAAATCGGCTCGGTCGACGTCAGCAAGGTCATGGCGGAGGCTCCGCGCGTTAAAAAATTAATGGAAGAGGCTCAAAGTAAAGTCACTGCCGAGCAGCAAAAATTAGAGCAGGAAACTTCCGGCAAAGAACTTTCCGACGAAGAATCGCTTAAAGTTCAAATGGATTTTCAGCGCAAATTGGAGAGCATAAATCAAGCTTACGCCGCGCAGATAAAAAGTCGCATGGACGTCGTGATTGAAGAAATTTCGCGCGAGAAAAATATCGACGTTGTTATAAACAATTCCGAAGAGCAAAAAATTTTATTCCAAGGCGGCATAGACATAACTCAAGACGTTATCAATAAAATGCAGTGAGCAGGCGATAACTATGGAAAAAACTTTACAAGAGCTGGCTGAGCTGATTGGCGGCGAACTCGCGGGCGACGGAGCAATTTTAATCAGCGGGCTTTCAAATATAAAAATGGCTCGTGCGGGCGATTTAATCTTCGCAGTGCCGCCGCATCTCGACGAGGCAAAAAATTCCGAGGCGTCGGCAATTTTGATTCCGTCTAACACAAAAGATTTTCCAAAGCCCGCAATCAAAGTTCAAGATCCGCGAGCAGCTTTTGCGACGTTGCTGGAAATGTTCACGCCGAAAATTGAAATTCCCGTCGGAATAAGTCCCAAAGCTCACATTGGCAAGAACGTAAAAATTTCTGACGGCGCAACGGTTATGCCCTTTGCTGTCGTCGACGACGGCGCGGAAATTAAAAGCGGCGCGATTATTTATCCGCATGTCTATATCGGGCAACATGTTTCGATTGGCGAAGACACAATCGTTTACTCAAGCGCGACTGTCCGCGAGTTTTGCAAAGTCGGCAAGCGTTGTGTGATTCACAGTTCGGCGGTTATCGGCTCGGACGGTTTCGGATTCACGACGGCGAACGGCGTTCATACCAAAGTTCCGCAGGTCGGCAACGTGATTATCGAAGACGACGTGGAAATCGGCGCGCATGTCGGAATTGACAGGGCAGCTATGGGTTCGACGATTATCGGGCACGGAACAAAAATTGATAATCTCGTTCACATTGCTCACAATTGCAAAATCGGTGCGAATTGTTTAATCGTGGCGCAGACGGGAATCAGCGGTTCGACGACGGTCGGCGACAACGTAACTTTCGGCGGACAAGTCGGCACGGTCGGGCATATCCATATCGGCGGCAATTCTGTTTACGCAGCGAGGTCGGGCATTTCCAAAAATATGCCGGAAGGATTTTTCGGCGCGGGCTTTCCTATTCAAACTCACAGCGAATGGCTCAGAAATCAAGCGGCGTTGAAGAGAGTCCCCGAACTTTTGGAAAAAATTCGTCAGCTCGAATACAAAATTGAAATGATGCAGGAAGGTTATATGTAAGAAAATTCCTCGGCGAACGTATGAAGAACAGAACATCGAATTGAAACTTTAATCGAAGCTTAATCAAAATTTAATGCAAAAATAATTCCGTTCGATTAAACTGTAAAAAATTTTTTTCGCAGAGGAGGTTGAATGACGTGAAGAAATTTTTAGTCGCCGTTGCGGCAAGTTTGATTATCTTCGGCGGACAAACTCAAGCCGCGCCTGTCGACGATTTGAATGCGCAACTTGAGACGCAAGAGGTCGGCAGATGGGCAGATTTCAGAGATAAATATATTCTTGATCGTGAGACCGATAAAGAACGACGCAAGCGCAAAGAATGGGAACGTCGGCACGGTTATTATCCGCCGCCGCGTCATTATGACAGACACCATTACGATTCGCCGCCTCCGCCACCGTATTATCGTGACGGACGTCGTTATTATCCGCCGCCGGAACCGCCGCGCTATCGCGACGATCGTCACTATCCTCCCCCTCGTTATCGTTAAAAACTTCGACAATAAAAATCCCTTCGTAATTCGCGAGGGGGTTTTTTCAATTGGGAATGTGGAATTAGGAATTAGGAATTGAGAATTGGCAGGAAAAAATTTTTGACGACAGAATTAACGCTTTCAAAGGACGGTGAATCTCAATCGAATACAATTTCTTAAAACTCTTGAGCAAAATAATTTGTCTGTTGCCGTTGAAATTTTGTCTGAAGTTCGGGCGCGGCTTGGCAAGTTTGATTTGGATTTTCCTGCCCGCCAAAAGAAAAAGACTCGCGACAGAAAATATCCGTCGTTGTTTGAAAGTTTCAAAGGAAGAATCCGAACGCATTGCCCGTGAAAGTACCGTTCAATTCGGCTCGATATTTATGGAAGTTTTGTACTTTCCGAAACTCAAAGAAAATATGCACAGTCACGTTAAAGTTATCGGGCTGGAGCATTTGACGAGTTATAAAAATTCTTCGGAGCGCGGCGCGGTGATTATGACTTGTCACAACGACAACTGGGAACTCATGGGCGGAGCCTTCGCGCAAAACGGCATTCCGCTTGTCGGCGTCGCCAAAAAACAAAAATCCGAAGGCGCAGATAAATTTATCAACGAGTACCGCACGCTAATCGGAATGCACATAACTTATCGCAGCGGCGTCCGCGAAATGTACAAAATGCTTGACGAGGGTCATTTTATCGGGCTGATTATGGACCAGGATGTCGGGCGCGTCGACGGTGTCGTCGTGAAATTTTTCAACCAAGCGACAAATTTTGTGACGGGCGCGGCGTCAATGTCCAGGTTCCGTAAAGTTCCGATATTCCCCGCGTTCATGCATAAAAATTCCGACGGAACTCACACGCTGGAAATTTTCCCGCCGCTTAAAGTCGAAAAGACTTCCGATAAGCACGCCGATATAAAAAAAATGACGCAACAACTTGCGACACTGATTGAGGAACATATCAAAAAATATCCCGACGAATGGTTTTGGCTCCATGACCGCTGGAAGTCTATGCGCGTCGAATTCGAGCCGGAAGAGGTTAAAAAATTCAATTTGGAATTGGGAATTAGAAATGAGGAATGAAATTTTGAAAAAATTTTGGGCATTGATAATTCTCGCGATAATGATTTTGCCCGCGCAGGTTCAAGCGATTGATTTCCCGGTTACATCGCCTTTCGGTTGGAGAATTCATCCTATTTCGGGCGAGTGGAAATTTCATGCGGGCGTTGACCTCGGCTACGAATACGGCGCATATATCGGCTCGCTCTTCGACGGACAAATCGTCATTGCCGACAATCTCGGCGACGGCTACGGCAATCAAGTTTTGGTTTATCACCCCGCGATTGATTCTTACACACGCTACGCTCATTGCAGCACCTTACACGTGGCGGCGGGAGAATTTGTCACTGCCGGACAGATTATCGCGCAAGTCGGCAGTACAGGTTATTCGACGGGACCACACCTCCATCTTGAATATATAATCAACGTCGACGGCGTTTATCAATATGCCGACCCGTTGAGTTTGTGGCAGTAATCAGTAATATTTTAAGAGCATGTCTAAAATTACTGCTTTACTTATCCACCTTCTTCAAGAGAGGGACGTTTTATATGTGATTGAAGTCACGGGCGTTTTTGACAAGGTAACTGTGCTGTGATAGAATTGCAGAAAATTTTTGGAGCGGGTGAGACGATTGAATTTCGTGGCAACATTGAACGAAGTTGCAGCAAAAAATTTGCGCGTGTTGGAAGAACAAATCAAACAGTCAATCGCTGAAGACCCGTTCATATTCGAGGCATGTGAACCGTTGATTCGCGGCGGCAAAAGATTGCGCCCGATGCTTTTTCTGTTGTGTGCCAATTCCAAAGTCGATTGTCCGCCCGAAAAAACTATGCCGCTTGCCGTTGCCTTGGAATTGATTCACACGGCGAGTCTCGTCCACGATGACATTATCGACACGTCGAAAAAACGTCGCGGCGTCGAAACTGCCAATTCAAAATACGGTGCGCAAATCGCGGTTCTCGTCGGTGATTATCTTTTTGCCAAAGCTTTTCAACTCGTCGCGGAAAATAATTACGGCGCGCAAGTTCAGCTGATTCTTTCCAAACTCGTCAAAAATCTCTGCGTCGGAGAAATTATGCAAGACCGTTCGCTTTTTGAAGTTCCGACTTTGACCGAATACTACACGCGCATAAATCTCAAGACGGCAGTTTTCTTGTCGAGTTGCTGTCGGCTCGGCGCAATCGTCGCGAACATGGACAAGCGTGAAGTCGAAAACCTTACGGCTTACGGTTCAGGTTTGGGACTTGCTTTTCAGATTATCGACGACCTCTTGGACTTTTTCGGCGACGAGAAAATTACGGGCAAACCTCGCGGCGGCGACTTGAAAAGCGGCGTGATAACTCTTCCCGTAATTCATGCTCTTGAGACGAGTGATAAATCTTGCGAGCTAAAAAAAATCGTAACGACCGGCGGAGACGTTGACGCCGCGATAAAAATTATTCTTGACACAAACGCGGTTGACTATTGCAGGACGCGGGCTGAGGCGCATATCGATTCGGCGCGGGTTAATCTTCCGTTCACGCTGAAAACTTCCGTCGCGCTCGCCCTCGAACAAATTGCCGATTTTGTCGTCGACCGCACAAGATAGTTTTTAGTGATTAGCTGTCAGTGATTAGGGAAAAACCCCTAAATCCTAATTAACAGAAGGGAGCTGATAACATGAAACACATCAAGACAATCAACAAGCCGACTCTTCAAGACTCACTTAAAAAGGGCGGTTGCGGCGAATGTCAAGCTTCGTGCCAAAGCGCGTGCAAAACCAGTTGCACTGTCGGCAATCAAGTTTGCGAACGTCAAAAAAAATAATCGACTCGAAAAAAGTTTTTCCCCGTCAACATGGCGGGGATTTTTTGAAGATGTTGAATAATCCTGAGTGAGACTGACGATTGTTCTTTGCAAAATTTTAATTGCTCTGAACTAAATATGTCGTTAATGTTATCATGTTTTTTAGTTGTAATGGAGGATTGAACAACCCACCGCCAGGCGGGGGCTTCATGAGAAGTTTGCATTTTGAGTTTCCTCCTTTGAATAGGATTGCCTTATTCTCAAAGGCTAGTCCAAGTAGCCCACACACGGTCGCCCGAAGGTCTCCGCTTACTTTCAATTTTCGTACCGTCCTTTTTTAAGAATTG
>JAFSOQ010000119.1 GCA_017446845.1 Selenomonadaceae bacterium | reverse complement strand
GCAAAAAAAATGGGCATCTCGCCCCATCGCCAATTGGTCGCTCGTTCGCAATCAGTTGCTCTTGAACGACCGCCTCGCTGCCCTCTTCGACAAATTCGACCGCTAACTTTCCCTACTTACACAATCTGCTTGACACTGCCAGGATTTAATGCCATTGCCTGAGTCATCATCAAGGTTTTTGCTTGGTCGCAGAAAAAAAATTTTTCGTTCCTCAATCGCGACGGAATAAATCTCGCGTATAAACTTTGTCTTTAACGTCCTCAAGTGCCGAGTCGTAACGATTGGTTATAATGCATTGACTTAGACGCTTGAATTCCGACAAGTCATTGAGAACTTTACTGTTGAAAAAAGTTGAACCTTCGGGCAATGCCGGTTCGTAAATAATTATTGTCGCGCCTTTTGCTTTGATTCTTTTCATGACGCCTTGAATAGACGATTGGCGGAAATTATCGCTGCCGTTTTTCATTGTCAGACGATAGACGCCGATTATGACATTACCTTCGCGTTCGGTTGAATAATTTTCATTTTGCCCATAAGCTCCGGAAATTTCTAAAACTCTATCGGCTATAAAATCTTTGCGCGTTTTATTGCTGGTAACTATCGCGTCGATTAGATTTTCGGGAATATCTTGGTAGTTCGCCAAAAGTTGCTTGGTATCTTTGGGCAAGCAGTAACCGCCGTAGCCGAACGAAGGATTATTGTAATAGTCGCCGATTCGCGGGTCGTAGCAGACGCCTTTGATAATATCCTGAGTGGAAAGTCCTTTAATCTCGGCGTAGGTGTCCAGCTCGTTGAAATAAGCAACTCGCAAGGCAAGATAAGTATTGGCAAAAAGTTTAACCGCTTCGGCTTCCGTCAAGCCCATCAGCAAAGTCGGAACATCTTCCCTTAACGCCTCTTCCTTTAAAAGATTCAAGAAAGTTTGCGCCTTCTTCACCTGCGCGGCGTCATTTAAATCGGTGCCGACAATTATTCTCGACGGATACAAATTATCGTACAAAGCCTTTGATTCGCGCAAAAATTCCGGACTGAACAAAAGATTTGTCGTGGAAAATTTTTCACGCATAGATTTGGTAAAGCCGACAGGGATGGTGCTCTTGATAACCATGACCGTTTCCGGATTCACACTTTTGACACGTTCAATAACCGATTGAACAATCGACGTGTCGAAAAAATTTTTACGGGGGGCGTAATTGGTGGGCACGGCAATTATCGCGAACTCGGCATCTTTGCACGCCGTTTCATAATCGGAAGTCGCCGTCAAGTCAAGTTCTTTTTCCGCGAAATATTTTTCAATGTACTCGTCGCGAATGGGAGACTTGCGAGCGTTCACGAGGTGAATTTTTTCTTGCGACACGTCGACCGCCGTCACGTGATGACTTTGCGCCAACAATGTTGCCAAAGACATTCCGACGTAGCCTAAGCCGAATATAACAATATTTTTTTTCATACGTTCAGTTGCCGCGGTTGACATCATTTTTAGATACCTTATAATAAACGACAACGATTACACCTCCTATACAAAATTTATTCTATCATTCGAGAGAAATTTTGTACAGATAGAAACGAGGGCTGAGCTTTTAAATGAGTTTCAAACAAATACGGAAAGAAAATTTAAAATTCTTGATTTCCGACGCCGTGATTTTGTTATTGCTCCCGATTTTGACGGCATATCTGCGTTTTGAGGAACAAGAGCTGAATTTGTACACAACTTACCTTGAATCGTGGATTGTGGTCTTGGCGGCAATTTCGTTGGTGATTTTCGTCCTATGCGGAACCTATCGGCGACTGTGGTTGTATGCGGGCTTGAGAGATTTCACGGTAATTATAAAAGCCGTAACAATCTCAACGGCAATTTCATTTTTCCTTTTGCTGGCAATGAACGTTCAAATCCCTGAAAGTTTTTTCCTGACGGAAATTCTTTTGGGTTGCATACTCTTTTCAGCGACACGATTGACTTTGCAATTTGAAAAGATGGTGCGAAAAGAAAATCTAAAATTTTTTATTTTGGACGCGGTAATTGTCGCGGCGGTGCCTTTCGTAACGATTTACGCTTTGTTCTCGGCCGAGGAGCTGTCGCTTTTTCTGATTTACATAAATTCTTGGGTCGTAACGATTACAGTCTCAACGCTGGTAATTTTCTATCTGTTCGGCATTTACGGCAGAGCATGGAATGAAGAAAATTGGTCGGCATTCTTATCGATTGTTGCCGCTGTCACCATTTCTGTTGCTTCGGCTTTTTTTATGCTTAAAATTTTGCGTGCACCCTTGCCGAAAATTATTTTCTTTACGCAGTGGATTTTGGAAGTCATTTTAATTTCGGCGGGAAGAATTTTTTACAAGCTTAATTTCGCCGATAAAGGCGGTTCCGATAAAGTTAAGCGCGTTGCAATTGTCGGAGCGGGTTCAGCGGGCGCAATGCTTCTGCGTGAAATTCGCGAGCACGCGCCAAACATGGAAGTTACTTGCTTCGTAGACGATGACGCGGAAAAAATAGGCAGTAAACTCGACGGCGTTCCGATTTACGGCGACATCGTCGCTATCAATCGCATTGCCCGCAAATTTAATATACGTGAAATTATAATCTCCATACCTTCGGCTGACGGTAAAGCTTTGCGCCGCATTAACGAACATTGCAGAAAAACCGACTGCGTGATTAAAAATGTGCCCGGCATTATCGATTTCGTAAACAATCGCGTCAGCTTGAACGAAGTCCGCAAAATCAGCTTGGAAGATTTATTGCGTCGAGAGCCGATTCAAATGGACGTAGAAAAAATCACGCAATACATTGTCGGAAAAATCGTGTTGATAACCGGCGCGGGCGGCTCTATCGGCTCCGAACTTTGCCGCCAAATTTCAAAAGTCGGCGCACATACTATTTTGCTCCTCGGTCGCGGCGAAAATTCTATCTACGAAATTCATCGCGAGCTGATTGAAAAATATCCCAACCAAAATTATCAAGCGTTGATTGCCAACGTGACTGACGTCGAACGCATGAGAGAAATTTTTGAGACTTATCGTCCTGATGTTGTCTTCCACGCTGCCGCTCATAAACACGTGCCGCTTATGGAGGCGCAACCCGATGAGGCTGTTCGCAATAATGTTTTTGGTACGAAAAATGTTGCGGAGTTGGCTGACGAATTTAAATGCGATATGTTCTTGCTCGTATCGACGGATAAGGCGGTTAATCCGACCAGTGTCATGGGTGCAACCAAACGCGTTGCCGAGCTCGTCCTACAAAATATTCAACGCCACAGCAAAACTCGTTTCGTGTGCACACGCTTTGGAAATGTTTTGGGTTCTCGCGGCAGTGTCGTTCCGCTCTTCAAAAAGCAAATCGCCAACGGCGGTCCCGTTACCGTCACGCACCCCGAAATGATTCGTTACTTCATGACCATTCCCGAAGCCGTCCAACTTGTTTTGCAAGCCGGTTCTCAAGCGGAAGGCGGCGAAGTTTTTCTTTTCGACATGGGCAATCCCGTCAAGATTAAAGACATGGCTGAGGACTTGATTAAACTGCACGGCTTGGAACCCGGCAAAGATATTGAGATTGTTTATACCGGCATGCGCCCCGGCGAAAAACTTTACGAAGAACTTTTAACCGCCGAAGAGGGCACCAAGAGCACTAAGCACAAAAAAATTTTCAAGGCAAAAGTTATGAATATCGACCCCGAAATCATGAAAAAAGAACTGGAAACGCTTTGGAATACGCGCGACCGCGAAAAAATTCTGGAAGTGTTTCACGAACTCATTCCGACTTATCAAGGGAAAAAATAATTTTGTGAGGAGAAAGTTTCATGTTCAATCCCACCAAAAATTTCGCGCCGTTTGAAAGTAAAATTTGGCTCGCCTCGCCGACTATGCACGGCGATGAGCAAAAATTTGTTCAAGAGGCTTTCGATACAAATTGGGTCTCAACCGTCGGCGCAAATTTAACAGAGCTTGAAAAAAATATTTGCCGCCACGTCGGGTGCAAGTATGCTGTTGCTTTGGCGTCGGGAACTTCGGCTATTCATCTTGCCGTTAAGTTGGCACCCGTCAAAGCGGGCGATAAAGTTTTTTGCTCCGATTTGACTTTCAGCGCGACAGTTAATCCCGTTGTCTACGAAAAGGGCATCCCGATTTTTATCGACAGCGATCGCGAAACTTGGAATTTAAATCCCGCCGCTCTCGAACGCGCCTTTAAACTTTTCTCCGACGTGAAAGTTGTCATCGTCGCCAATCTTTACGGCACGCCTGCCAAGTTCGACGAGATTAAACAAATCTGCGAAAAAAATTCCGCTATCCTGATTGAGGACGCGGCGGAATCTTTAGGCGCAACTTACAAAGGACAACAGACAGGAACTTTTGGACACGTCAACGCAATTTCTTTCAACGGCAACAAAATCATCACAACTTCCGGCGGCGGTATGCTTCTGACTGACGACGAAAATGCCGCCAAACTCGCTCGCAAGTGGTCGACGCAAAGTCGCGAACCGGCTCCATGGTATCAACACATTGACGTTGGTTACAATTACCGCATGAGCAATATTGTTGCGGGCATCGGGCGCGGACAACTTCTTCATCTCGACGAACACATTGCCGCCAAGAAAAAAATTTATGAACGTTATCGCGACGGCTTAAAAGATTTACCCGTAAAAATGAGAAGATGTTTTCACAGTAGAAAAGTAGTATAATGACAGTATGAAAAAAGAATACTTAGAACGAGCGAGTTATCCGACAGACTTGACAGATGAGCAATGGGCTATCATTGCACCTTTATTTGTCGGAATGAGACAATACAAGTACAGCAAGCGAGAATTGCTAAATG
>JAFSOQ010000020.1 GCA_017446845.1 Selenomonadaceae bacterium | reverse complement strand
TTGACTTTAACAATGTCAGCGAAGAGGAGTTACAAAGGGTAGTCGAGCAACTGAATCGGCGACCGAGAAAATGTTTGGGTTATAGAACACCGGCAGAAGTATACTTTTCCACTATGTTGCACTTAGCTTGACTATTCAAGCATGCAAAGAAAAGTTTAAAATTGCAAAGAAAGGTTTTTCAATAAATAAAAGAAATTCATCAGCTAAATCAGCGTAACGAGCCGAAACATCGACAGTCGGTTCTGCGCAGTCCACGCTTTAACAAAGAGAGGACTCCTTAATCACTATTTTTTTCGCGGCAATGTCAATCGATTTAACGACGGATTTGAGCGCGGGAATCAAAATATTTCCGTCGACCTCGAAAACATCATTGCTGCCCGTCTTGAGGACGTTGGTGACCGTGCCGATTTTTTTATCGCCGTCGAAAACTTCGCAACCGATTATGTCGAACGTGTAAAACTCTCCGTCGGCGAGCGGCGCGGCTTCTTTTCTGTCGACCGTCAAAAATTTATTCGTCAAAGTTTTTGCAACCTCTCGATTGTCCACGCCCGCGAATTTTATAAAAATTTGTCCGCCGATATGTTTGACCTCCTCGACACGGAAAATTTTCCCGCCGACAGAAATTTTTTCCAAGCCGTCGAAACGTCCTTCAAAATCTGTCAGCGGAATTATTTTCAATGTGCCGTCAAGCCCGCGAGCCGCTCCGACTTTGCCGACGATTATTTCAGCCGCGGATTGCAATGATTTTGTCATCTTCCACCAAAATTTCTACGTTCATTGCCTCGCGAATATTGTCGCCGACTTTCAATTCAACTTGACGTTCCGTCGTGCCCTGAATGATTTCCGCGCCGAGTGCCAATTTCTCGAAAGTTTCTTTGCGACGATGAGCCTCATCCAAACGCCCTTGACGAGGAGCCATTTCGCCGCTGAAGAAATTTCTGATTTGCGGTTCGTGCTGAGGATTTCTTTCCAGCTCGCGTTGCATGTCGATTTCAATCTGCTTGAGTTCAAGCGTCATTTGTTCGGCAACTTTAGTCGCTTCATCGACGAGCCGCGCCCGAAGTTTTTCCGTGAGCTTTGCCTTAACCGTAACCGGAACTATAATGTTGATACTGTTCATTTTTTTTACTCCTTTGTTTTGGAATCAATCGATAGTTTAGCAGGTAATTTTTCAAAGTCAATCGGCAAAAGTTTTTCTTGTCACTGATTGCTTATTTGGTGTAAAATGCCCGAAATGAATTTATGAACTGGGAATTAGGAACTGGGAACCGGTAGGGATTAGAAACTAGTTCTTAGTTCCAAGTTCCTTGTTCCTACCAAAGGAGTGATTACATGAGCAGCGACGAGACAAAAACCGTAAGCGACGAAACCAGAATGTTCAGTTTCGGCGTAGAGGAAAATCGTGCCCGCAAAGTCATAAAGAACGCGTATAAGGCAATGACCGAGAAGGGCTATAATCCCGTGCATCAACTTGTCGGCTATCTTTTGAGCGGCGACCCCGCTTATGTGACAAGTTATCTTGAGGCACGCAGTCAAATTCGCAAAGTCGAACGCGACGAACTTTTGGAAGAATTGGTGCGCGCCTATCTTGAACGATTGGAGGCTAAGACGTGAGAGCTTTGGCTCTTGACATCGGCGACAAGACAATCGGCGTGGCGGCAAGTGACTTGCTCGGAATCACCGCGCAGGGCGTCGAGACAATCCGTCGCACTTCCAACAAAAATGATTTACAGCGGCTCGGCGAACTCGTTGCGCAATTCGAGGCAACGACTTTTATTATCGGCTTGCCAAAAAATATGGACGGCACCGAAGGTACTCGTTGCGAGCTGGTAAAAAAATTCGCGACAAAACTCGGCGCGGCTTTTCCCGAAGTCAATCAAATTTTTTGGGACGAACGCTTGAGCACTGTCGCGGCGACGAAAAATTTAATCGCGGCGGATTTAAGTCGCAAGAAACGCAAAAAAGTTATCGACAAGATGGCGGCAGTTTATATCCTGCAAGGCTGGCTTGATTCAGTTAGGAGTTAGAAGTTAGGAGTTAGGATTTAGGAGTTAGGGATTTTTCTCTAAATCCTGTTTAGGAGTTGAGGATTTGGAAATGAATAAGCGTGAAGAAAATTTTAACGATGATGTTTTGATTGAAATGACCGACGAGGACGGCAACGTCTTCTACTACACCGAAGAAATGATTATTCCCGTCGACGGCGAAAATTTTGCGCTGTTGATTGAGTATAGGAACGACAAACACTGCGACGATTGCGATTGCGGCTGCGAAGACGACAGCGACGTTATCATTGCAAAAATTATCGTCAACGAGAACGGCAAGGAAGAATATATCGAGCCGACCGACGAAGAGTTCGAGAGAGTTCAAGAGGCTTACGAAAAACTTTTGGATGAAGAAGATGAATAACGCGCCCGACGATAAAAAATTTTCTGCCGATAAAGATACGGAAAAATTAATTATTCCTTCGCGCCGCGCAGGTAAAAAAACTCTCCGCGAAAGGTTGAACATTTCCTTGAACGATTTGCGCGAAGAAATTTCTATGCGCTACGTGGCGACCGTGGCGGGCGTAGTTTTTGCTTGCGTGGCAGTTATCGGCGCGGTTTTAGTTTTCGCCGACCCGTCCATTGTGCAAATTGAAAATCCCGTTCAGACTGCGACGCCGACCGAGACTATCGAGGAAGCGGAAAAACGTATCAACGTAAAAATTCGCGACGGACTTTCGACCGCCGAAATTGCCGAACGCTTGGCGGAAAAGGGAGTTATCGACAGCAGTTGGCGATTCAGACTTTTTGCGCGGCTTTACGGCTACGACGATAAATTTCGCCCCGGAGCTTACACTTTTACTGCGGGCATGTCCGACGATGAAGTTTTCGAGAAACTTTTGACGGGCGAAAAAGTTTTTGTCAGATTCACAGTGCCCGAAGGTTTCGGCGTTAAGGAAATTGCCGAGCGACTTTACAATCTTGACTTGGTAGACAAAGAAGAATTTCTCAAGGCGGCGGAAAATTTCACGCCCTATGATTACATGCGCAAGCGTCAAAATGTTTTCTTCGCGGCGGAAGGTTTTCTTTTCCCCGACACCTACAACGTAGAAAGTGACGTGGAGATTGACGAAATTTTAACTCGCATGGCGGCGAACTTCGATGACAGGGTTACGCCTTCGATGCGCAAACGAGCCGAGAACATGGGCTTATCGGTTTACGATTTGATAACGCTGGCGTCATTGGTCGAACGCGAAGTTCGTTACCCCGAAGACCGCCCGATTGTCGCGCAAGTTTTGTTAAAGCGGCTCAAGTTGAATATGCCGTTGCAAACCGACGCAACGTTACAATATTTGATGGACGTGCCCAAGGAAGAAGTTTCAATCGAGGACACGCAAATAAATTCGCCGTACAATACTTATCAGCATACGGGCTTGCCGCCGGGTCCGATTGCCAATCCCGGCATGGCTTCGATTGAAGCCGTCTTGCACCCCGCCGACACCGATTATCTTTATTTTGTTGCCGACAGACTCGGTCACAATCATTACGCTTACACTTACGAGGAGCATTTAAATCTTGTCAATCAATATCGTTGAAGGGACTAGGAACAAGGAACAAGGAACAAGTTTAGTTTCTAAGCCCGAATTATTGGCACCTGCGGGGAATTTTGAGAAACTACAAGCTGCGTTGATTTATGGGGCGGACGCAATTTATTTCGGCGGGAAAAATTTCAGCTTGCGTGCCTTCGGAGATAATTTCACTCGCGAAGAAATTTTAAAGGCTGTCGAATTTACTCACGCGCTCGGAAAAAAAATTTATGCGGCGGTAAATATTTTCGCGCACAATGCCGACCTCGACGCGCTCGCCGATTATTTGAAGTTTTTGGACGGCGCGAACGTCGACGCGGTTTTAATTTCTGATTTGGGCGTCTTGAGTTTGGCTAAGGAGACAAATTTAAAAATTCACATCAGCACCCAAGCTAACGTCACGAATTGGCGGGCAGTGAAATTTTTTCACGAACTTGGCGCAAATCGAATTGTTTTGGCTCGCGAACTCACCCGCGAAGAAATTTTGGAGATTAAAAATAATTGCGCGGCGGAGTTGGAAATTTTCGTTCATGGTGCAATGTGCATATCTTATTCCGGACGTTGTTGGTTGTCGAAATTTTTGACGGGGCGCGACGCCAATCAAGGTGCATGTACTCATTCCTGCCGCTGGAAATATAATTTGGTTGAGGAAAAACGCGACGGAGAATTTTTTCCCGTCGGCGAGGACGAGCGCGGCTCTTACGTCATGAACTCAAAAGATTTGTGCTTGCTGCCGTACATTGATAAAGTGATTCAAAGCGGCGTCGCCTCACTCAAAATCGAAGGGCGCATGAAAAGCGTCAACTACGTGGCGGGCGTCGTCAAAGTTTATCGGGCGGCGATTGATTCTTACTTCGACAACCCGAACGATTTTAAAATTCGCGACGAGTGGCTTGCCGAACTTAACAAAGTTGTGCACCGACCGTACACGACGGGATTTTTCTTGAGCGACGATGAACCGACCGAAATTTATTCGACGTCCAAGCCGAGCCGCGCGACTAACTTTTTGGGAATCGTCCGCGAATTTGATTCGGAAACGATGACGGCGACAATCGAACAGCGCGGAAAATTTGAAATCAATCAACGCGTGGAATTTTTTCAGCCGTGCGGAAAAACTTTTTCGCAAGTGATAACTTCCATGCGCGACGAAGACGGACAAGAAATTTTCTCCGCGCCGCACGCTCAACAAATAGTAAAAATTTCTGTCGTCGAACCTGTAGAGATTTGGTCACTCATGCGAGAAGAATTTTAGGCTAGAAATGCGCATGCATTTCGTACGAACGCGGCTACTCGGCTTAAAATTTTTAAGTGGCACGGCGCGACCGCTGTTCCCCCGCTTTTAAAGCGGGTCACGTCGTCGAACCTGTAGAGATTTGGTCACTCATGCGAGAAGAATTTTAGGCTAGAAATGCGCATGCATTTCGTACGAACGCGGCTACTCGGCTTAAAATTTTTAAGTGGCACGGCGCGACCGCTGTTCCCCCGC
>JAFSOQ010000019.1 GCA_017446845.1 Selenomonadaceae bacterium | reverse complement strand
TTGACTTTAACAATGTCAGCGAAGAGGAGTTACAAAGGGTAGTCGAGCAACTGAATCGGCGACCGAGAAAATGTTTGGGTTATAGAACACCGGCAGAAGTATACTTTTCCACTATGTTGCACTTAGCTTGACTATTCAAGCTCTCGGAAAAAGGTGTTATGTGATGACATTCCGCCAAATTCACGCCGTAAAATTCTCCGACGCTACACCCGCAAATTTGACAACGAAATTTATAATTTTTCTTTAAGTCTTCGCCGAGACTCAATGTCATTTTTCTGATTTTCATCAAGTTGCTTTTCGCAATCAATTTTTCAGCTTCGTCCGTCAAAATCGGCAATTCCAAAAGATTTTCCAAGGCAAGCTCACTGATTTTCGGAATAAAAATTTCACGATTAAAAATCGGCTCAAAATAAAAAATGTCCTGCTTGGCAGTTGAGTAGATAACAAAATATTCTCCGTCTTCAGAGCAATCGAGGTATGACTTTGAAAAAATTTCGGTGACTTTTTTTGAAATGGCGTCGTCAATCTTCCAATTAATTTGCCACATCTCGCTATGATTGGGAAATTTTTTTCGATTAAAGCCAACACTCCTCAACGTCGCGTCAAAATATTTTCCGTCCAAAATAAATTTAATCGTGCGTTTTTCTCCGTGAGCAAGTCGACCGCAACTCAAGTGAGCGGATAATTTTTCTTGCTTATCAACCGGAATGGCAAAGCCGCGCTCAAAAAAAGAAATGCGAATGTCCTTAATGTCTTTCTTTAACAAAAAATTTTCGCTCATGATTTGTGCTCCGCGAGTTCGATAGCGAATTTTGCATTTTGTCTTGCCAGTTCGTTGAGTTTCTTTAAAAGTTTTTCGTCGCAAGGGCTTTTGTGTTCAGAAAGCTTTTTAAAAGTTTCGTCGAAAATTTTATCGGCAGTTACGTCCGCCATATTGCCCAGCGGTTTTTCTCCGACGGAATCAAGGAATCGTTCAATCTTCGGGTCGTAGGAAATGCCGACCATTGGAACGCCCATGACGCCCGCAAAAATCAGCGCGTGCAATCTGACACCGATTAAAACGTCCATGCAACCGACGAGGCTCAAAATTTCCTGCGTGGAAAATTCTTCCTCAAACACGAGGCAATTTTTTTTCATAAGTTCGGAAGTCGACACTGCGGAGCGAATATCTTCGGGAAATTTCATCGGGATAAAAATAATTTTCGCGCCCGTCGTCTCAATAATTTTGTCCATGGCGGCGGCGAGTTCCGCTTGAAATTTTCCCCAGCCAATCCAATGACGAACTGCCACGCCGATAAATTTTTCGTCAGATTTTTTTATTCCGTGATGTGATAAAATTTCTTCGCCGATTTCGAGCGACACAGGTTTTATTGCCAAAACAGGGTCGGCAGTACAAAAAATTTTCGGGCGAGTTATCTTGAGCCGCGATAATTCTTCCAGCGAACCTCTGTCGCGTACTGTGATCAGGTCGACGTGATTTAAAATGAGATTCATGGCTTTATGCGCCAAAAAGCCGCGAATCGGTCCGATACCTTGCGCGTAAAGCATGACCTTTCGCCCGCAAGCCAGCGCAAAAAAAATTATCGCAAGGTAATAGTAAAGACTGCGCCCGCTCGTCACGTTTTGCAGGAGAGAGCCGCCGCCGCTTATCAATAAATCCGCCGCACGAATTTTTTTTATGATTGAAAAAATATCCGGCATGGGCACCGCGTCGACGTTGTGGCGTCTTTTGGTATATTCGGGATTGAGTGAAATAACCGTAACTTGCAAGTCGGAAACTTCTTCGCGCAAGACTTCGAGCATTGCCGCGAGCATCGCCTCATCGCCGCCGTTTTTCGAGCCGTAATAGCCGGAGACTACAATTTTCATACACACCTCAGTTTAGGAATTAGGAAGTAGGAATTAGGAAGTAGGAATTAACTTGTTCCTTATTCCTTGTTCCTTGTCTATTCTTCCCGCGCCGCAATTCCCCTGCTTGCGCATTTTCAAGCCGAATGGTAGAATACCGACAAAGGAGAGGATTAACTTGACTAAAAAAATTTTTGCGGCATTGCTGGCGGCGGGTCTTTTGCTCAGCGGTTGCGGTGACAATTCGGCTGATGTTAATAATTCTCCAAATACCGCGCAGGCGTCGCCCGTCGCCAAAAGTGTTCCGAGTTTCACGGCAAAAACTATCAAAGGCGAAACCGTCACGAATGAAATTTTTGCGTCGAAGAAAATTACCGTCGTAAATATTTGGGGAACGTTTTGCCCGCCGTGCATAGCCGAAATGCCCGAACTCGGCGAAATGGCTCGTTCACTGCCCGCCGACGCTCAAATTATCGGATTAGTCTGCGACGCCACGGAAGATTCTGCGCAACAAATTAAAAAAGCGCAGGAGATAACGCATCAATCAAACGCGAACTTTGTGAACATTATCCCCGACGAGCAGCTACTGAGATTTATGGAGAATGTTGAGGCGGTTCCCACGACGATTTTTGTAAACAGCAAGGGCGAAGTCGTCGGCAAGGCGATTATCGGCGCGGACGTCGAAGGTTACAAAAGTGAACTCGAAAAACTTCTCAAGCAGTAGACTTATAATTTTTGTCGCAAGTGTGATGATGATTTTGTTCGGCGTGTGGCGCGGCGAGTTGGGAACGATTTTTGCCAAAGCGTCGCGAGTTTGTCTTGAGTGTATCGGGCTGGGATAATGAAACGGCGATTGATTCAGTTGGCGGCGACGCTCTTGACGAACCCTCACGCGACAAATTTTTTGAACGGTAAACTTTATCGCGGCGAGTTAAAAAATTTTTGTGCGCCGGGATTAAATTGTTGGTCATGTCCTGCGGCAACGTTCAGCTGCCCTATTGGCGCAATGCAAGCGGTCGGCGGCGCGGGCGGCAAATTCGGATTTTATGCGGCGGGCGTCACTCTTTTAATCGGATTGATTCTTGGACGAGCGGTCTGCGGATTTTTATGCCCGTTCGGATTGATTCAAGAATTGCTGAATAAAATTCCGTCGCCGAAAATTTTTTTGCCGCGAAAACTTTTGCGCGTGAAATATTTTTTGCTGATAATCTTCGTGCTGATTCTGCCCGTCGCAACCGAATTCGGCGAGCCGACTTTTTGCGAATACATTTGCCCGGCGGGCACTTTGGAGGCGGGCTTACCGTTAATCGCAACTCACGAAGAATTTCGCGGCGTACTCGGAAATTTATTCGCGTTGAAACTTTCCGTGCTGTTCGCCGTGATTTTTTTCTGCGTCGTTGCCCACAGATTTTTTTGCCGCGTAATGTGTCCGCTCGGAGCAATTTACGGCTTACTGAACAAATACAGCTTTTATCAAATCCGATATGCTCAAGACAAGTGTATCGGTTGCGGGCAGTGCAAAAAATCTTGTCCGCTCGATCTTGACCCGACAAAAGATTTTAATTCCGTCGAATGTGTGCGTTGCGGGCGATGTAAAAAAATTTGTCCGACGCGAGCTTTAACATAAAAAAAAAAGCGACGTTTCCGCCGCAAGAAAATTTTTATCAGAGGACGCCCTTGGTTGACGGGACGCCCTTAATTTTTTCGTCGACAGTAACGGCGGTTTTCAGCGCGTGCCCCAACGCTTTAAAAATCGCCTCAACTTTATGATGAGAATTTTTTCCGTAGAAAATTTTGACATGCAGAGTTATTCCCGCGTTGAAGGCGAATGCCCGCAAAAATTCTTCAACAAGTTCCGTGTCAAAGTTTCCAATCATGGGAGCAAGTTCGCCGACTTCGCAGACCAAAAACGGTCGCCCGCTGATGTCCAAACTCACAAGGGCAAGCGTCTCGTCCATGGGCAGGAAAAATGTCCCGTAGCGAGTGATGCCGCGTTTATCGCCCAAAGCGTCCTTCAATGCCGCGCCCAATGAAATTCCGATGTCCTCAATGCTGTGATGTCCGTCGACTTCCAAATCGCCCGCGCAGATAACTTTCAAGTCAAATTGTCCGTGCGCCGCGAACAAATTCAGCATGTGGTCAAAAAATCCCACGCCCGAATTAATTTCCGTTTTGCCCGCGCCGTCCAAATTTATTTCAACATCGACGCGGGTTTCCTTCGTCGCGCGATTAATTTTTCCGATTCTCATAATCCCGCCTCCATGAAATGTTTTATCGCGGCGAAAACTTCATCGTTCTCAAATTGTGTGCCGATTGAAATTCGCAAGCAATTTTTTAATCCGAACGCGTCGGGCGAAAAATATCTGATTCCGATGTCCAATGACTCCAAATAATTTTTTAACTCCTCTGCGCGGGCGAAACGGAATAAAATAAAATTTGCCTCCGACGGGAAAACTTCCAAGCCCGATAAACTTTCCAGACGCTTGAACATGCGTTCGCGTTCGGCGATTATCATTTGCAGACGCGGAGTAAATTCGTCGCGCATTTGATAAACAATGTCCGCCGCCGCCAATGTCAAAACGTTCACGTGATACGGCATGAAAGTTTTGTTAATCATGCGCGTGACTTCGGCTTGAGCAATCATGTAGCCGATTCGCGCGCCCGCCATGGAATACGCCTTGGAAAAAGTTCGGGCGACGATTAAGTTGGGATATTTTTTTATCAGATGAATTGCCGATTGACCGTAAAACTCAACGTAAGCCTCATCGAGCAAAAATGCGCAATCAATCGACGCGGCAATTTTTTCAATCTGCGCGGGCGTCAAAGCATTGCCCGTAGGATTGTTGGGGTTGCAGATGACGGCAAGACTTGCGTCGACCTCGCGGATTTTTTTTATGAACTCGTCGACGTTGAGATTAAACCTCTCGTCAAGATTGAAGGGCACGCCTTCCGCCTCCGCCGCCTTGGCGTAGATTTTGTACATGGAAAAACTCGGCTGAGGATAAACGATTTTGTGACCCGCGCCGCCGAATGCTTGAAAAACTTTTTCGATAATCTCGCTGGAGCCGCCGCCCAATAAAACTTGTGACACG
>JAFSOQ010000118.1 GCA_017446845.1 Selenomonadaceae bacterium | reverse complement strand
GCAAAAAAAATGGGCATCTCGCCCCATCGCCAATTGGTCGCTCGTTCGCAATCAGTTGCTCTTGAACGACCGCCTCGCTGCCCTCTTCGACAAATTCGACCGCTAACTTTCCCTACTTACACAATCTGCTTGACACTGCCTCAAAGAGGTTTACCTATCACTATCAATCCCAATCTCGGAAATGTTCATCGCGGCTTGCGCAAATTGGACCGGTTATTGTTGAGGATTTGTATTTGAATGAGACGGCAAGTTTTTGGGAACGCCCCGAAGGCGACCCGATTAAGCCCGAAGAAATTCAGACTGAAGTTATTTTCTTGCCCGCGTGTTCGTATCTTGAGCGCGAAGGCACCATGACGAATTCAATGCGTATGATTCAATGGCGCATGAAAGGTCCCGAACCGCTCGGCGATTCAAAGCCCGATTATCTGATTCCGGACATGCTGTGGAAAAAAATTCGCGAACTTTACGCCGACTCAAACGAGCCTAAAGATCAAATTATTAAACTCTTAACTTGGAATTATCCGAAATACCACATGGTTGAATACATCATGCGCGAAGTCAACGGTTATGATTTATCTACGGGCAAACTTTTGAACGGCATAGGCGAAATAAAAGACGACGGCACGACGAATTCGGGCATGTGGATTTATGCGGGCGTCACTCGCGACGGCGGAACTCATATGGCGAAGCGTCGCGGGCAAGAAGACGAAGGCGGCATGGGCATTTATCCGAATTACGGTTGGGTTTGACCTGATAACATTCATCTGCTTTACAATCGCGCCTCGTGCGACGAAAACGGCAATCCGATTAACCCCGATAAAAAAATCGTCTGGTGGGACGCGGCGGCTAAAATGTGGAAGGGCTACGACCGCCCCGACGTAGGAAGTTTAACGGCGGCTCCGGATACTCCCGCAGGTCAAAAACCTTTCCGCATGGTTGGCGAAGGTGTCGGCAGAATTTTTGCGGTAAGTTATAAAGACCGTAGAAAACGGCGAAACTCGCGACAGTTCCTCGACGCCCGTCGACGGTCCTATTCCCGAATTTTATGAGCCGGTCGAAAGTCCGACGAAAAACGCGCTTCACATGAATCCGAACGCGCAATTCAGTCCGTGCGTCATTTATCCGCGTATGCCCGACTTGCAAAAAATCGGCACGAAAGATGAATTCCCCTACGTCCTCTGCAGTTCAAGTATCGCGGAACATTGGTGCGGCGGAACTATCACGCGCCACATTCCTTGGCTCAATGAACTGGTTAAGGAACCGTTTATCGAAATGCCTAAAAAGCTCGCCTAAAAATTGGGAGTCAAGAGCGGCGATGAAGTTATCGTCCGTTCGGTTCGCGCCCAAATTAAGGAAAAAGCTATGGTTACCGACCGAATCAAACCGCTGATAATCGGCGGCGAAGAAATTTTTGTGACGCGGCAACCGTACAACCGGGGCTTTAAAGGTTTGTCGACGGGACCCGGCGGCAACTACATCACAACCGACGCGCTCGACCCGAACGCGCAATCGCAAGAGTTCAAAGCGTGTCTGATTGACATCAAAAAGGCTTAGAAAGCAATTAGGAATTAGGAATTGGGAATGAAAAAATTTTTAACGTTGGAAAGTTATCTCGCCGAGCATGAATTTTTGCGCGAGGCTGCAGAGTTTCATTTCAAGTTGGAAAAAAATTTATCGGACGTTCAGCCGCTCGATTTTCCGCCGCGCGAAAAAGTTTTGGAACTTGTAAGGGCAGAAAAAATTCCGCTCCTTCAGCAAGAAAATTTTCAGCCGCAAATTCTCGACGCTACGGAAAAATTTTTGCCGCGTGAGTTGGCAGAAAAACTTTTACGGCAGGAAAATTCGTCGGTAAAAAAATTTTGCGCTGACCTTGAACTTAATGAAGTTTTGACGCGGAAAATATTTTGGGCGGCAGTCGATAAACTTATTCCCGCCGAGCTGAAACTTTGGGAGCGCGACGACCGGCAAGAAAATTATTGCCCGATATGCGGACGACGCCCCGTTATAGCGCATTTGAAAAAATTAAACGAAGGTCGCGCAAGATATTTGCTTTGCGGCGGTTGTCGAACGCTTTGGAATTGGCGGCGCGTCGGTTGCCCGTATTGCGGCAATGAAAATCTCGAACAGATTCACATTTTAGAATTGGATAACAAAATGCGGCTCGACGTTTGCGACGAGTGTAATTGTTATTTGAAAACTTACGGAGCAGAGGACGAAGAAAATATTTATCTGCGCGATTGGACGACTTTGCATTTGGATTTACTCGCCGAAGAAAAAAATTTTCGCAAGTGCGGAGCCGTAGAATTGGAATGAAACTTTTTTGTAACGTTTGAGCGCGGCGATAATGTTAAAATTTTCTTAACGTTGCAACGCGACAGCTGTTCCGCCGCTTCTAAAGCGGCAAAAAGTTTTCGCAAGTGCGGAGCCGTAGAACTCTAATAAGAAGAGGTGATATAAATGGCAATGGAAATGGCAATGCTTCACGATGTGGCGCGATGTTCAGCTTGTCGGGCGTGCATGGTCGCTTGCAAACAGTGGCACGACTTGCCCGCCGATTTTTCGACTCCTTTTAAAGGACAATATCAATCTCACGCCGATTTAACGCCGACAACTTGGAACTTGATAAAAATGAAGGAACGAACCGACGCCGGCGGAAGATTCCATTGGGACTTTATAAAATTTCAGTGTATGCACTGCGCCAAGCCCGCTTGTATGCTCGGTTGCCCCGAAGGTGCGATTTCTCAGAAAGACAGCGGCGCAGTCGTCATTGACGAGGAAAAATGCGTCGGTTGCGGCTATTGCAGAACGAATTGCCCGTTTAACGTTCTGCGCATTGATTCCGAACGAAATAAACTACCAAATGCGATTTGTGCTTCGACAGGATTGAACACGGCATGATTCCTTCTTGCGAGAAAACTTGCACGGCAGAGGCGATTGCTTTCGGAACGAAATCTGCAATGACTCAACTCGCCGAAAAACGACTTAAGGAAGTCCGCATGAATTTTCCGAACGCGCAACTTTACGGCGTGCACCCAAACGGCGTCGGCGGTACTCATATGATGTACGTCTTGCCGGAACCGCCCGAAGTTTACGGCTTGCCCGTCAATCCGAAAACGCCCGATTCAATCAGCTTGTGGAAGGATTATATTCGCCCGATTGGAAAAATTGCAGGCGTCGGCGCAGCGGCAGGTCTCGCAGGCTTAATGGTTTTGAATAAATTAATCGGCAATAAAGGAGTGTGACGAAAATGTTAATCGAAAATCGCTATGTGCCGCGACATCAAAAAATGTTCACGGTTTGTCACTGGCTCAACGGCATTTCATTCCTCATGCTCTTCTTGACGGCATTGCCGCTTTACGCCGATTCGTTTTTGTTCCTCTACAATATTTTCGGCGCGAAGACTTTGCAATACCTCCACAGATTTTTTGCCGTGATTTTTATTGTGACCCCGATTATCGGATTGCTCTCGGCTCGCGAAGGCTACTCGACGCTTTTTAAACAAGCTTTCAGTTTCGGCTCGGACGATTTGATTTTCCTTCTGAAATTTCCTCTGACGCTGTTTGGTATCGAACCGAAAATGCCCAAGCAAGGTTTTTACAACGGCGGCGAAAAAGTAAATATCCTTTTGCAGATGATAATTTGGGCGGTATTGGTCGTAACGGGTTTGATTATGTGGGTCGGCAACGGAGTTATCGATAATTCCGTTCGCGCCCGGATGATTCCTCTTCACTCAATCGCTGCGGCTATCGGATTTGCTGCGGCACTTGCTCACATTTATCTTGCCGTCGTTCAAAATCCCGATTCGTTGCGCGGCATGACCCAAGGCTCAATCAATGCGCGATACGCCGTTCACCATCACGGCGCATGGGTCGACAAGTTAGTTCATTAAAGACGGTAAAGTCACCAAAAAAGAAATTGAACAAGCAAGTTAAAAGATTTTTTTGATGGCATTCCCCCCGCATCTATGCGGGGGTTTTTGATTTCTAATCTGAAATAGTTTTGGATAAGTACAAAGAAAGGGTAATCTCGTGTATAATAGCGTCGAAGCGGAAAAAAGCATTCATTGCCTCAGCTGTAATTTCTGATTTTAAACTCATTATTGCGGGGGCTGATTATGATTCCGACAAGCTTGATTTTATACTATGGAGGCAGAAAATTTGAATGGGAAAATGAATCACTTCGACGCGGCAGATAATGCAATCATGGTCGACGTCGGCAACAAAAATTTGACTGAGCGCATTGCTGTGGCAAGTGGAAAAATTTTTGTCGGTGAAGAAGCCTTTAAGGTGATTGAATCCGGTACTGCCAAAAAAGGTGACGTGCTCGGTGTAGCGCGAATTGCAGGCATTATGGCAGTCAAAAAGACTTCAGAGACGATACCTCTGTGTCATCCGGTGCCGATTAGTCATTGCGCTTTGGATTTTGATTTGCTTGTCGAGGAAAATGCTGTAAAAGTTACGGCAACAGTCAAAACGACTTGGGCTACGGGCGTGGAAATGGAGGCACTTCATGCGGTGAGCGTTGCATTGTTGACAATTTACGATATGTGTAAGGCGATTGATAAATCCATGATTCTTGGAGAAATTCAATTAGAATTTAAAAGTGGCGGCAAGACCACTTATGCAAAAAATGAAATTTCTTTTATGAGTTGCCGTAAAAAATTTTTATAACTGTAATAAAATTAACCGAGAAAATTTTTTGGGAGATAATGTCATGAGCGATAAAAAAATTTGTGAAATATGTCCGCATCATTGTCGGCTGGCAGTCGGAGAAATCGGAAGGTGCCGCGCAAGAATCAATGACGGCGAAAAAATTACCGCACTGAATTACGGCGCGATAACTTCCATTGCTCTCGACCCGATTGAAAAAAAACCGCTGTACAGATTTTTTCCCGGCAGTCGGATTTTGTCCGTCGGCAGCTACGGTTGCAATTTGAACTGTCCTTTCTGTCAAAACTTTGAAATTTCCATGGCGGATTCGACTTTCCCGACGAGAAAAATTTTGCCCGAACAACTCGCCGCACTTGCCGCCGAACTCGTCGCACAAAAAAATATCGGCGTCGCCTTCACCTACAACGAGCCGTTTATCAGCTATGAATTTGTTCGCGATACTTCCGAGCTTTTGAAAAGTCGCGGTTTAAAATCTGTTCTCGTCACCAACGGAACAGTTGCGCCCGCCGCGCTCAAAAAAATTCTGCCGCTGATTGACGCTATGAATATCGATTTAAAAGGTTTCAGTCAAGAAATTTATTCTCTCCTCGGCGGAAACTTTGAAACTGTTCGTCGGACGATTGAACTTGCCGCGCAAAGCTGTCACGTCGAAGTTACAACTTTAATCGTGCCGACAATGAACGATTCGGCTGACGATATGAATAAAGAGGCGGCGTGGCTCGCAGAAATTTCAAAAGATATTCCGCTCCACATCAGCCGATTTTTCCCGCGTTATAAAGTTACGAATCTCCCGCCGACGCCCGTCAAAAAAATTTATGAACTCGTCGAAGTCGCCAAGCAGCATTTGAATTTTGTTTATCCCGGAAATTGTTGAGTGAAAAAAATTTCAGCCGTCAACGCAGAAACTTGACCTCAATTCCGAAGCTGCGCTACAATAACCGCTCGTTGCTGCGTATGCCCTGGCGAGCTTGTCAGTACAGTTTGTGTTCGGCGAAACCAAGTCTCTGCGTTCACGACTGAAACTTTTCTATGATTTAATTATTTAATTGCAATCGGTGGCGGAGAGTGAGGGATTTGAACCCTCGGTACGCTATCAACGTAACACACGATTTCCAGTCGTGCTCCTTAAGCCACTCGGACAACTCTCCGCAGCAATCGCAAGTTTACCATTCAAATTATTAACTGTCAAGAAGTTTTTATCAGTTGGGAGCCGGCGGAATAAAAATTTTATTAATCGGTACTTCGTTTAAAGGAAGGTCGCCGTCTTCGTCGCTCAACCGACCTTTGGAACGCCCGATTATCAATTCGTTATGATCTCGCGCCCATTCCAAAATCGTCCGATAAAAATTATAGCGCACGTCTTTGCTCGGCAATGATTTTAAATCAATCGGTTCGCCTGAAGTGTCTTTATCGAGTGCCGCCCAAGTGTCGTCCAAATCCACGCGTTCGACGACTTGAACGGTTTCATTTAGCAAATCGAATTTCAAATAATCTGCGCGCCCGGCAAGACGGTCGTAGCCTTTGGTGGAAAGTCTTTTCCAGCGTCGCTTTTGAATCACATCTTCAATCTGAATGTTATCATAAATGCAAACCGTCGGAACCATCAGCGTATTCAAATCGAGCGTGCCGTCTTCCCGAATTTTGTAACCCGCCGCTTTATGATTGAACCAATAATTTCCTCGCGGCGTCGATTGCACCCACATGTAAATTTCCGTCGGCACTTCGGTTATAACTTCGCCGTCGTCTTCCTCTGCCGAAGTCGGATTCGCCGAAAAAATTATCACCGCCGACACAATCCCCGCGAAAAATTTTTTTAGCCTCATGTCGTTCATCCTTTCCGCGAAGATTATATCGAATTTATTTGACCTTTGCAACGTCAACCCAACCCGCGCTTTTTATGTATTGTTCCAGCTCGTCGATTTTGAATCGCGCACAACTTTTGTCGTTGCCGGCAGCGGGATAAACCACGTCGAATCTTTTCAGCGAGGCGTCAAGGTAAATCGGAATGCCTTCGTTGACCGCGAACGGACAAACTCCGCCGACGGCGTGCCCGATTAAATTTTCCACGTCTTCAACGGGAATCATGTGCGGGCGGCAGTTGAATTGCGCTTTGAATTTTTTATTATCAAGTTTCATATCGCCCGACACCAAAATCAAGACGGGCTTTTTGTCGACGAAAACCGAAATGGTTTTTGCAATCCTGCCGACTTCGCAACCGAGTGCCTGCGCGGCGAGTTCGCTTGTTGCCGTCGATTGTTCAAATTCAATCACGCGTTCGGGTTCGCCCAAATCCGCAAAATATTTCCTGACTTTTTCTATAGCCAAAATTTTTTCCTCCCAAAATAAATTTCAGAAACATTATAGCACATCATGGACAATTCTTAATAAAAAAATTTTCCGAAAATGCGGCAGGATTAATCGCCTGCTTGCAGAATTCAAAAGAAAAATTGTTGGAAAGTTCATTTGAAATACGGGAGGGCTTTCAATGGCAAAAAAATATTACAGCACAAAAATCGTGGGCATCGGTGGCGAGGTCGCAAAGTTCACAAGTCTTGTCAAAATGCTCGTTATTTTTGATGATTCAATGGTTCTGCCGGAGCTGCGCGAATTTTCCGTCCTGCACAGCGGCAATAAACTCACCGACGTTATCAAACCCGGCGACGTGCTCAAAGTTGCGGATTCCGAATTCAAAATCCTCAGCGTCGGCAACGAAGTCAACAACAACATTAAAAGTCTCGGTCACATTGTCATAAAGTTCAACGACGACAAAGACGACCTTCTTGAAGGCAGCATTCACGTCGAGGACAAACCCATTCCGAAATTCCGTATCGGCGACGAAATTGCCATCCTCGAAGCAAGCTCGGCAACTTTGGTCGGCAAGACGGCGGCTCTTACTTGCGGCGATAAATCTCTTTGCGAGGCAGTCGCGCAAATTCTCAAGGAAAACGGCGCGGAGATTGTTGAAGGCGACGCGGACATCGTTATTAATATTAAGTGATTAGTGGTTAGCGATTAGTGGTTAGGGAAAATCCTAATCACTAAATGCTAATCGCTGACCACTAACAGGCTGTCGGTCACAATATGGAGCGGCAGTCTTTTTAAATGCAAAAGGAGCGATTAAAATTAAAAAGTCCACGGTAAATAAAGTCGAAGAATTAATAAAACGCTACCCCGCTCTTGAAATTTGTCGGAGCAGTTTGCTCGCGACACTCGAAATTATTTGCGAGAGTTTTCGCGACGGCGGCAAATTGATGATTTGCGGCAACGGCGGTTCTGCGGCGGACGCTATGCACATTGTCGGCGAATTGATGAAAGGTTTCAGTCTGCCGCGTAAGATTGAAAATTTTAATCCCGAATTCGTCAATCGTGCTCAAGAACTTTTCCCCGCCGATGTCGAATACTTCAAGGCGAATCTTCAAAGCGCATTGCCCGCCGTGAGTTTGGTCGGTGAAACTTCTTTGCTGACTGCTTTCGCCAATGACGTGACCCCGAATTTAATTTTTGCGCAACAAATTTTCGGACTCGGCAGACGCGGCGACACATTGCTTGCGATTTCCACTTCGGGCAATTCCGATAATGTTTTGTTCGCGGTCGAGGTCGCAAGGATTATGGGAATAAAAATCGTGGCGATGACGGGCAGACGCGGCGGCAGACTTCGACACTTGTCCGACGTTTCAATTTGTGTGCCCGCCGATTCGTCGTACACGATTCAAGAATATCACTTGCCGATTTATCACATGATGTGCCTTGCATTGGAGAACGAATTTTTTTCCGATAATTGAAGAACACGAATCATTTGGAGCCGTCATGGACGACGGCTCCCGCCGCGTTTTTACGTGATGTAAAACTGCGGTGGCAACGTGACGTTGCATCCGGTTGACGCGTCTTGCCGTTCGATAATTTTAGCGTAATCGCCGCGTTCGAACGCAACCATTTCTAGCCTAATCATTCCTAACTCCTAACTTTTTTTAGTTAGGAGTGAGGAGTGAGGAGTGAGGAGTTTAAATCCAGTTAGGAGTTAGCAGTGAGGAGTTTAAATACTTC
Source organism: Selenomonadaceae bacterium (assembly GCA_017446845.1). Classification (GTDB taxonomy): domain Bacteria; phylum Bacillota; class Negativicutes; order Selenomonadales; family Selenomonadaceae; genus Quinella. The sequence continues at coordinate 9,798 of JAFSOQ010000118.1, read as the reverse complement.
CACAACTCCTAACTCCTAACTCCTAATTGATAGAACCGCATTGCTAATTTCATTATTTTGGAGTGATTATTCTTGCATGAGGCGACGCTTGCCGAAAATATTTTAAACATTGCGTTTGACGCGGCTGAAAAAAATCACGCGGAGAAAATTTTTAAAATCGGTTTGACGTTGGGAGAAATGGCGGGCGTCGAAGTCGAGGCTTTGAATTTGTCTTTTGACGTGCTGAAAAAAAATACTACCGCCGACAACGCCGAACTTGTGATTAAGCGCGTGCCGATTAGTGCGACGTGCAACAAGTGCGGGAAAAATTTTCGGCTCGAACATTATAATTTTTTCTGCCCCGAATGCGACGGCATTTTGATTTTACAGAGCGGGCGAGAACTTTTGGTTGACTTCGTAGATTGTGAGTGAGTCGCTTTGAAAGCGACGGAACAGCGGACGCGCCGCGCCACTTAAAATTTTTAGCCGAGTCGCCGCGATTTAGCTTTTATAAATTTTTTGCAATGTACAGGAGGTCCGGCTTTTGGAAATTAAACTCATGAAAAATATTTTGGGCGCAAATGACGAGATTGCCGCGCAGAATCGTGAAATGTTTTCTCAGCGCGGTGTTGTCGTGATGAATTTAATGGGCTCGCCAGGTTCGGGCAAGACGACTTTGCTGGAAAAAACTTTGACGCGCCTCGCCGATAAAATTAAAATCGCCGTGATTGAGGGCGACCTTTTCACCGCCAAAGATGCCGAACGAATCGAACGCGCGGGCGTCGACGTGATTCAAATAAATACGGCGGGCGGCTGTCATCTTGATGCGCCAATGATTCAAAAGGCGTGCACTTCCCTTGACCTTAACGCAATCGATTTATTAATCGTCGAAAACGTCGGCAACTTGGTTTGTCCTGCGGAATTCGACATAGGAGAAAATTTTAAAGCGGTCGTGCTGTCGATAACCGAAGGCGACGATAAACCTTTAAAATATCCGCTGATTTTCAAAGAATCGGAAGTCACCTTGCTCAACAAAATCGATTTGCTGCCGTTCACGAATTTTGACTTGCAATCGGCGCGAGAAGATTTGACGACGCTCCACCCGACGATAAAAATTTTTGAAACGTCCTGCACAAAAGAAACGGGGCTGGACGCGTGGACTGATTGGTTGCTCGGCAACGTGACGGTCGCTTTAAAAGCGCAAGCTTGAAGCTTGACCCAGCGGTCGCGATTCAACGTTGGAATATTTTTAACGTAATCGCCGCGTTCGTACGCAACGCTGCGCATTGCCAGTTGAAGTAATTTTCGGAGGTTTACTAATGGAAAGTTTGTTCACAACGGAAAATACGGTGCTCGGTATCGGAAACATAATTTTATCTGATGAGGGTTTCGGCGTGCGCGTCGTAGAATATCTTGAAAAAAATTTTACTTTCCCCGATAATGTCAACCTGATTGACGGCGGGACGCTCGGCGTTGAACTTACACATTTCGTAACTGGAACGCAAAAACTTTTGATAATTGATTCGATTGACGGCGGCGCGGAGCCGGGGAAAATTTTTCATCTGCGCGGCGACGAAATAAAAAATTATTTCGCGCAAAAAATTTCGGCGCATGAAGTCGGAATTCAAGACGTGCTGACAATTTTGGAACTCAGCGGCAAAAAAATTCCGCACGTCGAATTAATCGGCGCGCAACCATTCAGCTTGGAGGCGGGCACGGAATTAACTCCGCAGATGAAAAAATTGGTTCTGCTCTTCGCCGATAAAGCTGTCGAAATTTTAAAATCATGGGGATTGGAGGTTAAACGATGATAATTTTTCCTGCGATAGATTTGCGCGGCGGCAAGTGTGTTCGGCTGATTCAAGGCGACTTCGACAAGGAAACTGTTTATTCCGACGACCCGCAAGCGACTGCTCTCAAGTGGCAAGGCATGGGCGCGAAATTTTTGCACGTCGTTGACTTGGACGGCGCAAGAAAAGGTTCGCCGCAAAATCTCGACGCCATAAAAAAAATCCTCGACGCGATTGAAATTCCGATTGAAGTCGGCGGCGGTATCAGAACTTTGGACGACGCGGAAAAACTTTTGTCGCTCGGAGTGCGTCGCGTGATTCTCGGAAGTGTCGCCGTAGAAAATCCCGCGCTCGTCGAAGAAGCTGTTAAAAAATTCGGCGATAAAATTGTCGTCGGGATTGATGCTCGTGACGGGATTGTTGCGGTTCACGGCTGGGAAAAATCCGGCAACGTCAAAGTCGTCGAGCTTGCAAAAAAAATCGTGGCGGCGGGGGTCAAGACGATTATTTACACCGACATTTCCAAAGACGGCATGTTGAGCGGAGTCAACGCGGAAATTTTTTCCGAACTCCAAAATTCTTCGGGCGCAGAAATTATTGCGTCGGGCGGCGTCAAATCGCTTGAAGATATTCGCGCTCTCAAGTCGGCAAAAATTTCGGGCGTGATTGTCGGCAAGGCGATTTACACCGGCGCACTCGATTTAAAGTCGGCGATTGAACTTGCGGAGGGCTGAACTGCAATTAGGAGTTAGGAGTTAGGAGTTAGGATTTGTGGAGGGCTAAATGCTTACAAAAAGAATTATTCCTTGCTTGGACGTGAAGGCGGGACGCGTCGTCAAAGGCACGAATTTTGTCGGCTTGCGCGACGCAGGTGACCCCGTCGAACTTGCAAAACGTTACGATTTGGAGCGGGCGGACGAGCTTGTTTTTTTGGATATAATTGCTTCGCACGAGGGACGCGGCACCATGGTCGAGGTCGCCAAAAGTTGTGCGGCGCAAGTTTTTATTCCGTTCACGGTCGGCGGCGGCATACGCACCGTTGAAGATATGCGCGTCATGTTGGCGGCGGGCGCGGATAAAATTTCTGTCAACAGCGCGGCGGTTAAAAATCCTCAACTACTCAGCGACGGTGCAAAAAAATTCGGCAGTCAATGTATCGTACTGGCAGTCGACGCAAAACGCTCCGACAACGGCTGGGAAATTTACGTCAACGGCGGGCGCACTCCCACGGGCATTGATTGCATTGACTGGGTTAAAAAAGGCGTGGCACTCGGTGCGGGCGAAATTCTCTTGACGAGCATGGACGCCGACGGCACGAAGGACGGCTACGACATTGAACTTACTCGCGCGGTCAGTGAGGCGGTTAATGTTCCGGTGATTGCGTCGGGCGGCGCGGGCGAACTTGAACATTTTTATGACGTGCTTGTCGACGGAAAAGCTGACGCTGTTTTGGCGGCGTCGGTCTTCCACTACGGCAAATACACTATCCGTCAAGTCAAAGAATATTTGCAAGGGCGCGGCGTCGAAGTTCGATTCTAAAATTCAATTAATACGACAAAAAATCCCGAATCAAGCGGGATTTTTTTTGCGCGGAAAAATTTTGGTTGAAGTTTTCGGGCTTGGTAGCTTATAATTAAGTCGATTTCAATTAAAGGAGTAAATCGTTTGAAGTGGATTAATCATCAAATCGTTACGGGATTCATCGTGTGCACCGTGACCAATGACGCACTTTTTACGGCGTCAAGTATCGTGGGCGCAGTCTTGCCTGACAGGGTGGAAGGTTCGCCGCCCAAAGAAAGTTCGGCTTATTGGAAGTGGCGCAAGAATCATCGCACTTGGTCGCATTATCCGCCGATTTATTTTGCGCTGATTGTTGCCGCGCAGTTCGCAAAAAATTATTATCCCGAACCGACTTTGAATTTTGTTTTGAACTTGATAACCTATGCATTGGTCGGAGCACTGCTGCACATTGCCGAGGACGGAATTTGCGGCAAGATACCGATTTTCACGCCGCGTAAAAAATACGGAATAAAACTTTTCAAAGTCGGCTCGTGGCAAGAATATTTTTTTGCCGTGCTGATAATTTTAATTTGCTTGTTCATTCGATTCGGAGATATAAATTTGCTTATAAATTATTTTGAGATGTTGAGGAATTATATCCCATGAAAAATTTTTTGACGTTTACGATAATCGCGGGGCTTATGGCTTTTTTTTCGATATTCAGCATGTACATAGCCGAGAAAACCGATGTCATGCAACTTAACGGGCGAATGCTCGAAGTGAATTTTTCTCAAGAGGGCGACGATACACTTATGAGCTGGAAGCCGCTGCCCTATCCTTGCGTCTACAAAGTCACGACAATCAGTCGCACAACAGGGCTTGTCGAAGATTCGCCGCCCTTCCACATCTTAAAGGAGGAGGAGACGCGCTCCGCAAGTTATATCGTGCCGCGTGCACCGATTCCGACATTTTATTTCATCACGGCGCGAGGACTTTTCGGCGAAATTTATCGCAGCGAAAAAATTTATGCCAATCCGAATTTCCCGACGCCGCCGCACCCGGTAAGCATTTATCACTACAACGAAACCAATCCCGCAAGCTTAATGCCGTTCTTTGTCTGGCACACCGTTCCCAATGCCGTTTGCTACGAATTGGAAATTTTGGACGCGCCGCCCGAAGTCGAAGGCGGAATAGCTCTGTCAAAGGTTCATCATCTGGACAGCACGCGAAAAATTTATACAAACGGTTATCAAGCGGATTTGCGTCCGTTTGCGGGCAGAAAAGAAATTTATTGGCGGGCGCGAGCTTTGGGACTTCATCACGAGCCGATTGGCGAATTTTGCCAAGCGGAAAAAATTATCGTCGACGAGACAAAACCTTTCCCGAATTGTCCGCTGATAAATAATTTTGATTTCATGAGCTATTTGTCGCAGCCGATTTATCACGTGTTCGATTGGATTCCGTTGCATGACGGCGTTAAGTATGAAGTCGAAATGCTGATTCACCCGCCGGAAGTCGAAAATAATACGGAGCCGAGTCCCGACGGCGTGTGGCGCATGATTTCCGACGACGTGTCCAGTTGCTACGACGAATACGGCAGACCTTATGCCGGAGTTTATTATTGGCGGGTCCGAGCACTCGACGCAAATAACAATCCGATTGGCACCTGGTCGAACAGCGAAAAATTTCTCGTCGACGATTATACGGGCGGCGTTGACGTTGCGATTTTGGGCGACAGCATTTCTCACGGCGGCGGCGCAGTCAGTTATTCTCCGCGCGCCTTGCAATACAGCTACGAAACTTTTATCGACTTCCCCGTCGTCAACTTGTCCAGGAGCGGCGACACTTCCCACACGACTTTGGAGCGTTTTAATCAAGATGTTTTGCAAGTCAAGCCGAAAAATTTAATTATCTCGACGGGCGCGAATTGTTTGCGCGACGCGAGGATTTCCGCCGAAGATGTTATCTCCGATTTGGCGGGGATTAATAAACTTTGCTTGCAAAATGAAATTCGCCCGATTTTCTTGACGCTCATGCCGATTAATCCCGCTAACCTTCAGAATGCCTTCCACACGCCGAGCGACCCGAATTGGTACGCGAAACTTCAGCAGATAAACGAGTACATTAAGCGGCAAGAATTTTTTATCGACATTGAGCCATATTTTTACGACGCTCAAGGCGCAATGGATTACGGCTTTTCAGTCGACGGCATTCATCCCGACATTCGCGGCAAAATGTTAATCGGAGAACTCATCAGCAAAAATAAAAATCTTTTTAAGTAACGTATTCAACTCGCTGCTCATAGGATTTCGGACAAAAAAATCGCCGACAATTTTATTTGCCCGCGATTAATTTTGCTGAACTTATGAGAATTACTTTTTTTCCGTTTAATTTTCGGAAAGGATTTCAATCTTGTTGACTTCTAACTAAACAGGCGGGAGAATTCTCGCGCAGTGTGATTAAAAACTGCCGCCGCCACCGCCGTGACCTCCGCCACCATGACCTCCGCCGCGAGCACCGCCGCCACCTCCGCGAGGACGTCGCCTGACGTTCATAAATAAAAATGTGTCGCGATTTTCGGTGAGCTTGACGGTATTTTTCTTGAGATAGTCAATCGCTTCCATTGCGTGATGAACGTTGCTCATCTTGCCGATAAGCGACGAGCGAACCATGATACCAATAAAAATTGAAGCGATAACGGCTAAACCTGCCGCCATCGGGTCGAATTCGCCGGGCTTGCGTTGCCCGTAAGCGACGCCGTTTGTCTCGTAGTAAGTCAGCAATTCGTCAACGCCGTCGACAAAATTATTTACTGCGCCGTAATAATTGCCCGCGCTCAAATCGGATTGAAATTTATCTTTTAAAAAGGGAATGCCGTCCATGTCAGTGATTCGTTCAACCATGCGTCTGTCCGTCGACATTTCATATTTGCGCTTGTCCATTGCCACGAGCAAAATAATTCCGCCGTTCGTGCCGTTAGCAAAATTTTGGTCGAGAAAATCATTTGACGCGGTAACCATATCGCTTGAGCCGATACTCTTTACAAAGGCGACGCCGATTTTAATTTTATGCTTCTGTTCGACGTTACGAATCCTTTGGTTAAGTAATTCAATTTCCGTTGCCTTCATAAGTCCGACATTATCCGTAACGGGGTCAAGTCGTGCGGCACCGGCTACGGAAAAATTTATCAGCAGAATCAGCGCAATCAAACTTAAAAACTTTTTCATGACTCTGCATCCTCAGTAAAACAACGAGCTGATTAAGAAATAAAGAATCGGCATGAGGACGAGCGAACACAGCGCGGGATATAAAAAAGCTTTTGTCGAGTCGTAAGGCAGAGAGCCGACAACTTTGCCCGTTTGTCCGTTCATCATGAAAGTATAGGGCTTGTCGTTGTAGCGCGTCGTCAAAATCCAGACGGGCACCATTGCATAGCTGACCTTGCCGACATCTTTAACCACTGCGGCGTTTTCAAGTTGCACGGCGTCGAAATTTTCAACGGAACTTTGCAAAACTTCAATCGCGCTGTTTTCGACGCGTTTATCTGCGCGGGGCACACATTCTTCGGCAGTCACGTCGTATTTGTCGGCGAGATAGCCGGTGAGATAAGCCGCGCTGAACGGAACCAAATCGCCGTAATTGAACGGCTCGATACTTTCCATGTAAGTATCGTCCATTTTCTTGGAGCCGTCGACGGGAATTCGTTCAAAACTCATGACACCTTTGCGGCGGCAGTTGTAAATGCTGACCTCGGTTATGATTTCCTTCGGCGTGTTTATGACGTGATTTTTTTCTGCGCGGAATTCGGCTTGCGCGGTGATTTTTGAATCGAACAGCCAGAAGGGAACGTACATTGGTTGAATTGCCTCGACGCGGTTGTTGGCGGTGAAATTACTCGGCAAAAGCATATGACCTTTGTAAAATTCTTTCAGCGCATTAACGGCGTCCTGCTTTGTCTTTTTGAACGGAATGACGTAATCCGGTTTCAACATGCCGTCGAAACGTTTCGGAATCATGGTCGGGTTGCCGCAATAAACGCACTCGGTTGCCATGGTATTTTCGTCGCAAACAAGTTCCGCGCCGCAACTCGAACAGGTGAACGCGTGCAGAGCTTTAGCCTCGTCGCCGGACCACTCCGAGCCGGCATTTTCCGTTTCCCATTTAGCCTCTTGAGCTTCGGCAGCACGAGCCGCCGTTTCTTTTTTATCGCGGAAAAGTTCTTCAATAGCACTGTTTTCAAATTCCGTGCCGCAATATTCGCAAGTTACGGTTTTCTTGCCGGGTAAAAAACTAAGCGGCGCACCGCAATTCGGACATTTATAACTGACCGATGAATCAGCCATCTTAACACCTCCAAAAGTTATTGGGCTAGAAATGCGCATGCATTTCGTACGAACGCGGCGATTTTGCTAAAATTTTTGAGCGGCACGGCGCGTCCGTTGGATGCAACGTCACGTTGCCATTATACAATATTTTTTTGGGCAAGTAAAAAATATATCGCGCTTAACGTGAAATAAGGACCGTAGGCAAAATAACTGCCGCGGCTTTTTTTCTTAAGCAAAATCATAATCAAGGCAACGACGCCGCCGAAAATCGTTCCAATCATCACGACGTTTAAAAGTTTTTGCGTGCCCAACCAAAATCCCAAGCCGAAAATTAATTTCACGTCGCCGCCGCCTAAGGCTCCTTTGGAAACAATCGCTATCAAGAAAAAAATTCCGCCGCCGACTGCCGCCGCAATTAAATTGTCCTGCAAACTTGAATTCTGCCAGGAATAAAATATTCCGATTAGCGCAAGCGGAAAAGTCATTGCGTCGAAAAGCATGTACTGTTCAAAGTCGGTAACTGTCATTAGCGCGAGCAAAAAAATCGCCGCCATTAAAAATAAATCGTCCGATAAGTAAATCAAATTCGCCAGCGCAAAAAATAAAAGCGGCTTGCGAAATTTTGAGCGGCTTGAAATTTCTTCGGGGAAGGTCAGTTCCGAACTTCTTGAGTATAATTTATCAATCCACAGCGAGCCGGCGAATGTCATGATTGCTGCGACAACTGAGCTGAAAAAAATTTTGGCGAGCATTTCTTTTATCGCTCCTTGAATTATTTCAAACGATTATATCACAAAAAAAAATCGCCCGAAGTTCGGACGGTTCAATTTGTAACCAAAAAATTTTTTGACCGCTAAATTGATTGGGACGCGGCGACTAAGTTGAAAATTGTCGAGAAGTCAAGCGCGTCCATTGGATGCAACGTCACGTTGCTTGTCGGCAAGAATTTGTTTAAGCGCACGAACGGAGCCGTCGTCGAAGACAAAGCGAACATTCGTATGCGCGGGGATAATTTCTTCAATTTCGGAAAGATTAATGGCGGGCGACTTGACAGACTCGCGCAAAACGTAATTAAAAGGCACAATGTCTTCCAACCTAAGCCAAAACTTAAATTGATTTGCGATAGTCGAGTTATCGGACTTATAAGGCAGTTCCTTCTTGTCGAAACCGGAGCCGATTTCATCGCACAGAAGGAAGTTGCCGAAAATTTTATAATTCGTGCGCGGAATGACGGCGAGAAAATCTTTGAGCGGAACTTTCTCTTCTTCGTTCATGTAGCTTATGTAAAGGTCTTCATAATACGGCTCGTGATAAAACTCTTTATCGTCCATTGCCTCATAATCGTGAATGACATCACCGTACCACTGATTAAAGCCGCGATTGTTTGTGTTGTAAAAATAAAATTCCTCATGCGTATCGTCTTTGGGCTTAACCAACCAGCTCACGACGATTTCTTTTTTGTCGTCACGATAAGTCAGATAATAGCTGTCGTCGATTACAAAAAACCAATCGCGCAAATTTGTCTTGAGGTGCAAGAAGTGAATATTTCTGGCGCGATACTCGTCAAGCATTGCCTCGAATTGTTCACCGGTCAAATAAATCAACTCCTTAAAAAAATTAGGAATGAGGAATTAGGAATGAGGAATGATTTTTACAATTCCTAACTCCTAACTCCTAATTCCTAATTAATTTTTAGTCCATGTGGGAGCCGCCGTTGATGTCAATGTCTTCGCCCGTGATGTAGCCGGCTTCCTTCGACGCGAGGAAAACAATCGGTCCCGCGACCTCAAAGACTTCGCCGATACGTTTCATCGGGATTTCTTGAGCAAGTTTAATGTCGTCTTCTTCGGTGCCGTTCATGTTCTTGCGAATGTCGGTATTAATCGCGCCGGGACAGACGCAGTTAACGGTAATTCCATATTCGGCGACTTCACGAGCCAAGTTTTTGCTGAAACCGAGCAAAGCAGCTTTCGACGCGCTGTAATGAGCACCACCGAAGACGCCGCCGCCGCGTTTAGCCGAAACGGAGGACAAGCTAACGATACGCCCGTATTTTTTCTCCTTCATGACTTCGACAACGGCCTTGGTGATGAGGAATGTGCCGAACATGTTGACGTTGAAGACGCGTTTCATATCGGCAAGGGTCATGTCATGGACGGTGATTCTTTGAGTGATGCCGGCGTTGTTGACGAGAACATCAATCT
>JAFSOQ010000117.1 GCA_017446845.1 Selenomonadaceae bacterium | reverse complement strand
GACGGCAATTTAGGCGGCGCAATGAGCGTCCAGAAGTTGGCGGAATGTATTAACGATAGTATCAAGCAGGCACTTTCGCCCATAAGAAATTATCGCCCGAAATATCTTGAGATTATGTCGCCAAATCAGCGGCAGTTCATGGAGTTTGCATCGGAAATTTTCGGCGTGGCGGAAGATGTTTCCGTTGAGCAAAGTGCGCAGAAACTTCGCTTGAAACTTAAAAATTTAGGCTATCCGTTGTGGTGCTACGTCGACGCGGCGCAAGATGATTATAAAAGTTTTTTGCAACTGATAACAGAAATTGCCAATTCAAAGCAAGCAGTCAGCGTATCGGCTTTGGCTGAGCGTGCCGGACAATTCCTCTTGAACAATCCCGCCACTTTCCACGATTTGAAAATTTTCTTGACGGCTCAAAAGGGTCGCGAAATTTTTACCGACTTCATAAAAGATTTTGAGAGCGGAATAATTTTCGACTTGGCGCAGGAAATTGGAATAGAAAGTCCGGTTGCCGAATGTCAAAGACGAATAACCGCTGGCGACGGCATTTGGCTCCACGATAAAGAAACCGCAATAGACGACTTGAAAAAATTGATTGTCGACTGGCAAATTGTCGCGCAAAGTCGTAATTTCGGCATTGACGGCAAGTCGCTTAATGACTGCGTAAAAAATTGGGCTGGGCATTGCCGATTCAATCTGAAAATCCCTGCCGACGTAATCAGCGATTATTATCCGGCGTTGAAAAATTTTTTCGCCACGTTGAAAGAAATTTGCAAGCGCGGAGAAATCCCCCAAAGCAAGAGGGAATTTTTTTTATGCCAACTTACAGACAACGCCCAAATTATTTACGACGCACTTTCCGAGCCGCTTAGAATTTTGCGCGACAAATATTCTTATCAGCTGACCGGCTTGAACAACGAGGAAATTAAAGAACTCCATAGTTGTTTGTCGAAGGACTCATTCACTGATTCGCAGGGACGCTATCATAAAAATGTTGATGATTTGGCGAAGAAGATAAAAAGTAGGCAGCTAAAGAATAAGCTCGTGGATTTGTGGCAAAAGCTTGCCGGAAATAATTCTCCGCGTGAATGGTCGAAAGCTCATCGCACGCCAATTTTGGCAATGGTGCCGCAAACGGAACAGGATACCGCACGAAAAGTTTTCAATGTCTTAATGGCAAATGCGCCGGAAGAAAAAGACGTTCAGTTTGCGATTGATTATCTTGAAAAGCGACCGCCGTATTTTGACGCGCTCAATGATAAACGGCAAATTGAAGAAGCTTTTCGCAAGGCGATTATCGACGAAGATTATCGCGTTTTGCTGGACGACAACGACGAAGTGCGCAACGAATTGGAGAGAAATAAAACTTCTGGCGACGCCTATCAATGGTATCCTAATCTGCGCGTGAAAGAAATCGTCGAGAAATTTGCCGAGAATAAATATTTCAGCGGTGGGGCTTGCGACAAAGTGACGGCGCGAGTTATGCGAATGTCTAATGAAGATGCGAAAAAACTTTTGATTGAATTGCTTGACAGAAATTATGAGGTCGGCTTGAAACTTTTAAGGGAGTCTTGAGCGTGGAGATTTTAAGCATTGCTGACGCCGTGAAAAAAATTCGTATTTACTTGAACCGCGACACATTGCGCCCGTACTTTGTCGTTTCGGACGGTAATGCCGATTTCAAAAAATTTCTCGACGACTTCGAGAGGATTTACATTTCTGACATTTGCACGGGCGATTTTTTACTTGATACTGATTTACTCGTCGAAAAGCTAGACACGCTGACAAATAACACTATTGTCTTCGGCTTAGGCGAGTATATTTTTTTCACTGCGCAGGAAGAAATTTTGCGGGCATTGCAAGACAAAAGCTTTAATCGGAAAGTTATCTTCGTCTTTCGGGGCATTGCGAACTTGTTGGAGCGTCTTGCCGACGAAGATTTTAAATTTCGGACGAATCAAATTTGCCGCATCGAAGGCAAAGTAAATTTTTCTGTCGTGAAGTATAATCCCGCGCTAAATTTTCCGACTGACGCCCAGAATTTTTCCGAACTGCTAAAGTTGATGGAGAGCGGCAAAACTTCGGCGACCGTGCAGACAAATTTGCCGCTGGGGAACGTGAAAGAAATAAATAACTTTTACGACGCGATTAAAAATAAGGAGCCGCATTTTAACATTTCCTCCGATGCGCTAAGTGATTGGCAGTGGCAAGAATATTTTTCTGATAATAATTGCGAAGGTTATCCTCCGGAACATTGGCGTAGCTTCGCGGCGGGATTCAAGAATAAAATTTCTAATCCGTACTTGCGCTTTGTCTTCACTCGTTCCGCAAACTTCGAGGCGTATTGTAAAAATTTGTTCTTCGCGTTGCTTGACGTTGCGGACGAAAAAACTTTTGATGAATTTTAT
>JAFSOQ010000116.1 GCA_017446845.1 Selenomonadaceae bacterium | reverse complement strand
CTGTGGTTCTTGTAGGTGTACTCGATTTTGCCCTGCCAAACAACTTTGTCAGCATATTTTTCGAGTTCGGCAACGCGAACGCCGAGAGCATCGAGTTCATCACGGAATTCGGCAGCGAGTCTGTCGAGGTCAGCTTTGGTTGCACCGCTGGGGTTTTTAGCCATAGCTTTTGCAATCATCTGCGCCATTTCATAACGGGTGATGTTGCGGTCGCCGCGATAGGTGCCGTCGCCGTAACCTTCGATAACGCCTTCTGCCGCGAGTTTTGCAACCGAATTGTAAGCCCAGTGACCTGCCGGGACATCGCTGAACGGATTTGCCGCTGCGAACGTGGTTGCGCCTGTGCCCATAACAAATGCTGCTGCAAGGGCTGCTGCTACTGTCTTTTTCATTTTGAACATCCTCCTTAAAGATGCCGCTTAAGAAAGTAACTCGATTGACTTTCGCGACTTGTCTCGGAAGCTGTTCAAACTTGAGTGACCGTGTTTCCTCAAATCATCTTTTGCTTCGTTGACTTGTCCCTTAAGCCGCCGCAATAATAGCGCAGAATTTTTTTCCTGTCAAGCCCTTCAAAAAAAATTTTATTTTTGATTTCATGTTCTTTTCATGTTATAATTTAAGTTTTTCTTCCATGTGTTTTTCAACAAACTGCCGTCTGCAGTTCCAGAAAAGAAAAAAAGCCCTCATTGGATTGAGAGCACAGATATTATTCATAATCAAAACTTAGAAGAAGAACTCGACACGCCCGAAGATGTGACGGGCTTTGCCGCGACCGCTGTAAAGACCGTCGGTGATGTATTTGCCGTCGAAATATTTTGCGATGACGCCGATATTTTTGAACGGAGCCCAAGACGCACCGACGACAACACCGCGAGTGCCGCGCAAAGCATCTTCTGCGGTGGGCGCAAAGGAAACGTTGGTGCCTTGGCTGCGGTAGCCGGCAAAGACGTTCCACTGACCTTTTTCGGAGGCGTCGTCATAATCGCCATAGGAAAGTTCAGCCTGCCACGCTTTATTTTCGAAGTCCGCCTTGGTGTTCCGAGCATACACACCCTGAAGCGATAAAAGGTCGTTGAACTGATAGCCGAGGTTGACCGTCCAAATGCTCGCCTTAGCGTAAGCTTTGCGGGCGTGTTCGTTATCAAAATCTACGCTGTCGGCAACGCCTCTCCTCAAGTAATTGTTTCTGCTCCAGGCCAGATCGTCATCTTTGATGTAGTAATATCCCGCGCCGCCGAAGAAACCTTTATCGCCTTGGTTATAATCGACTCTCAAGCCGACAACCGTCGCGGGGTCATCTTCAGAGCTGTTTTCGCCGTAAATGCCGCCGCCTACGCCGTCAGCAGCCACGCGACCGCCCGTGACGTTGAATTTCCATTTGCTGCCGTAAGTAATTGAGCCGCCGGAAATTTCCGTATCCCACATGAGACCTGCTTCGCCTTCGGGGTAGAATTCAAAGCGACCGATTTTAAGATTTAATTTATCGTAATCGCCTTCAGCCCACGCGCGCTTAAGTTCAAAGGTGGTCGTCTCGTCTTTTTTCATGTCGCCATATGCGTCAAGGCGGGCATTAACCGTCCAATGGTCGTTGACGTAAGCTTTTGGTTCGAGGCGGAAAATGTAGCCGTTGGAAGTGTCTTTAGTCTTCTTGCCGGTGTTAAGGGGGTCGGTTTTCGTTTGTTCGTAGGTGTATTCAATTTTGCCCTGCCAAACAACTTTATCGGCATACTTTTCGAGTTCGGCAACGCGAACGCCCAAAGCGTCGAGTTCATCGCGGAATTCGGCAGCGAGTCTGTCGAGGTCGGCTTTAGTTGCGCCTGAAGGATTTTTCGCCATAGCCTTTGCAATCATCTGCGCCATTTCGTAACGGGTGATGTTGCGGTCGCCGCGATAGGTGCCGTCGCCGTAACCTTCGATAACGCCTTCCGCCGCGAGTTTTGCAACCGAATTATAAGCCCAATGTCCTGCGGGAACGTCGCTGAAAGGATTTGCCGCCGCGAACGAAGTTGAACTTACTCCGGCTACAAATGCTGCCGTCAATGCTGCTGCTACTGTTTTCTTCATTTTGAACTTCCTCCTTACTTTGACTTTAGGATTTATCGGGAAGTTTCTCAGCTTGAGTTTCCGTGTTTCCTCAAATGATTTTACTTCTCAAATTCCCTTAAGCCGCCGCAATGATAAATCTTGTTTATCGTTTTGTCAAGCTTTTTGATAATAAATTTCAATTTTAAATTTGGCATGAAAAAATCCTTCGCCATTTCGTTAGAGAATTTTCTTCTTTCCTGAAAAGAGATAGGCTTACCGGTCAACTTATTATTGAAATCCGCTATTGTTGAAGATAATATCGTGAGCTTAAAAAATTTTTCGCCGTTTGATATGATTCGCAACGTTAAGAAGACAATTTTAAAGGCAGGTCATCGGTGTTGGACACGCCGATTTCCTCCCGATTAATCAGTAACAGTTTATCTACGGAAGCCGCCTCGTGAGCGGCTTTCTGTGTCTCCGGCCGAGGTACTGTCGCGCTCGAACGCAACGTTGCGCATGGCTAAGAGAAGATGCTTCTTCAATCGCTGAAAAATGCATCCTAATGCATTGCGCTATTGTTCTTTTTCTGTTTTCCACGGAACTGCCTTTTTTCATGGGTTGAAAGAGCAATAATTCAGTAAAAAGATTTGCTGCTGATTGATTCCAATTCGTAAGGCGTTTCTTGGTAGACGTAATAGTTCAGCCAGTTTGCAAAAAGTAAATGCGCCACGCTTCGCCACTTGACAATGGGTTCTTCGGTCGTTTTATCGTCCGGAAAATAATTTTGCGGCACATTCGGATTGAGTCCGGCTCGAACGTCGCGCACATATTCGTTGCGCAAAGTGTTCGGGTCGTATTCGGCATGACCCGTTATAAAAAATTGTCGCGCCTCGATATTCGCCACGGCATAAACGCCGACTTCATCAGACTCCGACAAAAGTGTCAGCGCGGGAACTTTTTCAATGTCCTCGCGGCGAATCTCCGTATATCTTGAGTGCGGAACAAAAAATTCATCGTCAAAGCCTCGGAAAAGTTTTTCATGTTGAACGCAGAGTTTGTGACTGTACACGCCCGAAACTTTTTCCGGCAAAATATATTTTGGAACGCCGTAATGATAATACAACGCCGCCTGCGCGCCCCAACAAATATGAAACGACGACCAAGCATGAGTTTTGCTCCACTCCATAATTTCGGCAAGCTCTTTCCAATAAGTCACGTCCTCGTATTCGACAAGCTCAAGCGGTGCGCCCGTCATGATAAAGCCGTCGTAATTTTTATTTTTAACGTCGTCGAACGTCCCGTAAAATTCCGTGAGATAATCTTTGGAAGTGTGCGTCGGGGTATAAGTGCGCGTATAAATGAAATCAACTTCGACCTGCAACGGAGTATTGCCCAAAAGCCTGAGCAGTTGCGTTTCCGTCACGGGTTTTATCGGCATGAGATTGAGGATTAAAATTTTCAGCGGGCGAATGTCCTGCGCATAAGCTCGGTCGGCGTCCATGACGAAAATATTTTCACCTTCCAAAATGTGCGTCGCAGGTAAGTTGTTCGGGATTTTTATCGGCAATGTTATTCACCTCGGGTAATGAAAGTAGTAGTTATTAGTGTCCCTCTCCAAGGACGTGGTACAATTCAAACAGTTTGCGAATTGGAGCACATTCATATTATTGATAACGAAAAAGCTGCTTGGTAAAATACAATTATGGAACTTATGCGGGAACAATACAAACCGCAGTTGTTTTCTTTTGCAGATATTATATCACATTCAAAAATTGATTTCAGTGGTCAACGTGACGCTTGACCCGGCAGTCGCGCTGAATCGTTGAAATAATTTTAACGTTATCACTTTTTATGCAACGCTGCGTACATTGTCGGTTTAAAAATTTTTTGTAACTACTGCTTCGGAGAAACTAAAGCGCGAATGGCATTGAGCACGGCAAGAATCATGACGCCGACGTCCGCGAAAATCGCCGCCCACATATTCGCCAGACCAATCGCGCCGAGTATCAGGCATAAAAATTTTACGCCGATTGCAAAGAAAATATTTTGCTTGACGATACCCAGACACTTGCGGGAAATTTTTATCGCCTTGGAAATTTTTCGCGGGTCGTCGTCCATCAAAACAACGTCAGCCGCCTCAATCGCCGCATCCGAACCCAAAGCCCCCATTGCAATTCCGACATCTGCGCGGGACAAAACAGGCGCGTCGTTAATTCCGTCGCCGACGAATGCAACTTTATCACTCGACGCGGATAAAATTTTTTCAAACTCGGAAACTTTATCGGCGGGCAGAAGTTCACTGCGATAATTTTTTATACCAAGTTCAGCCGCAACTTTAGCGGCAATTTTTTCGCTGTCGCCCGTGAGCATGAAAATTTTTTCGACGCCCGAATTTTTCATATCGGCAACGGATTCTTTGGCGTGCGGCTTAATTGCGTCGGAAATGACGACGTGGCCCGCGTACTCACCATTAACAGCGACGTGAATAATCGTGCCGACTTTGCGGCAAGCTTTCCATTTTGCGCCAACCTCGTCCATAAATTTTTCATTGCCGACGCTTACAACTTGTCCGTTAATTTTTGCTCGGATACCGCGTCCGGAAATTTCTTCGACCTCTTCGACCGTGCAATCGTCGCGTTCGTTCGGATAAGCTTTGCGCAAAGAATTCGCTATCGGGTGCGTGGAATATCTTTCGACATGCGCGGCAAGGTGCAAAAGTCTTTCCTCGTCGAAATTGAGATTTTTGCTGTGAATCGCGTCGACTTCAAAATTTCCTTTCGTGAGCGTGCCGGTTTTGTCCATGACGACCGTTTTGACTTTGGAGAGCGTCTCCAAAAAATTTGAGCCTTTGATTAAAATTCCCGCACGACTTGCACCGCCGATACCCGCGAAGAAACTTAGCGGAATACTAATCACGAGCGCGCACGGACAACTTATCACCAAAAAAATCAGCGCACGATAAATCCATGTTTCCCAATCGCCAAAAATTATCGACGGGATTATCGCCAAAGCTCCCGCGCAGATGACGACGGCGGGCGTATAAATTCTTGCGAACTTCGCGATAAAATCTTCCGACTTGGATTTTCGCGAGCTTGCCTCTTCGACGAGTTCCAAAATTTTTGACGCGGTAGACTCTCCAAAGTCTTTGGTCGTTCGGATTTTCAAGACGCCGTTTAAATTTATGCAGCCGTTTATGACTTCGCAACCTGCAGAAATATCGCGCGGCAAGCTCTCGCCCGTCAAAGCAATCGTGTTCAAAGTTGAAGTGCCTTCCTCAACAATGCCGTCAATCGGAATTTTTTCGCCGGGCTGAACAATTATAATCGTGCCGATTTCAACTTCGTCCGGGTCGACCTGCTCAAGTCCGTCGTCCGTCTCGACGTTTGCATAATCGGGGCGAATGTCCATGAGTTCGGAAATATTTTTGCGGCTCTGACCGATTGCGTAGCTTTGAAACCACTCGCCGATTTGGTAGAATAACATGACGGCAATCGCCTCGTTGCAGTCGCCGTCCTCGTAAATCGCCAGGGCAAATGCTCCGAGCGTGGCTATCGTCATCAAAAGACTTTCGTCGAAGGCGCGGAAATTTTTTATCCCGTGAAATGCTTTGAGCAAAATATCATAGCCGACAATCAGATAAGGCACCAAGTACAGCAAAAATTTTTCGACGCCGGAAATTTCGACTAAGTTTAAAATAATCAGCAATGCCGCCGCGATTAAAATTCGCGCAAGATTTTTTTTCTGCTTGGCGTTCAATAGATTTCATCTCACAAAGTTTCTCAACCAGCAATGCGCAGCGTTGCGTACGAACGCGGCTACTGACTTAAAATTATCTCAACGTTGCGGCGCGTCTGCTGTTTGCTACTTTTTAAAAGTAGATTTCACAATCCTTTTCGACGCGCTTGCAATTTTCGCGAACACGTTCCATAACTTCTTTTGCGTCAACGCCGTCTTCAAACTCGACTTTCATTTTGAGCGTCATGAAATTAACGACGGCATCTTTAACGCCCGCAGTCTTCTTTGTCTCGGTCTCCATGAGGTTCGCGCAGTTAGCGCAGTCAACATCAATTTTATAAGTTTTTTTCAAGCTAAACATCTCCTTTTTTAGGAACCGGGAACTAGAAAACTCGTTCCTGCCAGTTCCCAGTTCCTAAATCCTAACTCCTAACTCCTAAATCCTAAATCCTAACTCCTAAATCCTAACTCCTAACTAATTTAATCACGGAGGATTTTAAATGTCAATTAAACTTGTCCGCAAGCTGTCGCAAAAAAAATTCCGCAACGAGTTAAAACTTTTCGTCGCGGAAGGTTTAAGATTATGTGAGGAAGTTCCGCCCGCGCAGATTGAATTCGGCTTTTACACGCGGGAATTTTTATCGGACGAACGCGCAAGAAATTTAATCGGACGATTAAAAAATTTGGAAGAAATTTCGCCGTCGACAATGGAAAAAATTTCCGACACGCAAACATCGCAGGGAATTTTACTGGTTGTGCGACAAAAATTTTCCGCGCTTGAGAAAGTCTTTGCAAAAAAAATAATCGTCGCATTGGACGGCGTGCAAGACCCCGGCAACGTCGGAACGATTTTGCGGACGGCGGCGGCTTTTGATTGCGGAGTAATTTTGTTGGACGGCTCGGCGGAAATTTTCAATCCGAAAGTCGTCCGCTCGTCCATGGGCGCGATTTTTTACTTGCCGATTATAAAAATGAGCCACGAAGAATTTTTGACTTTGCGCGGCGCAGAAATTTTGGCGGCGGCTGTCGATTCGTCGGCAGAAATTTATTATCGTCACGACTTCAATAAAAAAGTTGCAATCGTCTTCGGCTCGGAGGCAAACGGCGTGTCGAAAAAAATTCTCGACGTTGCAAAAAAAATTTTCATACCGATGAACGGGCACGCCGAAAGCTTGAACGTCGCAACCTCCGCCGCGATAATTATTTCGGAAGTTGTCAGGCAGTCAGCGTTTTAATCAGCATGAACAGGAAAAAAATTACGTGAGCGATAGCCACCGCGATTATCGCCCGAATCCCCCAACGCAACCACTTCATAAAATTGCTCCTTTCAGTAAAAAACTTTTTGCAGACACAAACCTTGAGCGGGAGCAGTCGCGGGGACAAGACTCCTGTCGCGGGCGTCGAAAATTTTTTGAAACTCGTCAAGAGTTATTTTTTTTCTGCCGACGGCAACGACCAACGTTACAATATTTCTCGCCATGTGATATAAAAATCCGCTCGCGTGAATTTTAATCGTTAAGCAATTACCGCCGAAAATTTTTTCCTCAAAAAGTTCCGAAGCAAAAATCGTGCGAACGGGATTCATATTCGGAGCACCGCCCGCCGCCTTGAAACTCGAATAATCATGCGTGCCGATTAAAATTTTCAAAGCGTCATTCATGGCATCAGCGTCAAGCGGTCGGAAAATGTGCCAGGCAAATCGATTGACAAAAGGATTGGACGCCGCGTCGCGCAAAATTCTGTACAAATAAATTTTACTCTTCGCGCTGTGGAGTGCGCTGAAATTTTTATCGACTTCGCGCGCCTCGCGAACGACAATATCGGCGGGCAAAACACAACTCGCGGCAATCGGAATTTTTTCAACGTCAATGCGTCCGTCCGTAAAAAAATTTACGACTTGCCCGAAAGCGTGAACGCCGGAATCCGTCCTTCCTGCCGCCGCCAATTCTATTTTGTCGCCGAAAATTTTTTCCAAGCGTTCTTCCAAAATATTTTGAACGGCGACATGCGGCGGACTCTGCCACTGAAAGCCGTTATAATTCGTGCCGTCATAAGCGACCGTCAACGCGATATTCCGCCGCCGAAGTTTCATTTCCTGTTTATGTTGCTGCCGCATAACTCAATCCTCCGACACCCGCGCAAATTAAAATCACAATCGCCGCCGCGCAGAAATCTTTTTTGGTCAAGCGCAGTTGTTTCATGTGAGTACGCCCTTCGCCGCCACGATAGCAACGCGCTTCCATTGCCATTGCCAAATCGTCCGCACGCCGAAAACTCGACAAGAACAGCGGAACCAAAATCGGAACCATCGCTTGCAATTTTTTTACTATCCCGCCCGACTCGAAATCCAGCCCGCGAGATTTTTGCGCCTTTATGATTTTGTCCGTCTCTTCAAGCAGCGTCGGCACAAAGCGGATTGCTATCGTCATCATCATTGCCAATTCGTGAGAAGGCACGCCGATTTTTTTCAGCGGCGATAAAAGTTTTTCCGTCGCGTCAGTCAATTTCAGCGGCGAAGTCGTAAACGTCAGCAAGCTCGACAACATAATCAGCAACATCAGCCGCAAACTTATCTGCACGCCGTAAATGATTCCCTCCGTCGTCACTTTGAACACGTAAACTTTTGCCAAAACTTCTCCGTCGTGACTTACGCAATGAATCAGCAACGTAAATAAAATTATCCAGCTCAAAGGCTTGACGGATTTTAAAACGGTCAGCGGCGGGACTTTCGATAAAAAAATTAATCCCGCCGTCAAAATTATCAGCGCAATGTACGCCGCCCAACCTTGCACTGCGAAAATCAAAATCACCAGCGCGAACAAGGAAATTATTTTCGTGCGCGGGTCAAGGCGGTGCAATATCGATTTACCCGGGAAAAATTGTCCGAGCGTTATATCTTGCAACATTCCTAATTCCTAATTCCTCATTCCTAGGGGTTGTTGGTAAATTAAAAGTGAATAACACAAGCAGCAAGTAAAACGAAATTCAAAAAGCAAAGAGCCAATTTGTCGTAACGAGTGGAGACGTGGCGGTAATTTTTGATTCGCTGAAAAAAACGCTCGACGATATT
>JAFSOQ010000115.1 GCA_017446845.1 Selenomonadaceae bacterium | reverse complement strand
TGCCTATCGTAGTGCAGAAAATTGCGCCGATTATTCGCTCCCTTGCTAATCACTCGGAGCGTATGACCTTCAGCGAAGTCGATGCCACAAATTATGAATCACTTGCCGCGGCGTTGCGTGATATTGACAAGCCGATTTGCATTACGACAGAAGGCATGATGATCTACTTCACCGAAAATGAAGTCGATACCGTCATCGCCAACGTCCGCAATCTGTTGGAAGTTCACGGCGGCTGTTGGATAACGCCTGATCCGGAAGTTAAGTTGCAGTTTATCGAAACTTTTCGTTCCGTGTTCGGAGAAAATTCGCTCGATAAGCTGACGACGACAGGCAGAGCCGCAAGCAAACAATCGGGCGGAACAAATTTATCGAATTCCTTTATCTTGGACGCGGCGGATGTAATCGGTTCTCGCAAAACGGCGGAGGCTCTCTTGGCAAAGCACGGACTGAAAGCCGAACGAATCAATCTTGCTGAACATATGCCCGAACTCAGCGTTTATCGTCAACTCACGTCGGAACAGATTATGCGCTTCAAAGAAGCGATGAATCATTGTAATTATTGGATCATAACTCTTGACGACATGCGAAAACCTCAAGCACGGCAAAAGCAACGTCCCTTCGAGATGAGTTACACTCTTGAAAACGGAATTTTACGGCTGACTTTGCGCGGCAGGGTTGACAGCATATCTGCGCCTAAGATTTTGACTACGTGGGAGTCGGAAAAGATTGCTAATGTCATTGACGGCGTAGAACTCGATTGTTCCGAGCTTGAGTACATCTCTTCCGCCGGAGTTCGCGTGCTGTCTAACATACACGAAGATTGTAAGTGTGGCGTAGAGCTGTTGAATGTCAATACTTCTGTATCAGAAATCTTAGTAGGTTTACCGGACAAAAAAATTTTTTGTTTTCATAACTAAATACTATTGATTTTCGTCAGATAATCATTTATACTACAAATGCTAGAGTTAAGCTTAAAAATCAATGGTGGTCTAGTAGTTAATAAGCAATTAAATTTGAAAGAGAACTGGTAACGGAGAGTATCAGTCTAGCGTTGATGTCAAGAAACGTGTTAGGATGCGCAACTTGAAGGAGCTTTATGGAAGGGTGTTTTGTAATTTCGTCCTCAACCTGACTTACACACTCCTAGCGTCTGAAATAAGAGTAGGATGTGTGGACAGAATCAAATTGCAAATTGCAAGGAAGGCTTCTGATTTCTCTTTCAGAAGTCTTTCTTGTTTTGTCACCCTAACCTTCAGGCTGAAAGATGAGTGTTTTCATGAGTTCTGACTATCTATATCAATCGGCAATAGCATTTAAAAAACTTCTACCTGTCAAATATCGACTTTTTCTTGGTCGGAAAGGAAAATCATTTGAGCTTGTTATTACTTTTAACCCAGTAAATTTTTTTCATTTGGCTGGTTTACACAAATTGAATAATTATGAATGGAACCGATTGGAAACAGATAGAATTTTTAATTCTGTCTTGAACAAAAAAATTTCAGATACTGTTTTTGATAATTGTGCCTCTGAGGAAGAAATTCTTCAGCGAATAAAGGTATTCACTCAACTGGAGAATTTGTTGGACGATAATAATACAGTTTTTTTTAATTTTAATGCTAAAATAGCCAAATCAAAAATTCGTGCGGATTACATGGCTAAAGGTTTTTTAGACGGATCACGAGTAGTGTTCTTCTTTTTTATCAAGGGAGATGAACGGAATATTTCCGATCGTGGCAGTTACCGCGTAAACTCCATTTTCCCACTGTCAAAACAGGATTTTTCTCTTGGACAAACGAAATACACTTTATTGCTGAAAGAAAAAATCACTGCGAACGATAAAATTCTACTGTACCGACATACAAATTTTAACGATTAATATCTTTTTATAAAAGACTTGAATTTGACGCGCAATCTTAATAATGAACACGGATATTTGAAAGCTAATAGGTATCGGGAATTGGATGGACTCAGACGTTTCACGATAATTACATAAACAGAACTGCCTCTTTTGCCTTTGCAAAGAAGCTATTTTTGCATAATCATTGATTACCTTTTAAAGCGTCTGAAAAAATGGTCGTAGTAATTAATGCAACTTGATTCTTTCACGTTATAGTGATAATATACTAGCACTACGCCGATAGAAGGTGAAAAAGTTGGCAGTCGCTTACGATAAGTTGTTCCGTATTATGGAAAGTCAACAGATGACAAGTACGGCTCTAATGCGGAAAGCAAATATCTCCGGCAACATAATTTCTCGCTTGCGTCATAATGAGTACGTTTCGCTGGAGACCATTGAAAATATCTGTAGAGTCTTTCAATGTCGTGTCGATGCTGTACTTGAATTCAAATTTTCATCGGAAATGAATATCGCTCCGTCTGAATCATTCTTGCGAACAGCAAATATCCAAAATCGCCGTTATCTGGGAAACAAGTTTAAGCTCCTCAAATTTCTCCGAAATGTTGTGGATAAAAATTGCACTGCAGTTGAAACGGTTGCGGATATTTTTTCAGGGACGGGCGCGGTTGCGTCGGCATTTACTGACAAGATAATCATAACGAACGACTTACTCTACAGCAATTATCTTTGCAATCTGGCTTGGTTTGGTCGTGAGCAAGTGCGTCTTCCGCTGTTGAAGAATTTAATCGCAAAGTACAATCAAATCACTGACCCGTCTGCAAACTATATGACCGATAATTTTGCCGACACATACTTCATCGAGGCTGACTGCACTAAAATTGGTTTCATTCGGGAAGATGTTGAAGAGAAATATAAGCTTGGCGTTATCAACGAACGGGAGCGGGCAGTTCTGATTGCTACCCTAATTTATGCGATGGACAAAATCGCAAATACATGCGGACATTATGACGCTTGGAGACACGGAGCAAATTTTGAGCGTCGATTAACCTTGCCGCTGTTGAATATTCCGGAAAAGAATAACGAGCAAAATCAATGTTTCAATGAGGATGCCAATGAACTTGTCAGACAAATAAAAGTCGACTTGATTTACATTGACCCGCCATATAATTCTCGCCAATATTCCGACACTTATCACTTGTTGGAAAATGTTGCCCGTTGGCAGAAACCGCAGGTTCACGGAGTTGCCCGCAAGATGGACAGGAGCAATCTGAAAAGCGATTACTGTACTTCCAAAGCAACTGCCGCCTTTGAAGACCTGATTCAACATTGCGACGCCAAGTATATTCTATTTTCTTATAACAACATGGCGAACAAAGGCAACGCCCGCTCAAATGCTCGTATTTCTGATGAAGATATTTTCCGTATCTTAAATGCCAAAGGCGATGTTGAAGTTTTTTCAGCGAAATATAAGCCGTTCACAGCAGGAAAGTCCGACATTCGCGGCAATAAGGAACGCCTTTTTTTGTGCAAAGTTCGACAGAGGAGCAAAATATGATTCAGTCTCCACTCAACTACACGGGCGGCAAATTCAAGTTGCTCCCTCAGATACTTCCGCTGTTTCCAAAGGAGATTGACCGCTTCTTTGATTTTTTTTGCGGCGGTTGCAACGTCGGAATAAATGTCGACTGCAGAGAAAAGATTTTCATTGACCGCGACGAGCATTTGATATACCTCTACCAAACTTTTCAAAATCTTGAAAAGGAGGCTGTCTTCGATTGGATTTACGACATTATTGCGGAGTACGGGCTTTCTTTAGTCAGTCATAATGGTTATGAATTTTACAGTTGCAATAGCGGTGTCGGTCTCGGTGACTACAATCGAAAAGCTTTCAATCGTCTGCGCGAAGACTTCAATAATTGTACTGTCGTCGATTATCGCTACTACGTTATGATGTACGTTATCATTGTCTATGCCTTCAACAATCAAATTCGTTTCAACTCTGCCGGAGAATTTAACCTGCCTGTCGGCAAAAGAGATTTTAATTCACGTATGCACGCAAAGCTTGATGCTTTTATCGACCGAATTCATACATCGAATTGTAAATTCATCTGTAGCGACTTCCGCCAAATTGATGTAAATATTTTTAATGAAAATGATTTTGTCTATGCCGACCCGCCGTATCTGATAACGTGCGCGGCTTATAACGAAAATGACGGTTGGACTGAACACGACGAATGCGACCTGCTGAAATTTTTGGATTCTATCCACGCGAGTGGGATACGATTCGCCTTGTCAAATGTGCTCAGCAGTAAAGGCAAAAGAAATAATATCTTGACGGACTGGCTCAACAGTAACGCAAATCGTTATACGGTTATACATTTGAAACACAGCTACGCCAATTCCAACTACCATAAGACAGACAAAAGCTCGGAGAGCGATGAAGTTCTCATTGTCAATTACGATTTTTAGCAAGGGCGGTGATGTAACTTGAATCTTCAATACAAAAGCTTTTATTGGAGCTTGGGTACAACCAGTTTCCGTACAAAAAATTTCAACAAAAAAATTGAACAGCAACTTGCCCTTTTGCGCAATTTTTGGTTACTGAAAGAAAACGTCGGCAAAAACTGGAACGGCAACGACGAAATTCAGACGGCTTACTATGACTTTCTGCACGAAGTTGGATTCATTTACGGCAACGCCAATAACAAACCAAAAGATGCTCGCGAGAAGACCTACGGCTTGGTATCGCTCGGCTTAATTGATGATAATCGTCGACTTACAAAAGTTGGTGAACAACTTTTGAGTATCAGCGAACGAAATGATTTTTCCGTTGATAATCCGTTAGGAATTCCTGCTGATAGTTTCATCTACCTCAAACAATTATTGAAAACCTCTGTAAAAGTTGACACAGAACGTGTACGCCCTTTTATTGTTACGATTTATCTCATCACAAAACTTGGCGGACTTTCATATGAAGAATTCACTTATCTTTTGCCGTTGAGCATTGACAGACAAAGCACATTGGACGCCGTGGAGAATATAAAGGCTCTGCGAAATAACGAGACCTTCATTGACGAAATAATTTTGGCTCGTTTGATGGCAAGAGATAATTACAAGACTGCGTTGCAATATTTTCTTAAAGTTCCAATCGTAACGGCAGATGTTATCGCCACCGTCGGCATAAACAGAAAAAGTCGACAGTATGACAAAGCTTATTTTCCACTCTATGACGCACTTCATAAATTTTACTTGGAGCACAAAAGAGCGGCTGTCAATGAGATAGTTCCTGCCCTTAAACGCCTTACAAATACAGGCAAGCTTTGGCAACGTTATATTTTTGGCAATAACGATTTCGCCAAAATAAAAAAGAATCCCTCAGAATGTTTGCAACTTGGCAACTTTGATGACGCCGACACCGAAGAAAAATTTCGTCGGGCGTTTTTCGCTACAATGCATGTTATCAAAGCCAAACGAAGTCTTGAAGATTATTTCGACCTCAATCGCAGGTACATGAAGACTTCAGACATCATTTTATTCAGCGACGAAAAGGTATCGCTTGATATTGTGCCGCGTTATTATTTCGTTCCGATTTGCGACAGATTATTGGACATTGCTTTTGATAACTCTGCGCTGTTGCAAGAAAATTGTCGATTGGAAGACATTGCGGCTTTTCTTCGTCCAAATGAAAATGTTATCCTTGACGGCATTAATCATGAGTTCGCGCTGAAGTTAAATTCCTTGAAAGACGCTTCAGAAATTTTAGATCGGCAACGCTACATCAGACTGAATCATTTGATTGATTCCAAATTTACCGACGAACAAATTTTAAATTTGCTGACACTCATTTCTGACAGAGCTGACGACGAAATCCAAAAGCTGGTAACAGATAACGCCGATATTCCGACTATCTTTGAATACATTCTCGGCATACTCTGGTACAAAATCAGTGACCGTCAAGGTAAAATTCTCGACTACATGAAACTATCGCTTGATGTGGATTTGTTACCCAAAACTCATGCGGCGGGCGGTGAAGCCGATATTGTCTACGAATATCCGAAATCTGTCGTGTATCCTGCTCATTCGCTTTTATTGGAGGCAACTCTCAGCGACCGAACCAATCAGCGGCGAATGGAAATGGAGCCTGTTTCCAGACACCTTGGCAATCACATACTCCGCACCCGCAATCTGAATTCTTATTGCGTCTTTGCCACAAACGATTTGAATATCAACGTCGTCTCGGACTTCAGAGGACGTAAAAATCAGAGGTACTATGATACAAGTGACGATAACAATTTTATAGAAGGTATGAAGATTATTCCGTTGCAAATTGAAGACTTGAAGAACATCGTCAAGAATCAACTTCGATATGAAAAACTTTACAAGATATTTGAGGCGGCTTTTCAATCAGAACTTGCGCCACGTGAATGGAGAGATATTTGTATTGCTCAAATTTTAGTGGGTCCATTTGTGGGTCCACAACAGAAAAAATTGCCAAATTCATCGGAAAAAATGTACCGGAAGAAATCTTTGGAGTGTTGATATAAAAGGATTCTTGGAAGGCATGATAAGCAAAAAATTAGCTCCGACAGAACTTCTAAGCCGTGGGTCGCGCGTTCGAGTCGCGCCGAGCGTACCAATATCGAAATTAACAAAGTCTCGTCAACCGACGGGGCTTTTTCCGTTTTGTGGGGCATTTAGTGGGGCATTACCAGAAAGAATCAATGGACGGAATCATTGACTAAAAATTTTGCTCGTGATATTCTTACGCGGCATCTTGAAAAGGAGTGATAGTTTTTGGCAAAGCGCAATAATGATTTTTTCAATCAAAAAAAGCCGTGGTCTGTAATCAAGGATAAATTGTTGGGTTATTATTTAAAGCCGTATTTTCAAAAAATTTTACTCACAAAACACCCTGTTACATATGTCGATTGTTTTGCGGGTGCAGGTAAATTTAATGACGGAACAGATGGTTCTCCGCTTATTGCCTTAAAAGTTATTTCCGATGTTCTCGCGCAGAGCAAAATTGCCAACACCGAAATCAAATCTTGCTTCATCGAAGCTCATCATTACGACCAACTTAATAAAAATCTCGAATGCTATCCAAATACCCAAGTTGTTAGTGGAAAATTTGAGAAAAATATCGGAAAAATTTTACGCGATAACCTTCACCGAAATATTTTTCTTTATATTGACCCTTACGGTGTAAAAGAACTCGATTTTGAATTTATCGGCTCACTTGCAAAGGGAAGTTTTTACAGTATGGAATTGCTGTTAAATTTTAATTCAGTCGGATTTTTGAGGGTTGCATTCAAGGCTTTCGGTATTGATTTTACAAATGAAAACGATTTGCTCGAAGAATATGATAACTCACTGCCTGAACCTTCTGCTTGTACAATTACAGCAAATAAACGGCGGTGACTATTGGAAAGATATTATTGCGGAGTACCACGACGGGAAATTGAGTTTTTATTGAAGAGCGTTTTGTCGCCGAATATTGCCGAAGATTACAAAAACATTATCAGTACGTATTAAACATGAAGATTAAATCCGGTTCTGCAATAAAATATCGAATGATTCATGCGACAAATCACCCCGACGGCGCAATTCTTATGGCAGATAATATTTTCAAGCGCAACTCTCCCGAAATTCAGTTGAGCTTATTTGAAAATGAATCAACTCCTGACATGAGAAAAATCTTATCAAATTATCTTCCTCAATTTAAAACCTTTGAACGATTGAATGCTTTTTTGGCAAAATTTTTCTGTACCTATGGCGTAATTTGTTCTTCACAAGACATTAAGTCTACTCTAAAAATTTTCGAGACTGAAGGGAAAATTATCGTCGAAAGAAATCCGGCAACCACAAAGGCAGGTAAGCCAACAAAATTTTGGGACGATAAAAAAGTTAAAATAAAATGGAATACATAACACGCAAGACAATGCTTTACAAAACGGGCGTTGAGTACGGTGATTATACGATGAATCATGTGCTCGGTTGCACACACGGTTGCAAATATCCTTGTTACGCCTTCATGCTGAAAAAAAGATTCGGGCAAATCGAATCCTACGACGAGTGGATTAAGCCAAAAATCGTTTCAAATACGTTGGAGCTTCTCGATAAAGAAATTCCGCGTCTGAAAAACAAAATTCAATCTGTGCAACTTTGTTTCGCGACGGATCCTTTTATGTACGGCGTTGAAGAAATAATTTCGCTAAGTTTGGCGGCGATAAAGAAACTCAACGACGCACAAATAAAAGTTTCGGTGTTGACAAAGGGGATTTTGCCTGCCGAACTCTCCGAATTTTCCAAAGCAAACGAGTATGGCATTTCATTAATTTCATTGGATGAGGATTATCGCAAAAAAATTGAGCCGGGCGCGGCTCCTTATCTTGAACGAATAGAATCGCTGAAAATTTTGCACGACGCCGGCTGTAAGACTTGGATTAGCATGGAACCGTATCCGACGCCCAATCTGATAGAGCAAAATCTCACTGAAATCTTAACGGCAGTTGAGTTTGTCGATAAAATTATTTTCGGCAGAACAAATTACAGCAAAAAGGTCTCCGCCTTCGCGACGAACAAAGAATTTTACAACGAATGCGCCGCTCTTGTACTAAATTTCTGTCGAAACCACTCAATCGTTTGTCATATTAAGCATGGCACAATTACTTAAACTTTTGTTAATCGTTCGTAAATTTTTGGCTCGTCGTACAAAATATTTTCAAAGCCGTAGGCGGCCGCAACAGCGCGGTCGTTTTTTTTGTGCGCAAGTCTCAAATCTGCCGGCATGGTCAGTTCGTCGTACAAATCGGCAAGCGTCGCGTCGGGATATTTGCTCCGAACGTCCAAAATTTTCTGCGCGGACTGTTCAATCAATCGCTTTTGCTCCGCCGTCGGCTCGACAAACGGGAAATTGTAATAAACCGACGGCGAATATCTGTAATCAGATTTATCCAAGCCATATGAATTGAACTCGTCAACATTCCGAAAAGATAGAGCGTTGCATTCTGACAATCACATCGGGCGTCAAAAATCCTATCGGAATATATTTTCGGCGTTCACCACTTTTGTCGTCGGCTGTCGAATCTGAGTAAAAATCGCGGGAGTTTCTGCGGCGCGTCGGACGGAGGCAGTTTTGCTCTGCAAACGAAATTCGCGAACTTTTTCAAGGCGTTTCATGCATTGGGCGGACAATCCACGAGCCACAGACAATAGCGCAACTTGCCGTTGATAAATTCGTCGCCGCCGATAAATTGGAAAATATATTTCGCGGCGAGCGGATTTTTTGCAATGAGTTCGTCGCGTTCGGCAGGTTTGAGCAATAAATTTCCGCCGTCGGTCGGCTGACTGCCTTTTGTCATTTTCGGAAAACCTTTTGGCGGGTTGCCGCGATTCTCTATAAAAATATTCGGCGCGTCGAGCAGGTAAGCGTTGATATTTTTCGCGTGAATTTTTTTTGTCGCCGTCAAAAATAAATTTTTCCGGCGCGTGGAAGTTGGCAAAGCCGATAATGACACAATGAACAGCGGCAAGGTCGAAATTCGGTACGCAAAATTAATCACGACGCCCTTGCCGAAAAGATATTCCCACATGACGCGGACGCTTTCGCCCTGAACAATTGAATTTGTCGACACGAACGCGCAAGAAATTTTTGTATCGCGAATAATTTTAGCGGCAATGCTGTACCAGGCGGCTACGTAGTCAAGTTTGCCGTGTTTTTCATGTCTTCGATTTGTTCGGCAGTTCGCCATTGATGACCGACGAACGGCGGATTGCCGATTATATAATTAGGAATTAGGAATTGTAAAAAGATTGCGCCAATCAATTTGTAGCGCGTTGCCCTCAATTATATTTGCGTAACTTTTGAGCGGCAGAAAGTCTAAGTCGTGATGAATAATTTGTTGCGTCTCTTGAATCATTTGGAGTTCAGCAATCCACAGGGCAGTTTGCGCGACGGCAACCGCGAAGTCGTTAATTTCGACGCCGTAAAATTGCCCGATAGAAACTTTAATGGGATTGACGAATTCGCCGAGTTGAATTTGACTGCCGAAAAGTTCTTTAAGAATTTCGTTTTCTAAGCGGCGCAAGCTAAGATAACTTTCCGTCAAGAAATTACCGGAGCCGCAAGCAGGGTCGAAAATTTTAATCGTGGCGAGTTTATCTTGGAACGCGAGCAAATTTTTCTTGCGATTGCGAGCAAGATTGGGCAGTGTCAAGCAGATTGTGTAAGTAGGGAAAGTTAGCGGTCGAATTTGTCGAAGAGGGCAGCGAGGCGGTCGTTCAAGAGCAACTGAGTGCGAACGAGCGACCAATTGGCGATGGGGCGAGATGCCCATTTTTTTTGCAACTC
>JAFSOQ010000114.1 GCA_017446845.1 Selenomonadaceae bacterium | reverse complement strand
GTAAGAGGGGTCAATCTTTCAAGTACGAGTTCGAGACTCAAGGAGAGTACGACCTTTCTCTTTCCGCTATGTCAATTATACTTACGTATACATTAACATCAATTTGTTTTTGTCTTTTAAATTTATTATATAAGGAGAATTCTCATGGAGGAGATAAGAGGCAAATTTAACACGGCAATTTCATTTGCGAAAGTCATCGAGGATGCGGCTCGCGAACAGATTCGGCGCATGTGCAATTACGAATTCACTCGCGACAGCAAAATCCGAATCATGCCCGACGTGCACGCCGGCAAAGGTTGCACAATCGGCACAACCATGACCGTCACCGATAAGGCGGTTCCGAATATTGTCGGCGTCGACATCGGGTGCGGCATGTACACCGTCAAGCTTGAAACCGATTCGCTTGACTTCGAGAAAATCGACGAGGCGGCTCATTATATTCCGTCGCGAAGAAATGTTTGGGACTTCAAGCAGGAAAAATTCGACTTGCAGGAGCTTTATTGTTATCGTTCGCTAAAGGAAACTCGGCGCATAGAAAAAAGTTTGGGAACGCTCGGCGGCGGCAATCACTTTATAGAAATCGATAAATCCTCTGACGGAACTTTTTATCTGGTGATTCACACCGGCAGTCGCAATCTCGGCAAACAGGTCGCAGAAATTTATCAGCGGCTTGCAATCGATTTGGCTAAAGGCAAAGATAAATTTTTCCGGCAGAAAGAAGAAATTATCGCCGTTTACAAGTCGCTCGGTCGCAAGAAGGAAATTCAATCTAAGCTCAAGGAATTGGAAAAAGAATATCGCGGCAAGCAAACTTCCATGCCCGAAGATTTATGTTTCGTCTACGGAAAATATTTTCATCAATACTTGCACGACATGGAACTTTGCCAAAGATTTGCTCGTCGCAATCGTGAACTCATCGCAAAAATTTTGCTCGGCAAGACGGGACTCACCGGCGGCGAAGCTTTTCACACGGTGCACAACTACATTGACGTTGGCGAACTGATTATCCGCAAGGGCGCAATTGCCGCGCACAAGGACGAAAAAGTTTTAATCCCGATAAACATGCGCGACGGTTCTGTTTTGGCGGTCGGCAAGGGAAATGCCGATTGGAATTTTTCTGCGCCGCACGGTGCCGGACGAATCATGTCGCGTTCAGATGCCAAGGAACGTCTCGACATGGACGAATACAAAAATTCTATGGCGGGCGTCTACACCACCTCAATCAGCGAAGGCACGCTCGACGAAAGCCCCCAAGCTTACAAATCCCTCGACGACATTATCGACGTTATCGGCGACACCGTCGACATTATCGAAGTCATGAAACCCGTTTACAATTTCAAAGCGGAGAGCTGACGCATGGACACGATTGAATTTCGATTGACATACTTTGAATATGGTGCTGACGGTTACTCAAGCTCGGCTGTAGATATTTTCATCAACGACGAAAATCTTTTACCGCGCATTCACGAATTTGAGCACAGTGTCGGTTGCAACGGCGGGCATGCTCCGATTTGGATAAAAGAATTTTATGAAAATCTTTCCGAAGGTTACAAAAAAAATTCGATTCCGATTTACGGTTGCGTTTGCGGCGTCACAGATTGTTGCGCAATTTATATAACCGTCGAGGTTAGCGATAAAACTGTTACTTGGAAAAATTTTATTCTGCCCGATGAATATTTATTCAACAAAATTATTTATCAGCGCAGATTCGGCGAATTTTTTTTCGACAAGGCGCAATACTTTCGCGAAGTTGAAAAGCTTAATCGATTATTTAAAGCAGAGGAATAAGCCTTGGAAACGATAATTTATTTGAATTTTGAATGGGACAGAGAAAAAGCCAAGCTAAACAAAATTAAGCACGGAATCAGCTTTAAGACAGCTACGGCGGTTTTTGATGACCCGAATCGCCTTGACCTTCCCGACGATGACCATTCTTTTGACGAGGCACGGCGAAAAGTTATCGGTATGGTTGATGATATTTTATTTGTGATTTACACTGAACGACGCGACAGAATTCGACTAGTTTCTGCTCGTAAAGCTGAAGAATACGAAAGGAGCGATTATTATGCCTACGGAGGAAAATTTGGAATATTACACGAGGAGAGTCGGCGAACCGTTGACGGCGGAGGAAAAAGCTGAGATTGCCGCGCTTAAGGGTCGTCCGATTGTTTTCGACGAAGACTGCCCGCCCATGAGCAAAGAGAAACATGAAGAAATTCGCTATCTTATCCGCAAGTACAACACGCGTTATATTACGTTGGAAATGTGGAAGAAAGAATTCCCCGAACGTTTTAAAAATCGCGACGTCGGATAATTTGGAGGCTTATAAATGATAATTTTGGCATCGGGTTCGCCGCGCAGGCATGAATTGTTGCGCAAGCTGTGTAAAAATTTTGTCGTGGAAGTCAGCGACGCGGAGGAAGTTCAACAAGCCGACAGCCCGAAAACTTTGGCGGTAGAAAATGCAAAACTTAAAGCCGGTTCAATCGCCGCGAAAAATCCCGACGCGATTGTTATCGGCGCGGATACTATTGTCGTACTCGACGGAGAAATTTTCGGTAAGCCCGACGGCGTCGAAGGTGCGGAAAAAATGTTGGCTCGACTTTCCGGCAAACGTCACGAAGTCATAACGGGTTTGGCAATCTGCGCGGGCGGAAAAATTTACACGGCGTCGG
The DNA here is from genome assembly GCA_017446845.1 of Selenomonadaceae bacterium. Taxonomy (GTDB): domain Bacteria; phylum Bacillota; class Negativicutes; order Selenomonadales; family Selenomonadaceae; genus Quinella. The sequence continues at coordinate 8,005 of JAFSOQ010000114.1, read as the reverse complement.
AAGTCACGGAAGTTTTCTTCGGCGAGATGACTGCGGAAGAAATTCGCGAATACGTTGCAACCGGCGAGCCGCTCGATAAATCCGGCTCATATGCCTTGCAGGGCGGCGCGACAAAGTTTATCGAAAAAATTCACGGCGATTGGTCTAACGTCGTCGGCTTGCCCGTCTATCGGCTGAAAAAATTGGCGCAAGCTGCAAACATCAAATTATAATAAAAAATTCCCACGCGGTACGAAACCGAGCGGGAGTTTTTTATTTGCAAAGTTTTTATTGAACATTCATTGACAGTTCGATAAATTTGTTTGAGAGCCGTGCGCGTTGCAGAACTTCTTCGGTGACTTCCGCGCCCGCCTCCACGACGATTGTGCCGCTTTCGGCAGTGATTGTCTTGGTTGCGTGTTTGCCGAGCAATACTCTGCGGCGACGTTCGTCAACTGCTTTTTCGACTTGCTTTTTCTGTGAAGTCATCGGTTTTTGCGTCTGCTGACTTTCACGCGCTTTTTTCAAGGCCGCTTTTAAATCTTCTGCCTGCTGAGTCATCGCCGCGATTTTTTTATCTTCTTCCGCAGCTTTTTCTTCCTGAACAGGAGGTTGCTCTTCCTTGGGCAATTCGACGACGGGATTTTCTTCGACGGGATTTTCTTCCTGAACGGGCGATTGTTCTTCCTTGGGCAATTCGACGACGGGATTTTCTTCGACGGGATTTTCTTCCGCAGATTTTTCTTCGACGGACTCTGAAGCGTTCTCAATGACAGGTTCTGGAGTCATGGCTTGTTCGAGTTCCGCTTGAGCTTCTTCCGTCGTTGTAGCTTCTTCCGTCGGCGGCAACGTCAATTCCGGCAAAGATTGAATTTCTTCGGCAGACGATTCTTCTTGAGCCGTCTCGAAAGTTTCTTGAGATTCTGCAGGTGATTCTTCTTGAGCCGTCTCGAAAGTTTCTTGAGATTCTGCAGGTGATTCTTCTTGAGCCGTCTCGAAAGTTTCTTGAGATTCTGCAGTCAATTCTTCTTGAGCCGTCTCGAAAGTTTCTTGAGATTCTGCAGTCAATTCTTCTTGAGCCGCCTCGAAAGTTTCCTGAGATTCTGCAGGCGATTCTTCCTGAACAGGCTCGAAAGTTTCTTGAGATTCCGCAGGCGATTCTTCTTGAACAGGCTCGAAAGTTTCTTGAGATTCCGCAGGCGATTCTTCTACCGTCGGCAAGTCTTCTCTGAGAAGTTCAAAATTTTCCTGCGGCTGTTCAATGACTTCGACGGACTGTTCTGTCGGCAACGTCGGCGTCCAAACTTCCTGTTCGGGTTCGTCCGAAAAAGCCTCAAATGCCGGTTCAAACGCGGGTTGTTGTTCTATTAAATTATTTTTTTTTTCCGTGTCAAGGTCTATAACCGTGACTTGCTTGCCGAAGATTGAAATTTGGTCGGCGGCAACTTCATCAATCGTATTGTCGGAGGCGGTGACTTCGCATTTGTCAATCTTGCCGCCCTCGCCGATAAATACTTCCGTGACTTTGCCTTGAATGCAGCCGCTTTTTGTTATCGCCTTGGTGCCGATGACGCGAATATTTTCAACCAGTAAGCGTTCGTAATCGCCCGCCTCGTCCAAGTTCAAAATATTTTCGCTGTGCGTGATTGTGATTGCATCTTCGCCGATAGCGATAATCGCCTCGTAGGGTATGAGCTTAACGCCGCGATACCAATCGTCGTCTTCTATCGTTATCGCCGCAACTGCTCTGTTTTGGGCGTCGATTAGAAGTGATTTGCTTAAGCCAAGCTCGCGCCCCTCAGTTATGCTGATAATCGGCAAGCCCAGAATTTCAATACTTTTTTTCATTCCCTTACCTCCATTGTCAATAATCGGGAACCGGTTCCCAATTTATTTTACTGCGCGGAGTTGATTTGAACTTTTTTGAATTCGGTATCAATCTCCTGCAGAATTTCTTTTGAAAGTTTATTGAACGGCGTCGACAAAGCGTGCTTGCGAACCAAGACATCATGGACGACGCGCAGATATTCCAGAGTTGCAGAGAATTCTTTTTTGGTTTCGGGATTGCGTTCGACGGCGGGCAACTTCAATGCGTCCTCGTAAACTTTTATTGCATTGGAGTAAAGTGCCTGTTCTTTATAAATGTTGCCCAAGTCAATCGCCACGAACGGCGCGTACTCGTCATTACGGTAGCGTTCCAAAGCTTTTTTGTAAGTTTCTATCGCCTGCCAAATATTTCCTTTGTCGCGTTCGGCGTACGCCTTATCCAAGAGGTCGTCGAGCGTGTCGATTTTTTCTTCGGGATTGGTTTCCTCTTCGTGCGGCAAATTTTTTTCTTCCCGGGTAATTTCCTCTATCTTGTCGAGATTCAACGTCGACAAAGGTTTGAAGACTTCTTGCAAAGGGAAAAGTTCCGTGCGCTCGAAATTTTTTTCTGCGGGCGAGTCGAAGTTTTCGATTATTTCTTTCTTAACAGCGGACAGAGGTTTGAAAACTTTTTCCAGCGGGAAACTTTCTTCCTTGGGTTTTTCCGGAAGTTTGACAGGTTTATCAGCCGATTCGGATTTGATTCTGGACAGCGGCTTAAAAATTTCTTCAAGCGGGAAATCTTCCGGCAACGCGGGATTTTCCATTAATTCTTTGGCATTCTCAACCGAAGAGTCTTTGTCGTCGGAAGTTGTTTCAAATTCTGCTGAAGTTTCTTTGTCGTCTTCCATTATTTCAAACTCAATTGAAGTTTCTTTATCGTCGGAAGTATCTTCAAGCTCGGCTGAAATTTTTTCGTCGTCGGAAGATGTTTCAAGCTCGGCTGAAATTTTTTCGTCGTCGGAAGACGTCTCAAGCTCGGTAGAAATTTTTTCGTCGTCAGAAGTCTCTTCAAGCTCGGTAGAAATTTTTTCGTCGTCGGAAGACGTCTCAAGCTCGGTAGAAATTTTTTCGTCGTCGGAAGTCTTTTCAAGCTCGGCTGAAATTTTTTCGTCGTCGGAAGACGTCTCAAGCTCGGTAGAAATTTTTTCGTCGTCGGAAGACGTCTCAAGCTCGGTAGAAATTTTTTCGTCGTCGGAAGTATCTTCAAGCTCGTCGGAAATTTTTTCATCGGCTGAAATTATTTCAAACTCGATTGAAGTTTCTTTATCAGAGGAAATTATTTCAAACTCGATTGAAGTTTTTTCAACGTCGGAAGGCGTTTCAACTTCCGCTAAAGTTTCTTCAACGTCGGAAGGTGTTTCAACTTCCGGCGAAATTTCTTCAACGTCGGAAGGTGTTTCAACTTCCGCTAAAGTTTCTTCAACGTCGGAAGGCGTTTCAACTTCCGCTGAAGTTTTTTCAACGTCGGAAGGCGTTTCAACTTCCGCTGAAGTTTCTTCAACGTCAGAGGTTGTTTCAAGTTCAGTTGAAGTTTCTTCAACGTCGAAAGGTGTTTCAACTTCCGCTGAAGTTTCTTCAACGTCGGAAGGCGTTTCAACTTCCGCTAAAGTTTCTTCAACGTCGGAAGGCGTTTCAACTTCCGCTGAAGTTTCTTCAACGTCGGAAGGCGTTTCAACTTCCGCTGAAGTTTTTTCATCGGCGGAAGGCGCGACTATCGAAGGTTGATTGTAAGCGGGAGCCACGTCGAAGGAATTATCATCTTCCCGATTAAATTTATCAATCGGCTTTGCTTGGGCGATTTCAAAATCTTTTTTCTTTTCCGCCTCGTAAGCCGCTTTAACTTCCTCATCAAATCTTTTTTCTTCGGCAAGCTGTTTCTTCAGCAAAAATCTGTTCGCCGGAGTGAGCAAAGCGGACGCCGCCAAAATCATAAGTCCCAATCGCAAAAGAAAATCTCGACCGATTGCGGGCGTTAATATTGCCGCGCCGAAAGTGACCATGAATGACAGGATTACTACTGCGATAAGCGTCGTGTAGTAAATTCGCAATCCGAGCCGATTCGTCAGCGCGTGAACCAGCAAGACACTGACTATCATGACGGACGGCACTATCAAAAAAAATGCCAAACTCATCCCTCCACGAAAATTTTTTATAATCAGTTTACTTGCCGCCTTTGACTTCGACGCAGTGATTAAAATTCCTTTCAAAAATTTTTGCCGTCTGTTATAATTTAGGAACAAGGAACTAGGGAGTAGGGAATGGTTTGCATCAATTTTTATTTTACATAGGAGATTTCCCGATTCGTTCTTACGGAGTGATTTTATCGCTGTCGATTTTTTTGGCGACGGGCGTCGGTTACTTCATGGCGAAATTCGACGGACGCGGCTACGAAAAATTTATCGTCGACATCGGATTAATAGGCGGCTTTTTCGGTCTGCTCGGTGCCAGACTTTGGGACGTGTTCTTTTTTGACTGGAGCTATTATCAAAATCATCTCAGCGAAATTTTGAACGTGTGGCAAGGCGGCATGGCGGTTCAAGGCGGAATTATTTTGGGAGTGACGGCGGGCGCGATTTACTCCAAAACTAAAGGGCTTGACGTGATTCATCTTGCCGACCTGACGGCTCCCGCGATTGTTCTCGGTCAAGCTTTGGGACGATGCGCCAATCTTTTGAACGGCGACGCCTTTGGTGCTCCGACGGGCGGCAATTTCGGAATCATTTACCCCGACACGACGCTTGCCTATCGCACTTACGGCGACCAACCGCTTTTTCCCGCCGAGGTCTGGGAATGTCAGCTAGACATTGTGATTTTTGCCTTGCTGTTGATTTTCCGTTGCACCGATTATATTAAAGGACAATGTTTCGCGCTGTACGTCATGTTATACGCCGCCGCCCGATTTGCTTTGGAATTTCTTCGCGGCGATTACACAAGTCAAGTCGTCGGCTTTTTGAAGTCCGCGCAGGTTACGAGCGTCGTTGCGTTCACGATTGCCGCCGGAATTTTTATTTGGTTAAGTTATAAACAACGGCACAAAAATTAATGAGGCTGGCAATGGTTGCGTTCCGGCGCGGCGTCTACGTTAAAAATTTTTACGACGCACGGCGCGTCAATTGGCTGAAACGTCACGTTGCTTCTCAAGGTAGACGAAGGTTAAATCTTTCGCTGCGAGTTTATCGGCAAAAATTTTGTAGCCCAATCGTTCATAGAGAGAAATATTTTTTAAACTCTTGTTGCTCGTAAAAAGTTCACAGCGTTTATTCGGACAAAGTTTCTCGACTTCAATCAATAAACTCGTGCCGATACCGCGCCCTTGGACAGCAGGATTGACAATCAATTTGCCGATGTAAACGGTATCGCCTTGAGAAAAGTAGCGCACGGAACCGACGATTGCTCCAGAGTCGTCAATCGCCTTGAGAAAAATTTTTTTATCGTATTCGGCTTGCAAATCGGATAAAGTTTGCTTCAGCGGCGGAATATCAAAATTGCCGAGCAGTTCGGCTTCACTCCGATAAGCCAAATGCTGTAAGGCAAGAATTTCGCTCAAATCAGTTTTGTCGGCTTTTACGATTTTCATTTTACATTACCCCTATAAACTTTTTGAGGAGGACTAAAAATGGCTGACCGGGAAGATATTGCGAAGTTAATCGCGAGTTATCACAATCCGCCGAATAAATTGCGCTCGTGGCAGGAGATTAACGCCCGCTACAAACTCACGCTTGAGAACTACAAAAAAATTTGTTTCACGTCGGGCGACGTTCGTGACCAAAAAATTGCCACACACGCCGAAATTAAAACTCTCGGCTGGGTTTTGGGCAAGCCCGACAAAGACGTTATCAAAGACATCAACGATTATTCAAATCGTCCGATGTTCCCGACGCAATTACAAAAATGAACGAGCTTAGGGAACTTCAAAAAATTGTTGACGCTGAGAAAGCGGAGTTCAGAAAATTTTCGCGGAAATTTTATTTCATAGCGGTCGCGGTATTTTTATCGCTGTCGTTCGCGGTCGTGCTCTATCCCAAAGCACAAACGCCGCCGAGTTGGCACGAAGAAATTTTCCCGTCGAACGCACTGAGCTACATAAAAGACGACGAACTTGTTGCACTGCCCGACGGCGATTATCCGCTTGCCATGCCGCCCCAAGGAACTTTTATCGGCAAAGTCGCGCCAATGCTCCTGGTTCAAGTCAACGGCGTTTATTATCCGCTAAACATTGCCGACGATTCGGTTATCCCGCGTCAAGGAAAAACTTTGCCGCTGAAAATTTTGTTCGGTTTCACGTCCGCTCACGCCGAAAATAAACTTCACTACCAAGAAAAAACCGGCAACGATCCCGTCGCCGATTATCGGAAGAAAGCTTTTTATTATCTGCGTGTTAAATCCGGCTTTGGCAGTGTTCAACGCAATTTTAAAATTAAAGACGTTACGACTTCCGGTTGGAAAGATTAATTTTTTAGTGATGTTCAGTTTTACGCGGAGCCGGTGTGTTTCGTTCAGGTGACGGTCTTTGAGCAGGCGGCGGTCGCTTCATTTCTTTGGGCGGATTATTATTTTGCGGCTCGTCGGGTCTGGGCATGACCGTATCGCGGAACTTTCCCCAAAAATCTAAATAATAATATTGTACGTCCGTTGACAGCGGACAATTTTTTTCTATGCAGGGTTCTTCATAAAAAGAATTTTCAGCTTCGGCGGTTGAAAGGTCAACGAAAAATACTGCGCTGACTGTTGCCGTCGCCAATATTAAATTTTTCGCTAACCTTCTCATTCGAGTTCATTCCTTGTTGAAATTATCTGTGTGGAGCTTGGGGCGGACCGAAATTTTTTCTTCTGCCGCCGCGGTTGTCGTATGTCGGCTTTGGGACACGCGGCAAATAATGCGGCTTTGGGCGGAAAGGTTGGCGTGGAAAATATTCTTTTTGCGGAGTTCTCATCGGCGGTAAAAACGTTCGGCGAACGAACGGCGGTTTAATGTGTCTTGCCGCTTCGACCGTACTCGAAAAGAGAATTATAATTGCGAACCCTGCCAAAATTTTGGCGGCAATTTTCATCTCTGCGCCTCCCCAAAAATATTACATTCCAAGAACAATTCTTTAAGCCGGTTCTTTTACCGGGAAGATTATCAACAAGCCGCCGACAAATAAGCGGCATTGTCAATCCCTCCCTCGAATACCTTTGTTGCAATAATTCTACAAAGTTTTTTCGGCTTTGTCATTAAGGAAGAATTAAAAATTCCAAAAAAATAAACATGATTATAACGCCAAACTGCGTACAGTCAAGCCGAGTTTATTTCCGAAAAATTCTCACGCAGTCTACAAATTAAATGCATTTTATCGCCTCAATCAGTTGCTCCAAAGTCTTGTTTGATTTTCAGCGGAACTTCTGCGTCATCTGTGAGTGTAGCGCATGTGATTTGCCACCAACGGCGATTTATTCCATATCTGCAGGCGAAGATTGTGACAGGACTCGCGTTAAACGGCGCGAGGTTTATTACCTGTTTAAAAGAACTTTTGCTTCTATAGCAATTCCATGAAATATCAATAATGAAAAAAATGATAAAAACAGTTACAATAAAAAACGGGTGAAAAAATATGAGTAAAAAAATTTTAAGTGAAGATTCCCGTGAGAGATTAGTAGCTGCATATGAAAAAACAAAAGATATAGCTTCCGTTGCCCTCATGTTTGGAGTGGCTCAAAGTACAGTCTACAGACTCGCCGCTCAAATAGCGGGTCTTTAGCTCTTCAAACCGCCAAACGCGGCAGAAAACCTCTGTTTTCCGATGATATGCTTGAGCTGATAAAGCATAAAATAGAAGAAGTTCCTGACTTGAGCAATTAAATCTGCCGGTTAAAGTATCTGCTTTGTGCTATACCATTCTACACAAGCTAAAAATAACCCGAAAAAAACTTTTATTGAGCAAGCGGACATTGAAAAAGATGCTTTGCCTACGTCGAACAACTTTTTTGACTATCCGTCTGCGGTTCGCAAGATAATGTACACGATAAATGCGATTGAGGCGGTAAATTCCAGTTTTCGCAAGGTGACAAAGCGGGCGGCGGGTAGTGTAAAATGGATTGTGTAAGTAAGAGAGCACAATCCATTTTTTTGATATAGGAGAGAAAAAGAGATGAAAAGAAAGAATCGAGACACACCCGG